>NZ_JBFUIJ010000037.1:0-105766 GCF_056401935.1 Mucilaginibacter sp. P4_D1
AGCACCACATAACACTGCCAAGACCGATAAAATGATTACTTCCAGTAAATTATGCTTCTTATTATTGCCCGTGCGTGGATCGGGTATCCATCTGAAATGATCGTGAAGGGATGTGGGCATATTCTTTTTTACAAAGAAAAAAACTTGAAAGCCTTTTTGACAACCGCAACCCTTAAACTTATCACCTCTTTATCAACATTTTGTTGGCAACACCTCCCGTTTTTAACGTTTCTTATGCGTCAGCCCTGCCTGAAAAGGTCATTGTTTTTGTCTTGTATGGTCATTGTCCTTTGCGCCGGGCTGTGCACATTACGACTCCAGGATATATTAATGCTTCTTATTAATAATGTTCCTCAACTTAAAGGGCTAAGCCTTTTCATAAAAACGGTGGAGAAGTTTCAGGCGTTTCTGAACGAATGCTGATTTCATCGGCTCAAATACCTGTACTTTTCCGGGTCGTTTTATGATAATGCGAAATGGTTGTTTATAAATCTCAGTAAGATGGTATATAGTCAGAAGTTCCGCCAGGTCTTCATGCCAGCTTGCTGTACTGTACAACGATACAAAAGGAGTTCTGACAAGTCCTGCATAAACCGGTGAAGCTTCTGTGTAGAGATAGCGGCGTCCGCCCGGCCGAAACCGGCTTTTAAAAACTAAGGAATCTTTGACAGGCCACTGAAGTATATTAATGTCGCTCCATATTCCTTTTGAAAACTCCCTGGTAAAATCATTCATATGTGGTTTACCGGCTACCGAGTCTAATGAAATCAGATGCATTGAACCGTCTACTACGTGTGTTCCTTCGTGAAGCAAAACATAGGTCAATGCTTTTAACAGGCCTGCCCGGATCGAAACTGAAATTGTGGAGTCGCCTCCTGAAAAACAGGTGGCCTCTTTTTCATTTACCCATTCAGTTATGTTTTGATGCAATATACCAGCCCTGAAAGTGATATGGTAAAGATTGACACTTCCATCTGTAGTGATCGTTGATGTTAGTGCCGTATTGGGCATATTATCTAAAAAGCTGATGCTTTTTAAATGTTGTTTCAAAACCCGCTGATGCAATGGCGGAAGCGCCGAAATTGCCGAAGCAACAATGATTTCTTCTTCATTGGTCAGTTGGTGTTCAGTTGGTGACATGCCTGCGTCACGGAACATTTTAATAACCTTATCTGGTGTCCTGGCAATACGTTTTAACAAAGGGCGGGAAGGATCGAGGTCATATTTTTTCTGCACTGCAAGCAAGGTCATTGAAGTGCCTTCTTTTATATTACGCTGAGCAAAACTGTTCAGGGAAACAAAAAAAACAAGATATTCAGGAAGCATAAATTAAGTACACGACGTTTTTTCATGAGGATAAAGATTAAAATAATTTTAAAACGTTTGATACCAAAGACCTCCTGCACAAATGGTTTATTTCACAACTGGTGCAGGAGGCTTTATTATTGTTTAGTCAATAGCGATGCCTTTAATATCCCTAACGACCGGTACCATATTCAAAGCTTCCCGGATCAATTTGATCTTACCGTTTTCGGCTACCACACGGCCCATATAGTGCTGGGCGTAATCTTTGCCATTTGATGCAATAACAGCAGTTGCCTCGTATTCTCCAAAAGCCTGATCAGGTGTATCAATATGGATCTGAATGTTCTTGAATTTGAATCCGGGGAAAGTTTTTGGCAGATTACCTAAGAACTTATATAGTACTTCACGGCCTTCCCAACGGGCCTGTATGCCAAGGCTGGCAAGGTATGGCAGTTCAAATACCGCATCGTCAGCAAATAATTCGATCTGAAAATCAGGGTTACCTACGTTTTCCAGATAGTCCAATAATAATTCTTTTGCAGTTTTCATGTCTTTATTTTTTTTAATATTTTATGTTGTTTTAACACTACAAAAATGGCTAGTACATTGGCCGCCTCCATTGACTTATCGTAAGAAATAAGATTGACTTAAATCAATTGTTTACAAATGACTTATGCAGGCCAATGTTATTCCTGCATCACAATCCTTTTTATAATAAAATTTCTTCATTATCTTTAATCGTTTACTCACCAAAAAAACAGATAGTGATCGAGGCATTTAAAACTTATTTACAAGGAAAAGGCAACTATACTGCCGAGGAACTGGAAACAGTTGCGGCGGCGGCGGTTATAAAAAAAGTCAGAAAACGACAGTATCTCAGCCAGGAAGGAGATGTTGTCAAAAACCACTCATTTGTCACCAAGGGATGCTTACGCACCTATACCGTTGATGAAAAAGGGGTTGAACATATTTTAAATTTTGCTATAGAGAATTGGTGGATTGGCGACCGCGAAAGCATTCAAACGGGGCAGCCATCAATCTATAATATTGATGCTATAGAAGATTCAGAAGTAGCCCTGATCAGCAAGGAAAAATTTGACAGGCTATGTACCGAGGTGCCCGCATTCAACAATATGATCAATGCCATATTACAAAAAAGCTTCCTCGTTGCTCAAAACAGGATCCATACCTTTATCAGCCTCAGCGCTGAAGATAAATATTTAAGTTTTCTGGAAAAATTTCCCCATCTCACTATGCGCGTTCCGCAGAGCATGATCGCCTCTTATTTAGGCATTACCGCGGAGACTTTAAGCCGGGTCAGAAAACAGATCGTTAAACGCTGATCTGACTTCCGCAATATTGATAGCACTTGACATTTATCAAGTGCTATTTTATTTTATATCAATTTTTTACTGGTTCCGATCTTTCAATTTTGTTTGCCGGAAAAGGCCGAGTGCAATCTTAACGCTGCGGCTGGCCAATCCCGGTTTAAATGAAGTTGAATATGAAAAAGACAAAAACGATAACCCGGATCTCGGTTAAAACGGGTACCGCCGATGGTGACCTGTTTAAAATATTGTTATCCGAAGGCCTTAAACTGAAGAAAATTCCGGTTCAGCCGGGATTAACAGTTTATAGCATGGATGATGGAACAATAATGGAGTTTTACGGACCCGGAGCTTGCTATCCGGAATACCTGTTTAAAAACACGAATGTGGTTGTAGGCTTTAAAGTTGACAATCTGCATGAAATGGTATCATTGATTCAAAATGCGGGAGCTGAACTTTTGGGTAACATCGAAACGGTATGTAATGCATTTATTTATTGTCATTTGCTGTTGAGCAATGAAACTGTAATTGGTTTGTACCAGGATCTGACCCCAGCAAACGAAAGTTGAATTACCTGATCACTGACGGCAATAGCGCCAATTGATATTTATCAATCAAATTTCTTGCCATACATCATTCGGGAGTTTTCCCTCCACCAGTAGGTTTGCTGTATGAAAACACCATCACTAAATCATAAAAATGCCGAAGATCTCAAGGAAATCTTTGAGCATAATACGATAGTTAATAATCTGGGTTCGACCATCGAGCCGTTTAGTTCTTTAGCTTCCCGATCAGGTGGGTTTGCCTACCGGGTATTTTTTGCAGCCATACTTATCGGCTTATTGGTCAATGTAGGTTACGCATTTGCCCAGGACCCGGTATTACCACCAACCAATCTTGGGTTGTCCAATGTATATGACGGCTTTGCCGGTAAACCGGGCTGGGTTTATCAGGGCTACCTACAGGCTTTTGAAACCAAACATTTTGCAGATGGATCAGGTCACAGGACTTTATCAGATCTAAAGATCAATTCGGTGGTTTCTCTAAACCAACTGATCTATCTGACGCCTGTGAAATTACTGGGCGGGAACCTGGGATTCACCGTAATTGTACCTGTAGTACAGATCAACTCATCCAACCTGAACGGGCCGGCACCAACTGTAAACCCTGGTGCCCTTGGGGATATCGTACAGGGAACAGCAATTCAATGGTCTGATAAAAAGTTGTTTGGAAAAACCTTATCCCATCGTGTTGAGTTTGATGTAACGCTTCCGACCGGATCATATGACAGCAGGTATAATATCAATTCGTCTTCACATCTTTACACCTTTGGGGCTTATCATGCTTTTACTTTATTCCTGAGCGATAAGCTTAGCTTAAGCTCACGAAACCAGTTCAATTATAATGCGCATATTATCGGCCAGCAAAATAAACCGGGGATCTACTATAATGGAAACTATTCTGTTGACTATACTTTAGCTAAAGGCTTTAAAGTTGAAGCGGCTGCGTACTTTTTAAACCAGCTAAACCAGGATAGTTATGCCGGGAACCATCATTACTATGCAGACCAATTTGGTATCGGAAGTACTAAAGAACGCGTCCTGGGCGTTGGCCCCGGACTGGCTTACTTTGCCCCGAACGGCGTACTGATCGAAGCGAAAATGTTCTTTGAAACCGGTGCCAGCAACCGTTTTGAAGGAAACAGGCCAACATTGCGTATCGCTATTCCACTATCAAAATAATAGTTCTCTTTCAAGGATCAAAAACAGCTTCCTATTCGGAGGCTTTTCGCCGTTCAGGCAATCAGGAAATACTGGAGGGATTGATCCCAAAATGTTTCTTGAACACAAATGAAAAATGAGACAGGTCTTCAAATCCTACTTCCGCATAGACATCAGTGGTTTTAAACTTTTCCTCTTTCAGCAAATAATAAGCTTCGTCTAACCTTTTCTGCTGTAGCCATTTTGCCGGTGTCATTGAAAACTCTCCTAAAAAATCACGTTTGAAGGTCGAAATGCTACGGCCGGTAAGATAGGCAAACCGCGCCAGGCTTAAATTAAAGCGGAAATTCCGCTCCATAAAAGCCTTAAGGTTGATCTTGCCCGGAGTTTGAAAGTTGAAAAGTATATCTTTTAATTCAGGCTGCACTTTAAGCAGAACGATCAAAGCCTCTTTTAACTTTATTTTCATCAGGTCGTTGTTTCCTTCACTGAAGTAGGGAAGCGACTGCTGCAGTGAATCCACAAAATTCTGAAGAAGCGGGTGCTTTTTGAGTTGGAACGAGGGTGGAACATAAGATGTCGCTTCAGCCGTCAGATGGTGCTCATGGGCAAACTCCCGCAGCGTTTCTTCGTCAAATTGCAGTGAAAGTGATTTAAAAGGGTCACTTTCACCAGGTTGTTTAACGAACTTGGCCAACCTGTTCCGTACGTTGAAGCGAAAGTCACCCGGTTCAAAGATCACTTTCTCGCGTCCGTCCTGTACAGTCAGGCTTCCGGTGATCTGATAAGCAAAAGCATGCCGATTAACGATATCCTCGCCATTTACAGATCTCTTGTAGTAACAGGAGATCAGTATTTGAGGGTTTTCATGCGCAGGTATCATATGATCAAATTTCGCAAATGAAATGTTAAAAGCCTATAATAAAAGGGAACTTATACGATCTTAAATTTGACCAGGCTTTCTGCCGTCTCTTTAATGGTCGTTTCTTTGGGTCGCGGGCTCCAGTTCAGAACAGATTTAGCTTTTGCGTTTGACAGCGTTTTCACCACACCCAACTGCGGGACAATAGATTTCAATTCCGGCTTAAACCATGAACTGACCCTTACCAGCCAGTTCGGCAGCACTTTAGACGGCACTTTGTCAACAGGTAAATTACTATCAGCTTTTAAAACTTTGGCAATTCCCGGAAATGAGATCATTCCGTCTGAAGTTGCCAGGAACCGCTGGCCGCTGGCTGCCGGATCTTTCATTGCTTTGATATGGATATCAGCTACATCACGGACATCCACGATGCCGAAAGAAAGTTGCGGTGTTCCGGGCATCTTTCCTGAAAGTAACTGTACGATCATGCCGATCGAACTGCTAAAAGTTTTTCCTAAAACCGGTCCGAATATTCCAACAGGATTAATGATAACCAATTCCATAGCACCAGCATTTTTTTCCATAAAATCCCATGCAGCACGTTCTGCGATCGTCTTGGATTTGATGTAGGCCGGTAATTTTACATTGGGGTCTGTCCAGTCGGCCTCTGTAAAAACATGGTTCTTAGGATCGATGGTATAGCCTATAGCTGCAAACGACGAGGTTAAAACCACACGTTTCACCTTTGCGGCTTGCGCTGCGCGCAAAACCCTTAAAGCGCCGTCTCTTGCCGGTATAATGACCTCATTCTCGTCTTTAGGCTCTCCGGCCGGAAAAGGGGAAGCCACATGAAGAACGTAATCACATCCTTCGACAGCCTGATCCCAATTCTCGTCACTCGTGAGGTTAGCTGCTATAAAGGTCAGATTCTGCATATTTTCAGCCTTGCCGGCTAAAAGTGTTTCTTTTAATGAATCTATTTTATCTAATGACCGGATCGTCGTTCTGACCGTATATCCTTCCTTTAGTAACTGTATAATGCAGTAACTGCCCACGAAGCCGGATCCGCCGGTAACCAATACTGTTTCTTTTTTCGATTGTTCCATTGCTGTTGTAATTAATTCAGCAAATCTCCGGCTAATTTATCTATTGGACTTTGTTGTGGTGTTCAATTTTTATTTGTTGTAACGTTCATAAGTAAACCTCGATTTGCTAAGCCAAGCATTTCCAATTGACATATATCAATGCTCCTTTTTATCATACATCAATGTGGGGCTAACCGCTTGTACGCAATTTTGAGTAATCAAAAACAAATAAAAATAAGATCATGGAAAAGATAATTTTCATTACAGGAACAAGTACAGGTTTTGGCAAATTAACCACAATTACTTTATCAAAAGCGGGTTATACCGTTATAGCAGGCATGCGTGACATCGCCGGCAAAAATGCAGGTCCGGCACAGGAACTTTCAGCACTACCTAAGGTAGATGTGGTTGAGATAGATGTAACCAATGACGATTCGGTTAAAAATGCCTTTGCCGGGGTGCTGGCTAAATACAGACGTGTAGATGTGCTGGTAAACAACGCCGCAGTTACAGGATTCGGTCTTTTGGAAGCTTACAGCATCGACCAGATCAAACAAATGTTCGAGGTTAATTTCTATGGCGTCATCAGGACATACCAGGAAGTGCTGCCCGCCATGCGCCGGGCTCAGAAAGGCCTGATCATCAACATTACTTCCGGTGCAAGTGGCCATACGCTGCCATTCATGGTTCCTTACCTGGCCTCTAAGTTCGGTGTTGAAACCATATCGGAAGGCTTGCAGGATGAATTGGCTGAATATAACATAGAGAACGTAACTATTCAGCCGGGTGTTTATCCTACAGAAATGACCAACGGATCAAAGACCGGCGTGCATTCGGATAAGCCGGAGATCACCGCTGCCTACGGCGACGCGGCGACAGAGAAATTCAATGCCATCGGTACAGCGCTTTTCGGTAAAATGGCACAGTATAACATGGATCCGCAAACTATTGCAGACGGTATCCTGAAACTGGTGAACATGCAGGACGGATCCCGCCCCTTACGTTTCCCACTAGATGCTATTGCCGAAGGAACCGACCAGGAGTTCATCGACGCAAGAGCCGCTACTAAGGCTAAATGGCTGGCAAAATACACAGCCTGATCAACCCGTCGGCCCCACTACCATTGGCAGCCGGGCCGCGTTTTTATCGACCTCTAAAAAAATCATTATGAAAAAGCTCATGATATTAACTACGTTATTAAATACATCAGCAGCTGTGTTATCAGCTCAAACTTCAGCCAGCAAGGCCGATTTTGCCCGGCCTGAATTAGTTAAACCTTTTCAAATTAAAGTTTCCCAGGCCCGTCTGGATTCTGTTATGGAACGGGTTAAAAATGCTCGGATTCCTAAACAAATGCCCGCCTCAGAAGGTGCGGAATCCAACTGGGAAACCGGTATGGATATGAAATGGCTTGCCGGGCTCCGGGACTACTGGATCAAGCAATATGACTGGCGCAAGCAGGAGAAACTGCTGAACAGCTACCCGCTATACAAAGCAATTGTAGAAGACATGGAGATACAGTTCTACTATATCAAAGGTGAAGGCAAGAATCCGCTGCCACTGGTCATCACCCACGGCTGGCCGGGTTCTACCTTTGAATTCTTTGATGTGATCGGCCCGCTTACCCATCCATCCAAATATGGCGGCAAGGCAGAAGACGCTTTCACGCTGATCATCCCTGCGTTGCCTGGCTTTGGATTTTCTTCCATGCCGAGTAAACCGGTTAACGGTATTACGACCGCCCGTTTATGGAATAAACTGGTAACCGAAGTGATCGGATACAAGAACTACTATGCCCAGGGCGGTGACTGGGGAGCAGGCGCTACTATTTTGTTGGGGTACAACTATCCGGAAAATGTAAAAGGTATCCATCTCAATTTTTTCCCGGGTGTACCTGTACCTGAAAAAGAACAAACAGCAGAGGAAAAGGTTTACTTCAAAGCAGGTGACGATTTCAGAACGGCCAGCATGGACTATTGGCGGATGCAGGCCCGTAAACCGATGATGCCGGCTGTGGCGCTCTATGATAGTCCGCTCGGAACAGCAGCATGGATCGCTGAAAAATTCTGGACCTGGTCAGATAATAAAGGTGATCTGGATGCAGTAATATCGAAAGACCGCCTGTTGACTGACATCATGCTTTATATCATCAATGAGAATGGCATTGACGGCAGCTTCTGGTATTATCGTGGTGCAATGACCGAAATGAAATCATCCTGGCCTGGCTATGTCAGCGTTCCTACAATGATCTCTAAATACCCTTACGACTTCGCCTTTACCCGCGCTCCCTTGCCAGTGGCCAGGCGTGGCTATAATGTAGTTCGCTTTAAGGAGATGCCAAAAGGCGGGCATTTCGCAGCTATGGAGCAACCGGAACTATACACTGATGACCTGAGAGAGGCATTCAGACCTTTTCGCAAAAATAATTAATAAGGTACTGACCGTGAATTTACTTAAGAACCGGCAGCGAGGTGGCAAATTTTACGTGCCTTCTTTAATCCTCAGATAAATTTCAGAAATAAAAAATCAAACAAGAACGCGATGAAAAACACAGAAAATGCAAGAATGGTTAAGATCGATAATCCTTCAGATGAGATGTTCACGACTTCCTGGGGAGAACAGGCAAGAACCATTGTTTCCAGTTCGGAAACATTAGGTAAGGTTATGTTGCAGGATTACAAAGCTCCCAGAAACTTTGGCCCACCTGTACATTTGCACCGCAATGAGGATGAAATTCTCATCCTAAAACAAGGAAACATAGTTGTGTGGACTCCGCTAAAATCCGGAGTTGCGAAAGTGGGGGATACAATTTTGTTACCCAAAAACGTACCCCATACCTGGAGGGCTTATGGTGATGAACCGGTTCACATGACTGTTATAACCGCCCGAGGTGAATTTGAGACGTTTATCAGTGATATTGCAAAAAACGATCTCACCATTAATGATACTGTTAAATTAATAGAAGTGGCCCACAAGGCCGGCATGGATATTTTAGGGCCACCGCTTACTGATGACCAGGTCGCAACCATCGTGAACGCAGACACATTAAACTTGTCACTAAAAGAAAACATCGTAAGTGAAATAAAGCTTGCTATCTCTTTACAGAAATAACCCAAATAAAAACGCTTAGCACTATTTTCGATAATGGCCGTAAAAAATCACGGCCATTGTTATTAGGTAATTTCCATGTCAGAGGGGCGCTGGTTCGGGCTCAATATCATTATCTTAAAAATCAATAACTTAGCACCATTCTGGCTAGTTTGGTATTTTTTACATATTTTTCACTTATTTTTGAATATTTGTATTTGCAGGTTTAGAAAGTATTCGTTCCGAACTGAGCTTTTTTTTAAGTAAAGTTCGTTGACCGCACGCTGTTTAGCCAGACTGGATAAACCTATAGCACTGACCACTCATCGCCAATTTTCTTTCTTTCGCCAAAAGCTTGAACTTAAGCACTAAAGGTGGTCATTTTGAATTGGTCAAACGGGGTCAATGAGGTGTGGTTTATCCATAGCTGATTATCCATTCGAAGCGATTACTTTCGAAGATAAGAACTGGTTAATTCATCCTTTCCGCGCTGAAGACTTTGACAGATTTGACCAAATGGCTCAACAGGTCTTTCAGCTACTTTCTGATGAAAAAACAATATGTTTTATCCCGGAAAAGAAGCTTTTGTCGTTAGAGGACGCGAATTTGTGGCTACAAAAAGCTGTGCTTAACTATTACACCGGTCGAAGCTACATTCATTTTATTACTGAAAAAAACACCGGTAAGTTGACCGGCATCATTGATATTTTGTCGCCTAAATTTACAAGAGAATACTACACGCTAAACGATTACCCCTATTTCATTGAATTTTACCTGGCAGGGAATGCTCAGGGCCGGTTATTAATGAGTAATTTATTACCTCAAGTTGTCGTTAGTCTGCGTAATCAGGGAATCTTTTTAATTGCAGCGGTCATAAACCGGAAAAACATCGCGTCAAAAAGAGTTCTAGAAAAAGCGGGGTTTCGGTTTAATAAAAGATTTGACTTTATACAGGATTTATATATGATCAGGTAGTTTGAGGTTGGGTTTACCGGAGAAGTTACCGAAACCGGGATTCCTGCCAAAAACGTCCGTCCCCGGCATTTATCAACCAGGAGATCTTCCGTATTTTCAGAAGAATGAGCAGCCGATGCCAAAGATTATTTTTCGGGGCTGATTAGCAGCAATTTGTAAACGTTACCCTGATCCTTGTTTACCATTTTTAAATAAACGCAGACCCGGGTAAAGGTTCGATAAATTCAGGACAGCGCGTTTCTGCGAGCGGCTTACCGGCAACGTTGCCCCGCCTATCCGGACCTGCTGCTGCTCAAAGGCGTCGATATGTCCAATCGCAACCAGGTAGGATTTATGGATGCGCAGAAAACGGGTCAGTCAGTTTACTATTGAGCTCTTCTTTTCTCATCAAAAGATATGTTCTTGTTGTTTCCGGAAACCTTTGATCTTCCGAATAAATAGGTGAGACTAAGACTGAAGGTTTTATAATGATAGTCCGTTCTTTCTGTCTGCACAAATTCGCTAAAACGTGCGTCATATTTGTTAACCGTACCCAGAAAGTAAGATGGGTTGATGATCAAATTATTGTTAAGCAATTTTAACCTGGCCCCCACCCTGAAATCACGTTGACTGTAGGTGTAAGTATTTCCACTGGTTGAGGGAAGGCTTTGGCTGTAGTTCAGATAGAAATTTAACAGTTTAGTTGCCTTGAAATTATTATTGACACTAAACGATGCAGAGGTTCCGTTTTGGATGGGGATCGCTTCTATTTTGGATTTTGAGGACGAATAAAAATAAGAGGCGGAGCTGCTACTTTCCCACCAATTAAAAAATGCCCGGTTAAAGGAAACATAGGCCCCCACGTTATCCCGTGTTAAAAAGTTGCCTCTACTTGAAACCACTAATGGCCCCTCAATCGTTGTAAGTAATGAATTTACATCATTGGCATGTTGTGTAAATACAGTAAAAGAAAACATGCTTTTATATAGGTAATTAAGTTCGAAATTGTTACTGTACGAAGGTAACAGCAGTGGATTCCCGGTAGAATAAGTATAAATGTTTGTATAATAGTCAAAGGGATTTAAGGAACTGAGGCCGGGGCGGTTGATCCGTCTCGAATAATTTAAAGAAAAAACATTGTTTCCGTCAGCTTTGTAAACGATATAGGTCGTAGGGAATAGCGCACCATAATTACGCCTGTTACGCTGGTCTAAAGTAGGCGAATAACCATCCGTCATCGTGTACTCATAACGCAATCCTGCCTTGACCGTCCATTTTTTTGACAGGTCAGCTTCCACACTGTAATACGCGGCCAGGTTTTTTTCGGTGTAATCAAAATCATCACTGCGCGTTTGATCCAGCAGGAGATTATCGAGGATATTATTATAATAGGCTACGCTGGCATTGTTATTATAATTAGCAAACTTAGCACCGGTTTCTATTTTAGCCCATTTATAAGGCAATATTAAATCTGATTGAATAGACCAGATATTGTATTTTGACAAGTTATTATTTTGAACTGAAGCGTAGGTGTTTGCAGATGCAGAAACAAAACTATTGCTTATTTCAGGCCTGTTCGTGAAAAAATTAACAGAACTACTTAATTTCTTTCCGGCCGAATCAATCTTTAAATCGTGATATACATTTAAGGTCTGTGCAAATAATGGCCTTGACATTTCGCCTTTGGTGTTCAAAGCCGAGTCGACAATATTGTTCCTGCCATAGCTATAATTATTAACATAGGTATCCTGCTCTTTGCTGTGTGAAATATGATAAATAAACCCGATATTATTGTGCATGTTTAACTCATAATCTATACTTAAACCGGCCTGCAAACCTGGTGTAATTGATATACGTTGCTCGTTACTGAGGATTTGATTGGGGTGCCCAATTATATTGAGCGAATCGTTCAGTATATTGTGATAACGTGATTGGTTAACTGTAAAAGAGCTGTTAACTTTTTTTGAGCGGAAAAAAAGAGCGAGATTGTTGTTATAGGAGGCATAGACGGCCTTCCGATAGGTCGAACTTAATGACCCGCTCCAGCCCAAAGATTCGTTTTTCTTTAAAACAATGTTAATCAGGCCGGCATTTCCCTGGGCCTCATATTTTGCCGGCGGGTTGGTAATGATCTCGATTTTTTCCACACTTTCAGATCTGAGCGTTTTCAGATAATTAACCAGGTCGGTTCCGCTTAAATAAATTATTTTCTCATTTACCATAACTCCCATACCGCCTTTGCCCACCATAGAAACGCCATTGTCGGATACCTTTAAAAAAGGCGCCACCTGCAAAGCCTCAAAGAGGGAAGAACCATTTGCCATTATAGTGTTGTTCAGGTTAAATATCCATCGGTCAACCTTTCTTTCAAGAACAGGGGATTTGCCGGTTATGGTAACTTGTTTGAGTTGCTTGATTGATGCATTTAGTATGATATCCGGTAATTGAACCGTCTTCATATCTCCTAAAGTTAGGGCGAGAGACAAACTGTCCTTACTTACTTCCGAAATTCCGATCAGATAATCCCCTTTTTCTGTTGCTGTGAGCCTGAAACGTCCCCCGGTATCGGTTTGTGCAGATTGGATTATTTTATCGGCAACGACCTGCTTTATAATCACGTTCGCAAAAGCAATTGATTTATGATTTACATCTACTACACGGCCTTTGATCTCATAGTTGGTTTGCACAGCATTACGTTCGATTAATATGTTATCTTCTACCTGTCGGTACGAAAGAAAAGTATTTTGTAATAGTTCCTGCAAGGTTTGTTCTATTGTTCTGTTCGCCAAAGCCAGGTTAAGTCCGATAAGTGCTTTAATTTCCGCCTTGCGGTAATAAAAGCGAAGCGAGCTCTGTTGCTCGATTTTTTTTAGACCACTGGCGAGCGTTTCATTCCGAAGGCCGATGGTTACCTTGTCGGTATGCATGTTTTGCCCCTGTGTAGAAGTGGCCAGTAATACCTGGAAAGTGGTTAATATGATTAATGTTACTACAACGCCTGCACGCATTAATTGACGGATAAATGATTTGTTCGCTACTATTGAACCGTTGAGGTAAGCACATAAGCCTCCCGGTTTCCGCATTTTTGCAGAAATATTCATACTTTTAAATGTTTTAAGTGACACCATTATTTAAAACCCCGGTTTTCCGGGATGCCTGTAAGCCGATGACCGTCGGTTTACAGGTTATTTTGACTTATCATCCTGCCTGGAGGACGAAAGCATTTACAAGGCTTAGCTGTTGTTCATCTTTTATTTTCTTTATTTTTTACTTGTTACACCCTGGCCCATCTATCACGATGCTGCCGTCCGGCTTGATCTGATAAATGGCCTTGTTAAAAGCGCACATTACGTTGAGTATTTTATCCAATTCTTCGCCATTTAAAGAAGTCCCTGTAAAACGGCAGTCTTTCAATTTTGCATTGCTGAAACTGATCTTCACATTGAAGTGTTGTTGCAATTGTGCAATAGCATCACCAAAGCTCACATCTTCAAAATGCAGGTCAGTTTGCTGCCAGGCAACTACCGCATTGGCATTAACAGTTGCCTGCATCACTTCCGCTTTTAAAGTATTAAAGCTGATCTGCTGGTTGGGGATGATTACACCTAATAATTTTCTGCCATTGGCAACGCTTACTTTGCCACGGGTGACCGTGACCTGAATGGTGTGGTTATTTTTATCCTCTTTGATATTAAATGCTGTACCCAGCACGGTGGTCAGCACGGTTCCTGTATGAATAATAAAAGGTTTGCCCGCGTCATGGCGGACATCAAAATAAGCTTCACCGGAAAGATAAACCTCTCTTGTTTTGCCATTGAATGTTTTAGGATATTTTAACTCCGACCCTTCATTGACCCATACCCGGCTGCCGTCAGCAAGTGTGATCTCCTTTTTCTGGTTAACGGGTACCTGGAGGGCTTTGAGCTGTACAGGATACAAATAGCTTTGCAATAAGGGCCATTCCAGGTACAAAGTAAAAGCGATCAGCAACATTGCTGCGGCTGCCGCAATACTTTGCCATAACCTACGCTTTCTTTGCGGAATCGACACTACTTTAGTCTCCGTTTCGTGAATTGTGTTTTTAATTTCGCTAAAAACAGCGGAAAACCATTGATCTTTTGCTGAACGATCTAGATCATGCCATCGGGCGTTAGCATCACTATGCTCTTCCAGCCAGCGTTCCACCAGCTCATTTTCTTCATTTGTGGTTTCGCCCTTGAGGTAACGATCCAGCAGGACGGCTATTTGACGACGGCTCATTTGTTATCCATTTCACCGTAGCCGTTTGAGATGCCATTTGGTACTATAAGGAAATTAAATATTTTTTTACAGACCTGAATTAGCTTCATTCTTTAGAAGAAGGGGCATGCAATGCCTGGTTTAGGACAGCCAAAACAATAAGGCAGCGATAGAAACCATTGCCAGTGAAGTTCGTAAATGTTTTAACGCAGTAGAAAGCTGGTTTTTTACAGTTTGTTCAGAAAGCTGCAATTTGTCTGCGATTTCTGTTATACTTAAATTTTCTTCCCGGCTTAACAAATAAATCTCTTTCACCCGTGGTGATAATTCATCCAGCGATGTTTCAATGGTTCGGGCTATTTCTTTTGCAGCTATTTTTTGCTCAATCGTCGCTTCGTAGCGAACAGCCAGCGAGTCTAGCATAGCTGCATACGCCCGGCGTGTAATATTCTTTCTAATTTCGTCCACCATCCGGTCACGTGTCAGCTTAAAGAGGTAAGCTTTTAGATTTCGGTCAACTTTCAATTGCATTCTTTCCTGCCAGAGCTTAACAAAAACATCATGGATAATATCCCTGCTATCTTCCGGCTCAAAAAATCGGGAACTTGCAAAACCTGCCAAGGAATCTGCATACCGGCTGTAAATTTCGGAAAAGGCGTTTTCATCATCTTTTTTTAAAAGATCGATCAGTTGCAGATCAGCTAAGACTAAATATGTTGCCATTGCTTGTTAAAACTAAGGTACTATGATAAAAGACATACGCTAAGCACAATTAGTTACATTTTATACTAACAGATATAAATTGGCACTCCATCCCCAGATGAGACTTATGATCAAATAGAATTATTTTTTTTATCAACTTGATTATATTTGTGAAAACGACACCAATTAATATCACTTATTGCAGCCTGGCGGGTTGCAAACGTATCTTTTCATCAAATCTTAAATTATGTTTAGGTTTAAAAGCTGTTATTTACTGGCATGCATAATCTTTTGGGGACTACCGGTTTGCACTCATGCCCAAACTGCTATAAACTTTACATCTGTTACGGTAAAAGAAGGCTTGTCTTCGAATACCGTTAATGCGGTTATAAAAGATCGTTTCGGGCTCATGTGGTTTGGTACCGCAAATGGTCTTAATAAGTTCGATGGCAGCGATTTCGTCACGTACCGGCACGCAGAATCAGGCGGCGGTATCCCTTCCAATGAAGTGCTGTCCCTGGTCGAAGATAAAAATGGGCGGGTATGGATTGGTACCAGCGGCGGCGGACTTTGTTATTACGACCGTAAGTCCGACCGCTTCGGGCGTTTCCGGGGGGATGGATCGTGGCCGCAAATTTCAGACGTATCTGTCAGGGCCATCTGCCAGGACCAATATGGAAAGTTATGGATAGGTACTTATGAGGATCTCCGGACTATTGACGTCAAAACCGGCCGGATTACGCGTATAAAAATTCCGCAGCCGGATAAAAAGGAAGCGGGCGCTTTCGTGGTCCTCTCGTTGTTCGAAGACAGCAGACAGCGGATGTGGATCGGTACCAACTACGGCTTATACCAGTATGAATGGTCATCAAATTCCTTCAAAAGATTTTCGCATGACCGGCAAGGAACGTATGCATTAAGCAACAATACGGTTAAAGCGATTGTTGAAGATAAGAAAGGCGGCCTGTGGTTTGGCACGTATGACGGGCTGAACAAGTGGATGGATGACGGGCGATTTGAGATCTTCCGTCATCATGATCAAATGTCCCAAACCCTCAGCAACAATGCCATTTTCGCGATGAGCGTGGCTAAAGACGGCAGGATTTGGATCGGGACGGAGGGTGGTGTCAATGTTTTCGATCCTGTACCGGGAATTTTTCAGCGGTTGACCGCGGATCCCAGAAATAGTGGCAGCCTGAAAAGCAATTCGATACGGAGTATATTTATTGACTCCGGGGATATCTATTGGATTGGAACTTTTACCGGGGGAATCGAAAAATACGACCGGAATCTCGCACTTTTCAATCAGAAGAAAAGCAACCCCTTCGACCCTGACGGTTTAAAATCGCCATTGGTGACCGCTTTCGCGGAATGCAGCAACGGCAATATATTTGTGGGTACTGATGCCGGAATAGCTTTGTTAGACAGAAAGGCGGGACTTTTACATGCCTATGAGCTGCAAAGCAGGTTAAAAGCCCCGGGGAACCCGCTGTCCATAACATCATTGCATATCGACAGGAAAGGCAGGTTGTGGGCGGGAACCTACCATGACGGGCTTTTTCGAATCGATCTGGCTACCCGTAACACCGTTCAGTATACGGCAGACGGTACTGACGGGGGAATTTACAGCAATGATATTTCCTGTATCAGCGCGGACCGCAGCGGGAAAATATGGGTGGGAACGCTGGGTCGGGGAATAGCGGTTTATGATGACAAAAGTAATTCATTTTCACATTTCGCATCCCATCATGGTACCGCCGGGCAAGGAAGGGACTTACCGCTTAACGGCTTTATTTCATCCATAATTCCGGCGCCGGATGGCAAAATGTGGATTGCATCTATTGGAACCGGCATTGTCGCATTTGACATCGAACAGCAGAAATGGGCACATTATACAAAAAAAAACGCAGCGTTGGCCGACGATATCGTGACCAATCTTTTTGTTGCCGGTAACGGCAATGTCTGGGCCGGTACCAACCAGGGACTGTGCCGTTTCGACAATGACCTGGAAAAGTTCATTTCCTATGGCGAGGGGCAGGGTCTGGCTAATTCCTCTATCAAAACAATTTTGCAGGACGATCTTGGTTTACTTTGGCTGAGCACCGACCGGGGTATAAGTTCCTTTGATTACCGGAAAAAAGTATTCCGTAATTTCACGGCTGAAAACGGCGTCCAGCAAGGCGCGTTTCTTACCGGATCGGGTATAAAAACGAGGGACGGCGATCTTTATTTTGGAGGTCAGGACGGTTTCAATTTTTTTAGCCCGTCAAGATTACCGGTCGGATCCCGTCCGGGGAAGGTACTGCTTAGCGGTTTGACCGTAAATAACGCTGCCGTTAATCCCGGAAATCAGTCCCCCATTTATGAGCAAATCGGTACTGCACAGGAAATTACGTTGAAATACGGTCAAAATTTTGCCCTCAGTTACGTCGCGCTCGATTACACATCGCCTAAACAAAATCAATATGCTTACCGGCTGAAAGGCTTTGATAAAGCCTGGAACTATGTTCACCATACGCGGACAGCGGGTTATACCAATATTGATCCGGGCACTTACACTTTCGAGGTGATGGCCAGTAAGGATGAGCGTTTCTGGAACAACCCGGCAACCACCATCAGGGTGACTATCCTACCGCCATTCTGGCGGACGTATTATGCCTATGCAGCTTATCTTCTTATTGCAGGCTCGGCTTTGTTCCTGGTAAGGAGGCGGGGCATACAAAAGATCCGGAGGCAATTTGAACAGGTGCAGGAAAAGCTTCAGGTCAGCCAGCTCATCGAGCAGGAAAGGCGGGAGGCTGAACGTTTACATGAACTGGATTTGCTGAAAATAAAGTTCCTTACAGATCTTAGCCACGAGTTCCGCACCCCGGTATCATTGATCCTCGCTCCCGTCGAAAAACTGCTTGGAAAATCCGTTCCCGGCGATGACATGGAAGACCTGAAAATGATCAACAGAAACGGGCGCAGGCTACTCAACCTCGTTAGCCAATTACTGGACTTTCGCAAAATGGAAGAACAAAAAGTGAAGCTCAACCTTTTGCCGGGAGAAATCATGTGTTTTATCGTCGAGGCGTGCGCAGCGTTTCAGGACCTGGCTTTAAAAAAGCAGGTTGCACTGCATGTCGACGTACAACAGGAAGAATTCAACACCTACTTTGACCCGGATAAGCTGGAGCGGATCATTTTCAACCTGTTGTCCAATGCATTTAAATTCACGCCGGGGGGCGGTGTAGTTGCTGTCCGTGCCCTGATTGAAAAGGGCCCCTCGTTGAATACGCAGCTTTTGCTCCGGGTTACGGATACCGGAACCGGTATCCGTAGTGATGAAATCGAAAAAATTTTTGAACGTTTTTATCAATCACATCAAAGCCGTGCGATCATCAACCAGGGAACAGGAATAGGCCTTGCGATCACCAAAGAATTTGTAGAACTGCACGGCGGCATTGTCCGCGCGGAAAGTATACCGGGCCAGGGATCAACTTTTATCGTGCGCATCCCCCTCAACGATATTGGGGAATCACGGCTGGATCCGGTCATTCTGAACATTGAGGACGCCCCCGCTATCCGTGAAACCATTTTACAAATGCCAACGATATTATTAGTAGAAGACAACGACGAATTCCGTTCTTATCTGTCGGATCATCTTAAAAAATACTATCATATCATCGAAGCGGCCAATGGTAAAGAAGGGTGGCAAAAAACGCTCGGTGCCCATGTCAGCCTGGTTGTCAGTGATATCAGTATGCCGTACATGGATGGCATTGAACTGAGTAAAAAAATTAAAGGGGATAAACGCACCTCCCATACCCCGGTAATTTTATTAACAGCAATGACCGGCGAGGAAGAACAGTTAAAAGGCCTTAAAACGGGCGCCAGTGATTACCTGACGAAACCTTTCAATTTCCAGATCCTGCAAACCAAGATCAATAATCTACTTGACCTGAACAAAAATCTTAAGGACACCTATTCCCGGCAAATACAGATGATCAGCCCAAAGGTTGAAATGGAATCAGCCGATGTGAAACTTTTAAATTCGATCAAGAAATATATAGAAGATCAGTTGAGTGAGCCGGGCCTGTCAGTCGAAGAACTAAGCAGGCATGTGGGTATGAGCCGGAGTTCGCTTTATTACAAGGTACTGGAAATATCCGGACTGACGCCCGTGGAATATATCCGTAACGTTAAACTTGATAAAGCAGCCGAACTGCTGGAGCTCAGTGATTATAATGTGGCTCAGATTGCTTATACCACGGGCTTCGGCACGCCGAGCTATTTTTCGCGGACTTTTAAAACACGCTTCGGGATGTTGCCGTCTGAGTACCTGGTAATCAAAAGGAGTCCGGCAAAAAGCAAGGCCACCACGGTAAGTTAGCAGCGAAATAGCCGGGCCTCATTACTTTCAATGCAAAGGTGACGTCATCGATCCACCAGCCTGCGGCCGGGTGCTATATCTCCTGTCCAATATTCAGCTTCAAGAACAGATAGTACCTTTTGTTACCTCATTTAGTTAAAATATTGATAATTAATGATTTAACATTTTATAAAGATTTTATTTTTTCGCTCAATGAACAAAAGTATCATGAATTTGGTGATTTGTCATAGCCGAACTTCCGTAAAGCGATGACCTTCGGCTTATCTATGAGGGCATCTCGTCGCCATAGACGATTTATAAACCAAAAACGCATTTTGATTTTTTTGATATCGTCCCGGATCATGGTCCGGCAATGAATCGCATTCAACTTCACAATCGATTGCGTGATCTTAAACAATAAAATCAATCAGTGTCCAAAATTTGACCAATTATAAAAATGAAAAATGTGATAAGAGGCCCGGACAGTATCCATATTAAGCGCTAACCAGGGCGTATCGTTCCATGGCAAAAAAATTTAATCTTTCAAACCTGAATTATGAAAAAATCACTACAACTTATTAAAAAAAGGCCTCTCCTGCTCTTGCTGGCGGTGTTGCTAACCGGTCTTACAGCATTCGGACAGGGCAGGAAAATAACCGGGACCGTAGCCGATGAAAAAGGCCTGCCGCTACCGGGGGCTTCCGTAAGGGCGAAAACCGCGAAGGCTACATCGGTATGCGATGCCGGCGGCAATTTTACCATAACAGTCCCTCCTACCGAAAACATCCTTATTGTAACCTTTATCGGCTATGCCGATCAGGAAATTCAGATCAGCGGGCAAAACCATCTGTCCATTCGTCTTAACCAAAGCAATAACAGCCTGAACGACGTGATCGTCATCGGGTACGGCAGCCAAAGACGGGAAGCGGTGACAGGTTCGGTAGCATCAATCAGCGGCGAACGGATCCGGGACATTCCCGCACCTAACATCAGCCAGGCGATACAGGGAAGATTACCCGGTGTGGAAGTATCTCAGACTTCCACCAAACCAGGTGCCACCATGCAGATCCTGATCCGGGGCCAACGCTCGCTCACGGCCAGCAATGACCCTTTGATCGTACTTGACGGCATACCATTTACCGGATCTCTTGGTGATATCAACCCCAATGACGTTAAAAGCATCGATATTCTTAAGGACGCTTCTGCTACTGCTATCTACGGTTCGCGGGGCGCTAACGGAGTCATCCTCATAACTACCAACAGGGGACAGATGGGAGGAGCTGCGAAGATTACCTACAATAGCTATTACGGTGAACAAAAGCTTTTCGCCAGGTATCCGATGATGACAGGTCCTGAATTTTTAAAATTAAGAAAGGCGGCAGGCCTGTACACCAACGCCGTAGATGAGGCCGACGATGTCAACACTGACTGGCAAAAGCTTTTTTATAGAACAGGCATGGTCTTCAGCAATGATGTCGGCGTCTCGGGCGGAAGCCAGACGGGTACCTATAATTTCGGAGGCGGCTATTACAAAAATCAGGGACTGATCCCCACACAACAATATACCCGCTACTCCATGAGAGGATCGGTTGACCAGAACGTCGGCAAATACTTCAAAGTGGGCTTCACGACCAATAATAACTACAACCTGACGGAAGGGAGCCAGGTTGGCGTCGRCAGCGTCCTGGGCATTTCGCCACTGGCCAATCCCTACAATGCTGACGGCAGTTTGAAGAGAACAGTAAAAACCCCCCTGTCGGAAAGTTTTGTGCTGACCAAAGGCATTATCAATAATCTTCACAACCAATGGCTCAATGAGACGAGGAATTATGCCACTTACAACTCCGTTTACGGGGAAGTAAAAATCCCATGGATAGCAGGCCTGAAATACAGGGTAAATCTTGGCCTCGATTATGTACAAAGCAATAATGGCAACTATACCGGGGTTGGGATCGGCAGCTCCACCCCGACAACATCGTCAACCGCCGGCGTCAGCAACTCCGCGCAATATCACTGGGCCGTCGAAAACTTGCTGACCTATGACCGCACCTTTGCTAAAAAGCATAATATAAACGTGGTAGCCCTGTATTCCACCGAGCAGACCCGGTACAATTATTCCACCATGTCCGCCAAAGACATTCCTGCAGACGCCTTCCAGTTTTATAACCTGGGTGCAGCCACCGGCGAGATCACCATCGGGAACGGCAACTATAGCCAGAGCGGGCTGATGTCTTACATGGGGCGTGTGATGTATTCCTACGATGACCGCTTCCTTTTGTCTGCTACCGTTCGCTCGGATGCGTCCTCCCGCTTAGCTCCCGGGCATAAATGGCACACCTACCCTGCCGTTTCAGCCGGCTGGAATATCATGAACGAGTCTTTCATGAAAGGCATTTCGGTTATAGATAACCTGAAACTACGTGCAGGCTTTGGCCAAACCTCGAACCAGGCCGTAAATGCTTACCAGACATTAGGCACTTTAGGTACGCGCCAGTATAATTTCGGGGATACAAACTATGCTACAGGATATTATGTAACCCAGCTTCCAAGCCCGACGTTAGGCTGGGAATATTCCAAGACCTGGAACTATGGAATAGATTTTTCGCTGTTTCAACATCGTTTGTCCGGTACAGTCGAATATTATGTTACGAATACAAACGATATCTTACTAAGCGTTGGCCTGCCGCCTACCGCCGGGGTTGGAAGCTATACCGCAAACGTCGGGCGGACTCAAAACAAAGGTCTCGAGTTAAGCTTAAACGGTACACTCATCAATAAAAACGGGTTTACCTGGGACCTGGGTATCAATGTATATGGCAACAGGAATAAGCTTGTGGCACTGGCTTCGGGTCAGACGCGGGATGAAGGAAACGCCTGGTTCGTCGGTCATAACATCAACGCCATCTACGATTATCAGAAAATAGGGTTGTGGCAGGCGGGAGATCCCAACCTGAACATCCTCGAACCAGGCGGAAACGTGGGCATGATCAAGGTACTATATACAGGAACATATGATGCCAACGGCCGGCCGGCAAGGGCTATCGGGGCGGCCGACCGACAGATCATCGATGTGGATCCTAAGTTCGAAGGTGGCTTTAATACGCGCGTGGCATACAAAGGATTTGATTTCAGTGTAGTAGGGGCCTTCAAAAAAGGCGGGACGATCATCAGTAGCCTGTATGGGTCCGGGGGTTATCTGAACCTGATGACCGGGCGTAGTAACAATGTTCAGGTAGACTACTGGACGCCCGAAAATACGGGAGCAACATATCCGAAACCTGGGGGCATCCTGAGTGGTGATAACCCGAAATACGGCAGTACGCTTGGTTATTTTGATGCGTCGTACCTGAAAATCCGCACAATGACGCTTGGTTATGACTTCAGCAAGCTGCTGTCCAGGCACACGAACATGCGCCTGCGCAGTTACTTCACTGTGCAAAATCCATTTGTATTCTTCTCGCCCTACCACAAAGCATCCGGAATGGATCCTGAACCAAACTCTTACGGTAATGAAAACGCTGCGGTGCCACTGTCTAACAGCCTGAGACGGTTCCTGACAGTAGGCAGCAACGCGCCTTCGACCACGAACTACGTGCTTGGATTGAATTTGACATTTTAACATCATCAACATGAAAACTTTAAAGATAAAAAGCATCATCAAATCCACGCTGTTGTTAACGATCCTGTCTACGGGATGTAAAAAGGTGCTTGATGAACAACCGCGTTCCTCATTTACTCCGGAATATTTTAAAACCGTACAGGGAGTTAACGGGGGATTGACAGCCATGTACGCCCACCTGCGCAATATCTACGGGCAGGCTTATTACTATAATTCCGGGGTTACCGGTACGGATGAAGCTACCTGGGGTCAGAGTGCAGACGGAAATTTCAAGGATTTGGATTGCTCAGGGGTCGGCACCATATCGTCCACCAGCTATCCTACCAGTATCATATGGGGAGAGTCATATACCGACATCAATACCGCCAGCGGCGTAATCGAAAACGCCAGCGCGGTAGGCATTTCCGGCGCCCTGATTGCGGAGGCGCGCTTCTTCAGGGCTTTTGATTATTTTCTGCTGGTACAATCCTACGGTGGCGTACCGCTGGACCTGGGTTCAGGAGTGCTGAAATTTAATATTACACCATCGAGGACATCGGTCCGTAATACGGTACCGGATGTATATACGAAGGCGATATTCCCGGACCTCCTGCAGGCAATCAATGACCTGCCGGAAACCGGCAGGGTAACAGGCGGATTGACCAAAACAGCGGCGCGCCTTTTCCTGTCGAAGGCCTATTTAACTTATGCCTGGTGGCTGCAAAACCCCAACGGCATTCCAACTTATCCCGCAAGCGACCGCACAGACCCCGACAAGCACGATGCCGCCTGGTATTTTCAAAATGCTTATGATATCGCAACCACTGCCATAGATAACCCCGGTTCCTTTAAACTGCAACCGACTTTCTACGACGTGAATGTTGGATCAAACGACCGGAACAGCGAAATGGTACTCTATGCCGACCATACGCAAAGCAGCGAGAAATATAACGGATCGAGCCTGACCTATGGAAGCGGTGGCGCTCCCGACAACTTTGCCGGCTGGATGATGACCTGGAACTATCCGAACATCATCAGCGGCGGCGTAAATTCTGTTCTTCGTGAAGCAGAACAACATTTGGGCCGCCCGTGGGTTCGTATGGCACCTACTATCGAAGTGCTCAAAAACACTTTCGCTGATAAAGTGAACGATTCCCGGTATGACGGAACATTCACAACAGTATACCGTGGAAACTGGCAAAAAGGGGGTAATACCGCCCAGACCTTAGCTAACGCCAACGGCCTGCCTGTTCCCCAGGGCGGCGCCATACTGACCTTCCTGGATAACGACGATCCCAACGTCGTGTATGCCAATACAAACGGGAATGTCGGTGCCGGCCTGCTGCCGGGCAGATCAGATTGGGTGATCACCCCCGGCAGTATCAGCCGTATAATTTTTCCGGGCCTTTGGAAGCTGGGACCTTATCGCACAGACAACGGCACTGGCCTGGGGCAGCCCAATGCGGGCAGTACGCGTCCTTACCCGATCGCGAAATTTTCAGAACTATACCTGATCGCAGCCGAAGCAGCAGTCAAGGGCGCAACGGTCAAATCAGGGAAATCCGCCAGGGAACTCGTTAACGTATTGCGCGCACGGGCTGGAAAATGGCGTTTCAATAACAATGGCAATATAGTGAAGGTCGAAGACGACAGCCAGGCGATGACGGCCGCTACACCTGCAGTCATCGATATAAATTATGTATTGGCGGAGCGGTCCCGGGAATTTTATGCCGAAGGCGGCCGTTGGTTCGATCTGGTCAGGACCCAAAAGTGGGCGGAGCTTGCGGCTTCATTTACCATAGCAGGAACAATTTTCGGAGATCACACACCGGTTAAGGTCACCCGTTCTATCGACGCACACCTTTATCTGCGTCCTATTCCCCAGGGCCAGATTGATGCATTGGTTATGAGCACAGCCGATAAGGCGGCTTATCAAAATCCGGGATATTAAACCCGGATATGTTCATTTGCATAGAGAGGCTGTCACCATGACGGCCTCTTTTCATTTTGATCAAAGTGAAAGTGCGGTTTCCGTTTTCCTGCATTATCAGGGTATTGCCCCCATTTTAATTTTTCGGCGGCATCGTATCAATTTTAATGGTCTTCATATTTTGGCCGTCCGATGCTCCCCCATTGCCATAAGGCTCATCCGTGATTAAACCACGAAAAGTCGCTTCCTGCCGGGGGGCGGAGGGCATAAATCAGGAATGAGGTCTAAATTGACCCGTTCATTCATTGACCGTTCGACAATGTAGTGCGCCCATGGTGAAACCGCTTTACCGTGATAAATACCTTTCAATTGGATTTGGGGCGCGGCCGGCTTTATTTTGCGCAAAAGCACTTTTTTACGCGGTTAAAAACAAAAAAGTCAATATGGCATTAAATCCCCCATATTAGTATATCTTATTATGCGGGCCTGAAACTATGATGCATCTTTTAAACGTAAATAAATTGTTTTTTTGAAGCTCAAGCAACGGCGAAGAAAATGCCATTCTCTCCCATTTCTTTTGCGTTATTACGCCGGATAAAAGATATAAAACCCCATGAAGCATACAAATGTGTTATGATATTTAACAAATGTGATACCGCACGTCTTTTCGTAAGGTTACCTTTGACGAATATCCGCTTACTTGCATCATAGCTGTGCGACCGGCTGGAGCGTTGCCCGTACAGCCCAACAAACCTTATATTTAAGCCGCGGGACCACGCATCGGGTCGCTGCGCCGAAGAAATTTTTAGAAATGGAAATTAACATGCCTGTTATGAACAGTAAACCGGTTAAAACTGCTTTCTCCCACAAACCATGCAGGCAGGTCTTACCCAAAGTCG
Organism: Mucilaginibacter sp. P4_D1; assembly: GCF_056401935.1. Taxonomy (NCBI): domain Bacteria; kingdom Pseudomonadati; phylum Bacteroidota; class Sphingobacteriia; order Sphingobacteriales; family Sphingobacteriaceae; genus Mucilaginibacter; species Mucilaginibacter sp. P4_D1. The sequence goes on from NZ_JBFUIJ010000037.1 coordinate 26,065, forward strand.
CGGTTCACCGAAATCTGCCTGCTACGGCCCAATCCGTTATGCAGCAATATTCCAATGCGTGTTTTCCATTTAAGACCGCGCAAAAATTTTCAAAATACCTTATCGTTATGCTGGTCTTACTTTCTGCAATAGTTTGCAGGGGTCAAAATCCGATCGTACAAACCAAGTTTACAGCCGCCCCTACTCCTTTAGTTTATTATGATAACGTATTTCTTTATACAGGGCATGACGAAGACGAAGCTAAAAATTTCAAGATGGCGGATTGGCTATTGTATACATCCACTGATATGGTAAACTGGACAGACCGGGGTGCCGTCGCCTCACTTCAGAATTTCAGCTGGGCACCCAAAAAAAATGGAGCCTGGGCGGCGCAGGTTATTGAGCGGAACGGAAAGTTCTATATGTATTGCCCCATACATTTAAAGGGAATAGGCGTACTGGTTTCGGACAGTCCATACGGGCCCTTTAAAGACCCTTTGGCAAAGCCACTGATTTCAAAAAGTATCGACGGTATAGACCCAACCGTTTACATTGACAATGACGGACAGGCCTATCTGTTCTTGGGTAACCCTAATTGCCGGTACGTTAAACTGAATCCTGATATGACCTCCTATTCCGGAGATATGGTGCAGATTGATTCTAAGCCGGCAAACTACCAGGAGGGGCCCTGGTTTTATAAGCGGAACGGGCACTCCTATCTTGCCTATGCTTCCACCGGCTGCCCTGAAGGCATCGGGTACGCGATGAGCGACAAACCAACAGGACCGTGGATTTATAAGGGCATGATTATGGACGGGAATCCTTTATCCTCGGGCAATTATCCCGGGATTATTGACTATAAAGGAAATTCGTATGTGTTTGGATTTAATTACACGCTGAATTACGCACTTACCAAAGTGCACAACGAACGACGCTCGGTTTGTTTGGAAAAGATCATGTTGCTTTGCATTCCGCTAACCAGACCGATAGTATACCTATGAGAAGAAATATCATTGAAATCATTAAACTCTCCGTAATCTTACTGTTGCCTGCATCGTTTCTCCATGCACAGCAAAGCAACATGCAGTTGTTTAAATTAAACGACGTACGGTTATCGGAGAGCCTGTTTAAACAGGCCGAACAGGTCGACATCGCTTACATGCTCAAAATTAAGCCCGACAGGCTACTGGCCCCATTCCTGCGGGAAGCCGGCTTAAAGCCTAAAGACAAAAACTACGGCAATTGGGAAAACTCTGGTTTGGACGGCCATACCGCAGGACATTACCTAACCGCCCTTGCACAGATCTACGCGGCTGAAGGCAACTTAACGTTTAAACACCGGATGGATTATATGGTGGATGAACTGGCCCGTTGTCAGGCGTACAATAAAACCGGTTACGTGGGAGGTGTTCCGGGCGGTAACGCAATGTGGACCCGGTTAAAAACCGGTGATTTTGATGATTTTAATAAAAAATGGGTCCCCTGGTACAATCTGCATAAACTATATGCCGGCTTAAGAGATGCCTACCTACTGGGTGGCAATGAAAAGGCCAAAGATGTTTTTATTAAATTATGTGATTGGGCTGATGCTGAGGTCTCCGGTTTGAGCGACAGCCAGATGCAGCGCATGCTGGGAACCGAACATGGCGGCATGAATGAAGTTATTGCCGATGCCTATGCCCTTACCGGCAATAAAAAATACCTGGCACTGGCGGAGAAATTTTCACACCGGGCCTTGTTGTTACCACTGGAGCGGCACGAGGACAAACTTAGTGGCCTCCATGCAAATACCCAGATACCCAAAGTTATCGGATTTGAGCGTATAGCCGAACTGACTAACGATACGGGCTACAGATCAGCGGCCAGATTCTTTTGGAACACCGTGGTCAATAACCGCACCATATCCATCGGAGGGAACAGCGTACGCGAGCACTTCAACCCGGCTGACAATTTCGCAACCATGCTGGAATCGGAACAGGGGCCGGAAACCTGTAACAGCAATAATATGCTTAAGCTAAGCAAAATGCTTTTCCTTGATAATACGCGGCTTACTTATATCGATTTTTACGAACGCCTGCTGTACAACCACATCCTTTCATCTCAGCATCCCGTAACCGGCGGCTTTGTATATTTCACACCTATACATCCGCAACATTACCGTGTCTATTCTACAGCCGATCAAAGCTTCTGGTGTTGCGTGGGTACGGGCATGGAGAACCACGGTAAATATGGTGAACTGATCTATTCCCATAAAGGCGAAGACCTCTATATTAACCTTTTTGTCCCATCTGTACTAAACTGGAAAGCACACGGAATAACGGTGACCCAGCGCACCCGATTTCCGGAGGCTGAAAATACAGTCCTGTCACTTAAGGTAAGGGATCAGCGTAAATTTGCCATCTACATACGAAAACCGGGATGGCTGAAACCGGGCGGCTTCAGCGTTACGGTCAACGGGCGATCTGTTGCATTCACGGAGAACGCCGAAGGTTATATAAGCCTGGTGCGTACATGGAAGTCACACGACCGTATTGCGGTTTCCCTGCCAATGAGAACCTATGTAGAATATCTTCCGGATAATTCAGCATGGGTATCTTTCCTGCACGGGCCGATAGTACTGGCGGCACCAACAGATACTGCCCGGCTTACCGGCTTGTACGCTGGCGACAGCCGTTGGGGCCATATCGCAGGAGGACCGTTATACCCGCTTCCCGCCGCACCGTTGCTGGCGAGTAATAGTAAAGACCTGGGTACCATGATCAGGAATGTGAACGGCGCCCGGCCCATGACCTATACGATCAGCGATATCATTGTCCAACCCAATTTCAAGAACCTTAAGCTGGTACCTTTTTATAAAGTACATGATTCGCGCTATATGCTTTACTGGCCGGTAGCTAAAAGGGACAGTATAAAGGAGAAAGAACAGGAACTCGCCCTGCTTGATGAGCGCTATGTTAAATTCGCAGCCCGTACGATTGACGCCGTATCTCCCGGCGAACAGCAGCCGGAAAACGATCATGGAATCATATCAGCGCAATCGGAAACCGGAGTTTTCAGGAACGTACATTGGCGCAGTTCGGCAGATTTCTTCAGTTACCGTATGCGCATCAACGATAAGGTAAAAACGCTCGCCATAACCTGTTACGGCAAGGAAAGCGGCAGGGATTTTGATATTTACCTGAATGATCTTAAGCTGACGCACGTATCACTTGATGGCAGCGGCCCGGATACTTTCATAACTAAAGAATATATGATTCCTGCAAATGCAGCGGCCGRGGCAAATACCATAGCAGTAAGATTTGTTGCAAGCCCCGGCAGTAAGACCGCGGCTATTTATGATGTCCGTATGATGCGCTGAAACCCTGGTACGCAAACCTCAATTTAGTCGTATCCATTGTACCCCCGGCGTATTGGGCAGTTAAAAACCTGGAAATATCGGGGGAAATAAAACAGGTGGATACCATCTGTTTCGTATTAAGGCTAATGATCCCGCGGCAATATTGGGATTGTAAGGGCTAACTATGAAAAAGAATCATCTCTCATAATGTTGGCTGAAGCAGTCTGTTACCATGGCTTATAAACGCAAAGAGGTGGCATCGAATGGCTTTGCAAGCATCCATCAGGCTTGCTGATGACTTTAAAAACTTGTCGCTAATGAAGACGATTTTACTTTTATCAATGGCTGGCTCGATTGATAAATGGTGCCAAAAAAACAAGGATGCTAACGGTATAACAAAGTTAAAATTGGCTGGATTCCATCCTATGGTCTGCGGGATATGGCGACCTGCCGATAATAATTTAACTGGCTGCTAAGTATTTTGTTCGGCATGGCGGTGATTATCCCTTATCTTTAAAATATGCCGTGAAGCCGGTAGCAGCGCCCCGGCTTATAATTGCCGGTCCCCGCTCAGCATTGGTTAAGGCCTGAAGGTAAAAAATTTGTTACGATGTCGTTCGGGGCGATATAAGGCCGGCAGAACCGGTGCCAATAAAGCATTGAACCCCTATATTTGATCTTCATTGCAGGCATCTGCCTGTAATTGTGATAAGGTTTAGGTTTAAATCCCCGGGCAGCGAGTGCGTGGGGATTTTATTAAAAATAATCCCGGTAAAAAAAAGGTTCACCCGGAAGCGATAGACAACTGACGGCTGATTTGAAACTCCCGTGGTTTCGATCTTTAATTCGAGGCGGATGTTGCCCACTATTGGCTATTCAGCCTTTCCCTTGCCTCAACCTGCTGACCATACCAAAACTTTTGCGTCATAGGGCCAATCCCGCTCCGCCTGCCTTTTTATCGGGCCATCGGGAATCGCCAGCGTATATTGATAATCCTCCAGCTCCCGGTTGATCCAGTATTCCTGGGTGGTATAATCATTGGGCCAGTCTTGTTCTGTCTTCGCAGGATCTTCGGCGACTACCGAAGTAGCAGCTGTACCGGAATCTATTTTAATAACAGTGTCCGCTGTCGTATTTGGCAAGCTGTTTGAATGTAAAGCGGCCTCTTTAGTAGCGGGAAATAAGAAAAAAACAAAAACTGCCAATATCCCGCCATAAATGACTGTTGACAACGCGGTGGTCCTTTCCCTGCTGTACCAGAAGAGACTGGCCTGGGGCTTAAAAAAGCCAATATCAAAAAAACGGTTGCAATAAAAATCAGAAAAGCCATCATAATTAAATTGAATCTAAATCATCGTTAGAAAAACCTAGGCCACCTTCGCCTTCTCCAGCCTGCCGATAACGCCCAGCAAAGCCTCCCCATGTTTGTAGATCTCATCCAGGGACAGTATCTCGTGCCGGATCTCCTTTTTGGCTTCATCCAGCACGGCGAGGTATTTTCTGGTTCCGTCGAGGTACAAACGGCAGATCGTCCTCCTGTTATTATCGTCCAGGAGGATGGCGAAATAAGAGAGGGCATCGCGGTAAGTAACACGCCTGGCATCGACGTGTTGGCGAAGCATAGACTTCACGATGTAAAAGCCCTCCAGTTCTTCCTCTGTGGTTACGATACCGGATCCGGGTTCTGTAACGGTCGCTTCCTCCAGCTTACCCGCTTCGGCGACTTCCAGCTGCTTTTCCTGGTTGAGCGCGGACTTCAGCCGTTCGTTGATGGCGTCACTGATCAGCAGGCCGAATGAGCGCTTAATGATCGGGCCGAACTGCTCTTTTACTTTGGCGGTCAGCACACCGGTATAGATCTGCTTGGTGAAAAACGAAATAAAATTCTCAGAGGGTGCGAGCATCTCCCGGTTCAGCAAAGTCTTCAGCTCATTCAGGTATTTGAGTTCACTGGCCGTATTGGTAATGCTCTCTACGTCAAAATAAGACTTATGAAACTTCTTCAGCTCCACGATCTCCGTTTCCTTGATCTCCGTAATATTGAACTCGAAGAAAGGCGTCCCGTCCATCTTGTTCTTTTCGTCCAGGTCGGTATAAAAACGATAGGTCAATCCGTTGGTCAGTAAACCGAACTTCGCCTTGGTCGTATGAAAATACCGGAAGAGCTGTGAGTTATGCGGGTCCAGTTTTTCCAGGTGGTGCTTGCATTCCACGAGGATGGTCGGCTCGCCTTCCTTCATGATGGCGTAATCCACCTTCTCCCCTTTCTTGATGCCGATGTCAGCTATAAACTCCGGGTTCACCTCAAAAGGATTAAACACGTCATAACCCAATACCTGTATAAAAGGCATGATGAGCGCGTTCTTGGTCGCTTCCTCGGTTTTCAGCTGTGGCAGCAGTTTTTCGACACGTGCGGCTAATTGTAATATCTGGTCTTTAAAATCCATCGTGCTATTCATGAATGATTTAAGGTGTACTTATCGCAGGTAACTTGCGGGTAAGCCATATTTATTATTCGGCAAAGTTTATAACAATGTATCGGAGATTATCCCGTTTTGCTGGCATCAAAATTAGCTGGCAGCAATCCCCTTTTATTATGGGAAACCGTAAAACAGGAGAATTATCGCTAAATAATCTCCCTTTTTATAAAGTCCGGAAGGATGTCATCGGTCCGTAGGCTGTGCCTGCCGCATTGGTAGCATACGCCCTAATATAATAAGTAACTCCGGATACCAGATTGTTTAACGATGCTGACATGGTACCGGTGCCGGATCCGTTCAGTGTATAATTGCTGTAAGGAATTGTCGGGTAGGCTGCGGTGCTCCAGCATATCCCCCTGTTGGTAATAGTACCGCCCCCGTCTGCAGAGGCGCTGGCGGATACAATCACCGAAGTTCTGGAAATACTGCTTACCGTTACCGATGTTAAAGTCGCCGGATGAATGCTCGCGCTTACAAAACTATACTGGTATCCGTACGCTGTACCCGCCTCGTTTGTAGCATATGCCCGGACATAGTACATGGTACCCGGGGAAAGACCATTTAAGGTGCTGGTAAAGCTTCCCAAACCCCTTCCGTCGGTCGTATGGGCGTTTACTATTGTTGGCCCCTGGTAAGTTGCCCAGCAGATGCCTTTGGCAGTTACATTTCCGCCCCCCTGTGCACTCACACTGCCTCCGCTGGATGCGGCTGTCAGCGAGATATTCGTTACGCTGGTGGTGGACAGCGAAGCTAATTGATAGCTCAAGGTTCGGAATTGTACCTGTTCCCCATAAATGGTTTCATTGACTGTTTTTGCGTAAGCACGTACGTAATAAGTGGTTGCGGGAGCCAATCCGCTGAGACTTAATGACGCGAAGCCGGTACCAGCCCCACCGGAAACTTTGGCCTGGAAAATGGTTGGATCATAATTTGTTCCCCAGCAAATTCCTTTTTCAATAACATCGCTGCTGAAGCTCCCGGATACTTGTACCCCTCCCGTTGCGATGGTCTGCCCGATTGCAGTAACCGACTGCGTAACCGGGATCAGCTCGCTGGAGAGATAGCCAGGTTGTGCCGGATCTTTGGAGCATCCGTTGAAAAAAACTATTATTAAAAAAACACTGCATAATCGCCTGATATTTCTTTCCATCTTTAAAAACTTAAACCGATCCCTAAATTATAATCCGTGTATTTTCCCGCTATGTTGCTCACCCCGCCCATTAGGTTGAGGAAACCTGTTTTTAGTATTAACCCGCCTTCGGTCTCTGCTCCGGAGTAACTATAAGTCGTATTTTTAACCCAGGAGGACTGGGAAGAAAAAGTCTGGTCATAAGTATTCTGGTTGATTCCATAAAGCAATTCCCGGGTCCCGTAACCGCCCCCGAGATAAACGGCCCAATATCTTCCTCCAAGGTAAATCCCCCCGGTGTAGCCCGTCCGTTTACTGACCACCTGGTTGTTATATTGATAGTAGCCGGCGCGGTTATAATTCAGAATCTGCATACCGGTACTTTCATAATCAGCCTTCGACTGGTCGCCGCTGATTTTCCCACGCACGAACCAGCCAATATTCCTGCCCCCGCCAATCGTGGCAACGTAATTTTTAATTCCTTTAAGCTGGCTGGGGTCATTGGTCACTGCACCCCCATTGATAAAAACCGATAGCGGCTTTTTACCCAAAGCATTATTTTCAGGTGTAAAGCCTTCCTGCTTTTTGCTATCGGATACCCGTACTAACCTGGTCAAAAATTCAGTGTTGTAACAAGCACCTTCTGCCCTGACGTAATAGGTGTCGTCGGCGATGCCGGCAGGGATGGTGCAGGAAATGCCCCTGCATAATTCACGCTTATGATCAATGTCACCCGCGTACCATACCCATTTAGCCTCCGGGGAGAGTTCGCCTCCCTGTACGGTTAGGGTAAAGGCTTCCCCGAAGGCAACTTTTACCGGCCCATCGATCGAAACCGGTTTCCTAGATTTTGTTGCCGGTACAACCTCAATATGCCGGCATTCGGTCTCGCCCCCCGGCCCCTCCGCCCGGACGTAGTAGGTAGTGGTTTCTTCAGGTGACACCCATAGGGTTTCGCCTGTCCCCATAGCTGTACCGCCACAATGGTCCTTGTACCAGACCCACCGGGCATCATCCGCGAGTCTGCCACCAACAACGGTTAAGGGCATATTTTTTTCACCTTCACAAAGCAGGGTTTTACCGTTTATCGAAGCGGGTGCTTGACTCAAGTTCAACACGGTGACGACTGTCTTGATACAGGGTGTGGGATATTGCCCCTCCCCCCGCAGCACATAAGTTGTCGTCTTTAAGGGCTTTACGGTAATTTTGTCGCCCGTTCCGATCACGGGTCCCTCGCAATCGCCTTCATGCCATTTCCAGGCCGTGTGGCCAGCCAGGTAACCGCCCAGGAATGCCAGTGTGGCCTGTCCGCCTTTATCGATGGCCAATGTTCCGGTAATCACTTTCGGTTCCAGTGAAACCGATGAAATAGGCTCATAGGCTGTCACTTCCGGCAAACTCCCGGATTTAACCACAGTGTTGACCGTATTCACAAGTTTTAGCGCCGGAAACTGGTTGTCAGGCGGGGTAAAATACCCTATGTGGGTGCTTTGGGTGATCAGCAGGCTGTTGGCATGGGTTTTTAACTGGTGATCACAATTGAAATAATCAAAACGCCAATTGATATAGAACCGACCCGGTGCCCTTAGACGGGTGATCTTGTACCTATATTGTGAAAGGGTCACCCCAGGTGTACAAGGGTCACTTCCTGTAGCATATTCAATTTCTACGGAAATGAATTTGTCTTCGTAAAGCGGCCCTTTTGATTTCCAGTTTGGTTGGGCGCGGGCCAATTCAAAAGAGAACAGGCCGGCCAGGATCAGGAAGTATTTAAGCATATGAATAAGCTGTTGGTTTTAGTCTTTTTATATTTGAGATATCACTGGTCCGCGTCAAAATCCGGGCAGATGTAATTTTCAGTTATTCAATACGTATCAATTACTAACGGCCCGTCACAAAGTTGCCTTGTGTAGGGGTTTTGAGCGGAACGGCTCATCACGGATTTAATTTCGTAGTAATACTGGATACCATTAGCCAGTACAGGCCCATCGTCGGTTAGCGAGAATTGCCCCTGCTGTGGTATAAACTTTGATTTCCACGAACTCCATGGGCCATCCTGGCGACCTGCGGTACGGTAATAAACGTTCACACTGTCCGTACGGGCATTGACACTGATGTTTGCCTGCTGATTTGAACACGCGACAGGAGGGGTTGCTTCTTTCGCAGTATCCACCGGCGCAACTTCTTTGAGGACTTTGTGCCTGTGCCGTTTCGGTATAACCGGGATAGATTCGGGTACCTTTACACGTGCAGAATCCACGGCGGCTGCCAGTGGACTCGGCTCAATGGCTTGTAAGGGATCGCTCAGCACCTGTAAAAAAAACAGCATCACTAAAAACGGCGCTATGGTAACCAGGCACCATTGAAATTTGATACGGTATTTCCGCCAGATCACGATACTTCCGATCATGGCTCCCGGAAACAGGCCGGCCAACGCCCACATGAAGACAGGTGAACGGCCCTGGTCAGCGCCGAGCAAATGATCTCCCCAAACAAAAAAATTTAGGCCCGCCGCCGCCATGATTCGGAAAGCAAAACAGAACATGATGATTAAGAAAATAAAGATGAGCACCCAGACCTGGCTTAATCCCGAAGCGTTAGGCTGCCCTTTGTCAGCAGTTGGGTATTCGGCAACTTTTTCAGGCAAAACCACCTTTCTCAGGACGCGGTTTGAAGATGGATTCAGCCTTTTGATGGACATCACGGCCCAATAAATAATACCGACCGTCAGTGCAAAATCGATCAGGTTACCCAAAGCTGTTGTACCAAAAACATGCAGACTGTTCAGCAGCACGATGGCTATCCCTGCGATCATTATAATCCAGACCTTCCTGCTCATAATTGTTCTGTTTTTCTGATTAAAAAATAAGAACCGATCAAACCGGTTATGAAGACAAGAAATACCCAGAAGAAGACCGGCCAGTTATCCGGCAGTGACCGGACAACCTCGCCGGTGATGATCCGGGGAGGCAGGCCGCCGGGCAGGTCAGTCCCGGCGCTGATCAGCCAGCGCAGTACCCCCAGGAAAAGCCCGCCAAATAAAGCGTACTTGGCCAGGTAAAGAAGATAAGTACGCAAAGGAAAGACAGCTTTCAGCGATATCGGGATTGTCAATGTTTCGTAATCTGTTACCATCCGCAAATCGGACTCGTACATTGCATTTTTTGTGATTTGTTGCGGGTCAATGTGAAGAGTCACGGTCACCTGACGCTGATCAGACAGGTCGAACAGGTTAATATCGGTAGTATCCAGCCAAATGCCTTCAAACGGCGAAGACAGGTCGACCCGGACCCGGACAAATCCTTTGGTTTTCAGCCTGAGCGTCACCGGAACCTCAACCGGTCGGGCGGCCTGAAGTTCCGGCAACTCAATTTTCATTTCGCTCAATTCGATCAGCGGGCGACTGGTTTCCGGGTCTATAATCAGGAGCAGTTTTTGAACCAACGATAGGTCCCGGTCGTCCTGCAGTACCGTTTTATTCAATTCCAGCTTTTCGGCTGCCTTCTGATACTTACCGCGCCATTCGGGGTGACCCAAAGCATCGAACCAGACAAATAACTGACCGTTATCAGCCCGGGTAATGAGCTTCTTCCAAAAGGACAGGTCCACCTCCGCCCTTTGAACCAGTTCGGCGGGGGAATGAAATAAAACTGCGCCGATATAAAACGGATACTGACCGTCGATTCCATAGATCAGGGACAAAAATGACAGGACCGTCGGAGATTCAGGAACCGGAAAATATTTTTCGGGTTCCCGTGCAGCCAGCCATACATGAAGCTTTCCCTCGCAATAATGCCGGTAAATATGGTCCATCAGGGGCCTGCTCCTGAAACCAGCAGCGAACAAATCTTTGAGGCTGGCGAATAATTCGCCCCCGATCCGGTAAGGAAGTGCAGGATTGAGCTGGTAGCATACTTTCAGGTACCTGCTTTCCGGGTCTCTTTCTGATTGGTAAAGCAAGGTGTACGCTATCGACCGGTCTGCGTCCTCCAGGTGGTCTACGTGCGCTTTGAGAAAGGTTACATCATCAAAATAAATCTTTGCGCGATCTGCATCTTCAAACAACACCGCGCCTAACCGTTGGAGGCTGTGCAGGGTTTCGCCGAATATTTTGACAAACGTTCCTTTCCGGTTCGGTGGATCCGGGTCTTCTTCCGGTGCAGGCGCGGCTTCCTTAAAAGCCTGTTTTAAAACTTGTTTATAAAAGTCTTCTTCTGAAATTTCATATTGGTTACACTGTGCGAGGAAATGATTGTAAATGAATTCCCGCGCGCGGTCCTTAACCGGTAGTCCTTTCAGGTGATCACGAACCTGATCGATCAATAAACTCCTGGTCGTTGTTTCCACTTACTTAAATTCAATTTTTGCTTTTTGCTGAATGATCCAGTTGCCCGACGTGTTTACCAGTATGCCCTCTTTTTGCAGGGCGATGTAGCAACCCTTAAAGGGCTGATTCAACAGGTCGCAAGCTTTACCCAATGTAAAAGCTGACTCCGCCAGGGCATATTTCTGTGCACTGGGGTTGCTGGATATTCGATAAACAGCAGTATCCCCGTTCGTTTGGATCTCGTAAACCTGTTCGCCGTTTTGTACGGTTGAAAGGATACCTGAGCTGAAGCCGTCTTCTAGGTCAGCGAGCTTGGCGAACCATACTTCGGCACCTTGCTCCGCCTGCGCAGATTCCTGGGATAAACTTCCGCACGCGTCAGCTTCGGGGCTAACAGGGCTCTTTGCAAAACCGGTCCACTCGATTTCACGAACAGGACGCTCAAGCTGATTTATCTTTTCCTCCAGCACGTTTACCTTTTCCACCAGGCTGTTCAGCTCTATACGACCGATGCGACTATTTAAATCGGCCCTCAGCCTGGTGAATTCCAGTTGTATATCACTGAATACACCTGAATTTAAAGAGCCGTCCCTTGGTTTTGAGGATTTGCGGGGAATAAGCTGCAACCCGAGGGCTATTGCACTGATCAACAGCGCGGCATAAATCATCCATGTCGCGTGGCTGGGTAGATTCTGACTAAGATTTTCTCCGTCACCTTCATTATCCCGGAGATGGGCCAATGCCAGAAGCGGTAGAGAACTGATGAATAAAACGCAGGCTACTTTTTTCATATCTTAAATTTGAGCGGTTTTGGCTATTTCTTTAGAGAGTTCGATCAGGGCGTAATTCAATGGGAAAAAGAAGGGAGAATCGTCTACTTTATCAGCCGGGTTCAATGCTTTGATGGTCGCTTTAAAACTGTCTCTCAGTACCCCGGTCAGGAAGATATCGCCGTGGGCAGGAACAAAGAATCGCTTATACTGGCCGAAATTGGTGATCTCCAGCTTTTTATTGATGATGTCCACTAAACCCCGGTCATCAAATAACAGGTTGAAAAAGTCAAGGTGGTTACTGATGATATCCCGGTAGAACACATCACTGTCGATCAATTCGGCATAACTCATCTGCTGATCTTCATAGGCAAGTGTCTTGAAGCCTTTGTAAATCACATTTTCTTTAAGCAGTTTTTTATCATTCGAGTGCTGATCCGGGCGAGATTCGTTTCCCCAATCATTACTATCATCGTCTTTAACATCCTCCACCGCATAATAAACCGCTCCTCTGGCTGTGATCATTTTTGGTTCTGCGCTCTTTTCAATAATAAAGTCGCCGCGGGTGGGCTTACCGGAAAAGATAGACAGCATTCTTTGGGTAAATCCTTTCAGGTCGCTGTTATTATTATTTCCGGCCGATGGAAACAGGAGGTTGATATACTCGCTACCCTTGCCAGAAAAACTAACGGTACGGGGGAGCTCGATATTCTTCCACTCCGAAAGCTTACTGATATAAAAAAGGATGGCCGCGTAATGAATGAGCGGAACAACACGAAAGGCCGGTTTTTCAGCGAAAATATCCTTAAACTTATAATGGAAACTGCTGAACAACAGACCTACAATGTCTTCTGTTTTAATGCTATTGCCATTGAGCAACCGTGCCAGATTACTGGAGTTCTCATTTTCAACCTGTACCTGGGGCAAAAAATGTTTGTAGTAGGCAACAAACCCGTTATCGCTGCTGTTGTATTCGTTGATGCCACTGCTCCAAAGCTGGCGGCCGGCGAACCGGAATGAGGAGCAAAAGCACTGGAGCTGATTAGCGTTGCCGGAATCCTCTGTTTTGGTCAGTACGATATCTGTGGTCCCACCCCCAATATCAATATTACAAAAGTTGTCATTCTGAATATTGACATTTTTAGCCTTCAATTCGTAATATGGCGCGATCGACTCAGTGACCGGCTGTGCCAGTGGCAGAGATGACGGGCCCAGTATTTCCAATCTCTGCTGCTCGAAGATCCCGATGAGCCGGACTTTCAAGGTCTCGCCCATACTGATCGGAAAGGCGAGAATGATCTTCAGTCTTTTCAAGTTGCCATGTACATCTTCCAACAGCACCTTGCTGCGAATCATCAGCATCAGTTCCCTGGCAAACAAGGAGACCCTGTTGATATGGAAGGGATCATTACTCGCTTTTTGCAGCAGCCATTTGAGATCCGTTTTGTAGACGGCCATGTCAGTCATTTGGTCTTCATCAATGTTAAAGCCAATGTTCGCGTCTATAAAAAGCCTGTTATTATTTGCATTATTGATAAAACTATTGCTTTCGCAGGTTGCCGTACGAAAGGGAAATTTAACGGAGGCACTTTTTTGCGATCCTACCTGAAAAGGCACGAATTCACGCAGGGTAACCTGCCTGGCTTTGTCAATTTTATAGCCCGTGCTTCGTTCATAATCCAGATAACTTTCCCCGTCATTGGGTTCTACAGGATTTGGTTTATTCAACAGGAACATTTGCATTTTTTGCTCTTCGATTGAAAACGGCAAAGCCTTTTTAACCCGCTTATCGACAACCATCCCGTACTCTACATGGGTATTGGATGTGCCAAAATCAATGGCGTAAATGTATTCCGCTTCCCCATTCTGAACTTCCTGGAACTTAGGCAGGATAATCCCGCCAACTTTGACATTGTTTAATTTAAAATTCAGCTGTATCATATCAAACGACCGGTTAACCTGGTAATAGGTAGTCTTTGTGTTGATTTCGGTGTAATTGGCCCTGGGGTTGGGTGGGCAGGGAATAGGTTCAAGCGCGTCGTTCCGGAAAAACTTTACAGATTCCAGGACATGAACAGCATTGGTCTTTTCAAAAGAGGCTACGGTATATTGATTGATAAACAACAGCGCCTCCTCTTTTGCCCTGGTGAATGGAAAAACCCCMAGTATTCCTTCATAACTAACCGTGTTCTGATCCGTAAAAGTCTTGCTGCAGGTGATTATCCGGGCGCCTTTTGTCGGGCCGAATACAGGTATCGCCAGCGTAAATTTAATTTGGTTATTGATCTCTTCAACGGTTATGTAATCTTTGATCCTGTGAATAGGGAACATATGGAAGAAAAGGGGTTTTATCGGATAGATAAAAGCCTGGTCTTCTTTGAGGATCAGGAACCGCTGGTCATTTAAAAGGTAACCGGGAAGTCTAATGAGTGCAGGCTCGAAAAAATCAAAGGAGGAAAAAAAAGGATATTTGATTCCTGACAACCCCGGCAATTCCCGGTCATTCATGATTTCCAGTATTGTATTCTCGGGGTATTCCAACTCTGAAATCTCATTGGCAGACGACCATAAATTAGATGACGACGAATATTGACCGTCCATTCCCATTTTATGGAGAAGGAACAGGGGTTTAAGTATTCCTTTGTAATGGGTGTCCTTTGGTAAATCCATCTTAAAATCGCTGCTTTCATTGATTTTCTCTTTAAAATCGGCAGCGCTGACCTGCCGGAGATGGATATTTTCCACCATCAGCGCGGTATCGCCGAACTTAATGTCAGTCATAGAAGTGGCTGTACCATCAAACTGCCTTTCATACCGTTTGAAAGTATTGGACACATATTCTGCTATTCCCTTAAAAGAATCACCAATTCCGGGTGTATTGGTTAAAATTTCTAAATATTTGATAAATGAGCGGTCCCGTTCATGGAGTTGCAGATATGCCGAATCAAAAAGTATATCATCAGAAACCAGCCCTTTAATGGCCTTAAAACCCCGCTCGCGCATTTTCCGCTTAAAATTCGGGGATGTAAAAACGAAGGTAAAAGGCGAGGTCCCGCCAATCAGGACTTCTTTTCCACCTTCTTTATAATAGATCAGGGTCAGATCAATCTTTTTATTGAAAGGGTACTGGCTGGCTGCCTGCTTAAACGAGGTTGCCAATAGTTTATGCCCGACCCTGTCGCCGAAATGGCTGATCGCTTCATCCTTACTATCGAAGGTCCAGCGCTGATAGCGAAACCTGCTGGCATCCGACCCATTTTTATATAGCAGCTCCAACAAGTCAATGGTCTCGGAAACCAGGCCGGCATATATGCTATCCGGCTCCACCGTATTTTTCCTGACCTGCGCGGCCATGATCTCAAATGCCGTTTTAAATAAAAAAAGACGAGCTAAAGGCGTTGGGATGGATGTCCCGGCGGACGATGAAAGCACATTGGTTTTCTCGTTGATGTCTTGCAAATGCCCGGAATTGATCCGGTCAGATATCTTCCAATCATAAATATTATTGTTGGTTCCTTTGTGAAACCTGAAAATATAAGGCATATGTTTTAAATTAGGTTTATGGTAACTGGCCCAGTTCGAGCAGGCATTCCTGCGCGGTTTTATAGAGCGTATTCATATATTTTTCGGGAACCCTTAAATCTTTAGGTTCACCGACCTCCATCCTGGTTAATATCCCGCCAACCCTTTTTTGGGTCAACCCGGAGTTGAACAACCCCGTTTTGATTGGTTTGCCATGAACAAGATGATTAAGGTCTTTTTCCTGGTTGAAGTAAAATGAATTGAATGCACGCCCGTTATCTTTGCTGCTCATTTCTCTGCCGCTCCAATTTTTAAACTCTTCAAAAAAACCGATCATTTTCCTGTATTCTGAGGGTGCATCCAGCATCCCGTCAATATTTAGTTCTTTCGGACCGTAAAAAGTCTCGCTTTTTAATTCAGGTATAAAGTCCGTAGCAATCTTGGCGGCATATGCGAAGGCCGTAAGTGGCTTAAGGTATCGTTGCTTGGTATCACTGCTAAAATTTGAGATACTAAAGGGATTTTCTCCACTCTCTGCGCCAAATTCGAAGCATTGCGGGTCGGTTAACTCTTCATCTTTCTTTTGGATAAAGTCGGCGATAGCGGTTGCAGCAATCAGTTCTACAAGGTGACCGTTGTTAACCTGATCAGCCCCTCCTTCAACGTTTGGCAAAGTTCCAGACTGATTGGGGTCGGCGATATAATACAGGGCTTCGACCGTTTTTATTTTTTCATCCTCTGCGTAAAATGCCAGTGCAGCTTTTGTTTTGGTATCGAAGATCGCCGAATTGATGGCACTTTTATCGTCGGCCTCAACATTGAAATAGGGCATCACGGTTATGGCCCCCATTTTTGTTCTGGACAGGTTCACATTTGATGTAGATTCCCGGATCAGCTTAACCAGGGTTGGGAATCCCGATGCCCCCGTTCCTCCAAATATGGAACTGATGATAAATATCCGGTCATTTTGCGTATAACTACTTTCCAGGTTTTTGAATTGCGGAGAGTCTTTCATCTCGTTAAAAACTACACTGCCGATATTAGGGTTCCCTTTAAAACCGACATTCAGGTTCAAATGCAGCTCTGGGTGATCATCTAAGGAATCGCTGTATAACAATTCGACCAGGTCTTTGTCTAGCTGGCTCAGACCGTTAAAGTTGATAAAATTAGCAAAGGTATTATCCTGGTTCTGAAAATTGAACTGGACATCCAGGTCCGCCGCATCTGATATCGTCGCGTCAAGCCGGTTAAATGACCGTATCTGGGTATTGAAGAAAATATCATTTTTCGCAGATGCGTTCTTGTCGACAAACGTTTTACGGATAGTATAGTAACTTCTTAGCAAATCGCGTGTCCGTGCCGTATCGCCGTTTTGCGCATCGGTATCGATGATGATCGGAACAATCGTCAGATCGGGGTGTTGGAATTTAACACCACTGGCGAGCAACATGGTTAATGAGCGGAGAACCCGGGAACCGGTACCCCCAATTCCGAAAATAAATACTCTCATATAATTAAAATGGGGTTCTTTTTGAATAAATGGAAAACCTTTTGAACAGGAACGACAGCAGGATAAAGTAAACCGAAAGCAGCACCGCGTTGATCAACGAAAACTGGATCAAATAAGCATCAGAACTCCCGATAATTCCTTTAGCGAGGCCAAACGCCAGTCCGAAGCCCGCAGTGGCCGCAAAAAGAATCGTCATGACCCAATGCTTGCGTTTATGCCAGATATTTCGCCACCGGCCAAGTGCCAGGTAAAACAATAAACCCAAGGCTATTGCTGTCATAACGGTAAGTAAACCTACGCTTCCATATATGCGTTCACGGTAATCCGAAATATTTTGGTTCTTGCCGCAGAGAGATTCATACAGCATTGTAAATAAGGTTTGCATTTATTTAGTTAATAAAAGTGAAAAATCAATATAATTACTGTTAGGTGTTTCGTAAGCTTCTTTGACACCGTTGATCAGATGTTCCAGGGCAAAAGTTTTTCCGGTTTCAAATTGATTGCCTTTATCATTCATGGTTGACCAATCCTTATACCAGGTATCGTACTTTAAAGGCAAGTTGAAATGGATCTCTGACTGTGAAAGCGACATATCTGAGATGGTAAGTATCAGTGCGTGAGTCGCATTCTCAAAGGCCGTTACCTGGCTTTCTGCCTTTAACCTGGACCTATCAACCGCATCTTTAGGTTTAATGATAAACCCTGCTTTACAACTGGCTGCTTTAACCGCCAGGTTAGACTGTAGATAACTAATACTTTTTGCATACGCTGGCAGATTTTCAAGATTCAGGACCAACCCTACCTGAATGGATCGGCCTTTGGGTAATTCTACGTCACTAATGCCCGAAGGACTTTTTACCCAATCTCCGACACGTTCCATTTCAGGCAAAATGGTGTAATTGGTTACCGGCTGACTGAGAAGTCCAAAGTGTAAAGCATGCTCAGGCTTAAAACTGGAGATGCTATCCAGGCCGGCGTTAAAGAGCAGCAATATGGGCCGTTTTGCGATTACCCAGATGTAAAAGGGACGTAAGGCTCCAACCAGTTTGGTCTTTTGGTTCTGGTAATCATAGTAAGTGCCAAAAAATTTAGACCTGAATCCGTAGATACTCGCTGCAAAACCTCTTTTTTTCAGGTCGATAAACGTCGTGTAAATATTATTTTTGAGTGTACTTGACGCATTTTGGACATTTACTTCCGGGTTGGCCTTGATATCGTCATCCGGGAAAGACAGGATGCAATCAGATACCAGTAAAGAAACATCATGATCGCCGCAATGATCCGTTACGTCCTTAATCATCCGCTGCAATTCTGAACTTTTCTGAACAGCCATTGACGTCGTCGCCAAATCTTTAGTAAATTCGGTAATATTTTTACTATAGGCTATGGTATTGTGGGCAATAAATGAAATGTCAACCGGCTTGATCTGCCTGTCCATCTTAACCGCCAGGTCAGCAATGATGTTTTTATATTCGGTTAAATCCTTGTAATATCCTTCCATACTGGCCGAATTATCCAGGTACAAATGAATTTTTTTTACTTGAGGAATAACAGGACAGCCGCTATTTATTTTAGGACCGGCTATTGTCAGGCATCTATCGGCGTCATCCGGCACCCCGTCATTGTCCGTATCGTCCGGGACGCAACCAGTCCAGGAGCACATCATCGCGGCAGCAGTGAATAGTAACGCCAATTTATAAAGGTTTCCCATATCGAATTTCAGTTAGTCGACAATTAGTTTATTAAATGACAGCGGAAGCGCCTACGCCCCCTGCCACATATTTAGTGTAAAAAATATTGTGTAAGGTTTAGGTTAAAGTATCTATCGACGGTTCGGCCCGCGGGCATCTTATTTAATTTTTGGAAGCTTTACCAGGTACCTGATTTTAATATTATCGTTGCCCTTAGTTGATCTTCCAAATCATTTCTCCCATTTACATAATGTCTTCCCCTCCCGCTTCGCCTCTTCCAGCGTAATTTTCAGCACCCGGTAAGAGCAATTGCGCAATCCCCGGCAATTTTCCTTTAAATGGTACCGCACCGCGTTACTGCTGTCACAGACGTACACCGTCTGAACCGCACAGCGCGCATTGGCCAGCAAAAGCAACAGCAGCAAAACCGGTTTCATCCTAGGTGTCTTTCAGCAGGTCGACGTGATTAACAAACCGCTCCGCGATCTCCTCCTCCCCAAGCAGCAAACCGCCAGGCAAAATCAGCCGCCTGCGCCCGTCCGCCGGGTCATCGAACACATGAAAACCAGCCCGGCAATTCCGGAAACGGAACCTGAGCGCCAGCAGGCCTTTCCATAACCCTTCCCGCTCGGCCACCCCGTATACGTACCGCGAACAGCTCATCCGGAAAATACAGCGACGCCTGCTGCCCGCCGGGACAAGCGTCCAGTAGAGCTTAATGGCCAGCAGCAGGAAGCGCTTCATCTTTCGCTTTACTAAAAACAACCATCTGGTAAGCGGCCATATGGCCGGGTTTCGCCCCCAGCCCGAAACAGCCTGCATCGGGCTGCACATAGGTCGAAACACTTTCGAGCCTGATATAAGCCCAGCCCTGGATCGCATGCCGCTTAATCAGTCCTTCCAGTTGTTCGGCAACCACACCGGTTGTTTCTTTCTTTTGATCTAACGTAGCCGTAAACGGCACTACTTTATATTCCATCTGATGTTGCTTAACGGGTATGACAATCCGGTGAACAGTAAGCGCAGCCATCAGCCGTTGGATAGGTCTTTTTAGCCTCGGCTACCGCATCTTTACAATTGGAAAAATTGCCCAAATACAACCGGTTATGCACATTGGGTAAAAAAGAGCAGGTCTCGGTGTGTACCTCGTGGTCCCCGTTGCTCTGCGCATTCCTGTTTACATAATACTTTTTCATTGTTATTCATTTGTTTTGATTACCATTCAAAAGTATACAGCCGCCAACAGGGATTTTTACGGGAAACCGTAAACCCATTAACTATTTACCGGCATTCGAAGCTTTTTTTTGCAAAACATGTCATACATGCCAAATAGCATATATCAAACTAAAATAAAACCCGCCCGGAAAAACAGGGATCAGATAATCCCCATATCCTTACAAAAAACCACCAGCTGCTCGTTCTTCGTAAACTCCAAGGCCTGCCTGATCTGGTTGAGTCGTTTTTCGACGCTGCTCAGGCTTGCGGGGCTGATCTCTTTTTCCTGCAGATAGGCCGGGATGTCTTTCTGGCTCATGCCGCCGGCGAGCAGTTTGATGAGCCGGACATCGTACTCGGTAAAAGCGTAGGTATTCTTCTGGCTGACCGCCAGCCGCAGGTGTGCCGGGAAATGGACCCTGTTTTTAACGATGGTCTCCACCGCCTGTTTAAGCTCCTGGGCGTCCCGCCGGGCTTTGCGCACGTAACCGTCTATCTGCAGTTCTTTAAAAAGCGGCTCGATCACTGCCGCTTTTTGCTCCGCCGAAAATACCAGCACCTTTAAACCTGGCTGCAGGCCGCGCGCAGCCCTGATCAGGGCAGGCCCGTCCGGCAGTGCCTGCGCACGTCCGTCCTCCTCGAACGAAAGGTCTGTGATCAGCAGCTCATAAGGCTCCTCCAACTGTATTGCCTTCCTGATCCGCAGCAAAGCATCATCACAGTAATAGGCATAGTCCACGCCGGCTATCTGCAGCTCCTGCAATGTTTTCTGCACCGAAATGTTTGCGCTTTCGTGGTCTTCCGCTATCAAAACTCTTTTAAACATAATTTTCCTGTTTAGTTCAGCGGGAAAGTGATCCGGACCTCAAGTCCCTTACCCGCGTGGCTGTCAAAATTAATCTCCCCGCGGATCGCATTTATACGGTTTCCCGTATTCGTCAGCCCGTTCTTATAGTTTAGACCCGCGGGCATGCCCTTGCCGTCATCCGCGTAATTGACCGTAATCCGGTTATCAGCCCGCTCAAACAGCACGGCGACATTCTTCGCACCGCTGTGTTTCTTCATATTGACCATCAGCTCCTGCAGGATGTAATACAGTTCCTGCCTGGCCGGCGGCGCCATACCGGCCCACAACGCTTCCGTGTTTCCTACCAGTGCCACCCGCAGGTCCGCCCCGGCAAAAGCCGTCAGTAAATCCGAAAGCACCGTTTGAAAGTCCCCGCCGGCCAGGTCCGGTTCATCGTAGGAAATATCGCGTGTCCGTTCGTACAGGTGCTCGAGGTCATCCAGCAGAACCTCCTTCTCCAGGCCCGCTTCGTTCTCTACCGAAGACATCAGGCGGTAAAGGCCGTTCGCCAGTACGTCATGCACTTTTTTGGCCGTTTTCAGCCGGTCTCCCCGGATCTCGTTTTGTTTTTCGAGCTCCATCCGCTGTTTTCTCTTCCGGTACCAGAACACACCGGACCCGGTTCCACCCGCCAATACCAAAATGGCAAAGCCGAGCAGGATCTGCTGGTAGGTGATCTGGTAACGTTTTTCGGCGTTCTCCTGCTGGAGAATCAGGTTTTCCGACTTTTGCTTCTCCACGTTATACCGGACAAGCGCAAACTGGTTTTTCGCCGCGTTGCGGGCGGTCTGCAGGCTGTCACCAAGCTGGCGGTACATGGCGAAATAAAGCTGGTGGTCGGGGCTCAGGCCCACGAGTTTTTCCAGCGCTTCCAGCCGGTCGTCCGCACTGTTGAGCCGGCGGGAAAGGGCGAACATGGCTTTGGCGTAAAACAAAGCGGAATCGGGGCGGGTGTTGTAATAATAATCCGCCAGGTGCGCATAGCTGGAGTTCTGTCCCCAAAGGTCGCTTTCCCGTTTCCTGATCTCCAGGGCCTTTAACAGTTCAGGGGCGGCGTCATACCGGGGATCCCTGAGCCATTGGGTGATGACCTTATTGGTTATGGTGCGGGTGTAATCAGCCCCCTTTGTCCCTTTATATTGCAAAACTTTGGTGTACAGCGGCAGGGCGCCTGCATAATCCTTTTTATCCCGCAGCGCATTGGCCTTGTTATTGATCATGACCAGTTTGCCGGGCAGGTCGTCCGTGAACGCGATCGCGCGGTCGTAAAATGTGATGGCCGCGGCATAGTCCTTCAAAGCGGAGCTGGTCATGCCCAGCTCATTATAATCGTTGCCAAGACAGGTACGGTGGGCTGGGTTTTGTTCATCAAGCGATTTCAGCGACAACGACAGGCTTTCCTGCGCGCCGAAATAATCTCCCGCGTCGGCCTGGATCACGGCCATATTGTTATAGGCCATGGCCACAGCGAGACCGTTGCGGGAATTAGAGGCAGCCTTGTTAAAGTAATAATACACGGAATCTTTTCCCTGGCGCTGCAGTTCGTAAGCTTTCCGGTAATCCTTCCACTGGTCAACGACCGCTTTCGGCTTCGCCTTGCGGCAGGCCAACAGCATGAGGGAAAGGACGAGGAACAACAACGGCTTTTTCAAGGTAAATATTTTCACCTAAAATAATAAAAAGCACAACACTCCGCCAACTGACTTCAGGCAACAAAAAAAGGCAAGCCAAAGCTTGCCTTAATTGCGGTCTAACTGCCCGGGGGCGGTGGTGGAGGCGGCGGAAGCGGGACGTGCCCGTTATCGCCGCCGGTGTCGGCGCTGGCGGCCGTTACAGTTACCTGGCCGGTTCGGCCGTTATGATGCGCAGGGCATGCGAATGCCATGAAAATAGCAAAGAATAAATTGAACATTGGTCAAAAAATTAAAAAGGTGAATACACACTGCAGCGCCGCCGGCCCGTGTGGGGACAGCACTGCAAACCGCGTAAGAAGCGCTTCTTACATTTTTTGGGAAGTGTTTTCGGGCATTGATCGCGGAAGCTTTTTACCTGCTTCCCAGGCCGGGTATCGGCTCCCGCTTTCGCTGCTCCTGTTGAAATCTGCGAAGGCCTCCGCTGATTTCGAAAACAAATGTAGGGGGCACTAAACCACTTAAGGCAACGGATTCCGGCAATTCCGGTCATTCCGGTCTAATTCCGCAAAAGCCTTGATGAATCCGGAAATTCCGTTAGATTTACCTCAAAATTATTTGGAATGTTTGCTGAATACCAAAGGCAAGTCCTGCTGACCTATCACCAAAAGAAAACGGAGAACACGCTTTCCTTCAACCTCGTTCACTCCACCCCTGCCAAACTGCGGGCGGAATGCCTGGATGTGTTCATCGCGCGCAGTGGTAAAAAAGATCAGCAGATCCTCCGGTCATTTTTTGGCGTTCATGACGATGAAGCCGCCTATGTCCATAACATCCGAAAATTCGACATCGATAAGTTCAGGCCGCTGGATAAATTCCTGAAAAACAACGACCTCCGCACGGACGAAAAGAACGTCGAGCTCCTGGCCTGGCTGATCGACTTCCAACCCCGGCCATGGCAATGGGATTACGATTACGCAGCGGCAGGGATCAGCCTGGCTGAAGCTATCCCGAAAGACCTGCCTGCCGGCGAACTGCCGGAAAAGCCGGAAGAAAAAGACGTAGAAATCCTGGTGGTGCCGGACAAGGAACCGGCCCGGGGTCTATCCCGCCGCACCGTGATCACGGCTTTTATCGTACTGGCACTTTCGGGCGCCGGCTTCTATTGGGCGTTAGTCACCATACCTTCACGCCAACAATGCATGTGCTGGACTGGAGATCATTACCGTCGCGTATCCTGTAAACAACAGCAGGGGGAAAAACCGGTATACGCGCTGGACAGCCTGAAGCTGGAAAAATTCAAAAAGATAACTACTCCCGATACACTGACCGCAAACGCGGTCGGGCGGGTATGGTATTCCAAGATCGACGGAAAAATAGAATATTTTACAGCGGACGGCTTCCACCCCGTCCATACGGAAAAACGGTTACATCCGCTGACCGTCTATATATTGAACAAATATCACTGATAAAACAAGGGGATCCGGCACCTTTACTTCTTGCAAACCCCGCAGGTCAGTCCATCTTTTGCGCAACGCTTACAGTATTTACAATTCTTGCAGGCCTTACAGGGGTTGTCACCTTTACAGGTCGCGTAAGTTTTAGCCGATGGCATTAGTCTGCCCGTGCTGAGCAATACGCCGGCAACGACAATAAGGAGGAGGATGTACTTTTTCATGATGGGTTTGATTGGTGACGTAAATGTATTGATTTACAATAACATCATTGCCAATCATCTAATTTCCCCGGGAATGGTTCCATCTTTTTCGGATCAGCGTGTTCACCAACATAACAGGTACGCCAGCAGCCGACTGCTGAAACCTTATTGCGCATAACCATGATGGCCTTTTTTACAGAAGCTGTGATCAATTCCTCCTTACCTTCCGACGGGTAAAACGTGGCAAAATAGTACGCCTTATCAAAACGGGCCCATTTCTTTTGTGGAACTCAAACAGGAAACTGAGGTCATGGCTGCTGATCCTGCTCTTTAGTTCATGAAGTGTTTCTACAGAATAATCGATCATACTTTGATCGCCTGGTTTGTAAATTTGCTAAATAACTTAGTAAAAAATTAAATAAATATTTCAACCATTGAATTGCTTTCATACTTTTGTCACATGAGAAAACAATTGACGATTGTGGCCGTAATCGGCCTGTCATTAGGTTTGATGTCCTGGGGTTTTAAAGGACACAGGGCCGTTGCGGCCATTGCCCAAAAACACCTGACTGCGAACACGGCCAGGTTGGTACAAGCTTACCTCAGCGGGGAAACCCTCACCGGCGTGAGTACCTGGGCCGACGAAAACAGGGATAAAACGACCGCGTCCTGGCATTACCTTAATTTACCTTTAGGTTTAAATCATGAACAGTTTGCTGATGCGGTAAGTAAGCAGGGGAATGACAACGTTTATTCTGCAATTCTGAAAGTTGAAGCGATCCTAAAAGATAAAACCTCAACACCCGGTCAAAAGAAAGAGGCATTGAAATACCTCGTTCACCTGGTTGGCGACGCGCACCAGCCCATGCACGTAAGCCGCGCGGCAGATAAAGGCGGCAATACGATCCAACTGCAGTTTGACGGCAAGGGTACTAACCTGCACAGCCTTTGGGACAGTAAATTAATAGACCATGAGGGTTTAAGTGAGGCTGATATCGCTAAGCAATATGATTGGGCGAACAATGCGCAGATTAAGAAATGGCAGGCGGACAGCCCGATGGAATGGCTTTGGGAGAGCTACCAGATCAGCAGCGAGCTGTATGACGATATTCAGCCGGGGCAAGCTGTAGAAGAGGCCTACTATAAGAAGTACATTAAAACTATCCGCTTGAGAATTGACCAGGCGGGTATCCGCTTAGCCGGCGAACTCAATAAGTTCTTCAATGATGAGCAGGTTAAAATAACGAGTGTTCAACTGCTTCCACCTCCTAACGCGCATTTTTGGGGAGCGCATTATCAAAAAGTCGGTATCAAAGAAGTACAAAAGCACCTGGGCGACACGGTTAAAGTAACGGATGTAGTATATGGCTTAAAAGATATCGGGAGCATGACGCTGATCAATCTCGGCGCAGCTTATCCCAATCAGCTGCTGACCGTTGTATTAAAAGATGGCGCGAAGGAATACCTGGAAGTGCAGGAGCAGCAGGGGTCGAAACCGGTAGTCGGTAAACCGTTAACCGCTATCGGTGTGGTTACTATGTATAAAGGTAAACCCCAGATCGTGATCGCTGATCCTGATAAATTTAACGTCGGCCGGAGATAAATCCGTTACGGCCTGTGGCTTAAAAAAGCGGGCGAAAGGAAAAAATGTCCGGGTAAAGCAAATTCATGCACGCCCTACCCCTAACGTTGATTCGCCGTTGTCCTTTATTTAACTTGATCTGGCGGTTGTCTTATAAGCCGGTAAACGGCTGAACCAGGAATGGTGGAAAATCTCCTGGCTTGGATCTCTTGCTATAATCGCCAGGTAATAGTTCTTTTTTGATGCGATTAAGAGCCGAACCCTCCGGATATTCCAATATTTAGAGCAACAGCAATGCGGCGGTTTTCTTTCAGATAGGCAATCTTATCGTGAATGATGTGCCCCTGCCTAATTCGCTATGCACTTGTATAGTGCCGGATAAAGCTTCAACCTGGTTCTTGACCATATACAACCCCAGGCCCCGTCCTTCCACGGTTTGATCAAAACGCTGGTAAAGGCCGAAAAGCATTTTTTTATTTCGGTTCAGATCAATGCCCTTGCCATTGTCAGCAACAATGAGTTTTAAATATTTATTGTCTTCCGTCTGCGTGCTGATGCTGATAATCGGGAAAACTTCCTCCCGTCTGTATTTGATACTATTTAAAACCAGGTTGTATAAAATACTGTATATATAAACCCGAACAGTCGAGATATGCTCCATTTCCCTAAAATCACATTCCAGGGAAACGTTTTCTTTTTCCATAATATGATTGAAGCTGATTTTTAAAGCTTCAACAAGCTGTTGGAAATATACTATTTCTTTTTTTTCGCCGGCCTTTTGTCTT
Source organism: Mucilaginibacter sp. P4_D1 (assembly GCF_056401935.1). Classification (NCBI taxonomy): domain Bacteria; kingdom Pseudomonadati; phylum Bacteroidota; class Sphingobacteriia; order Sphingobacteriales; family Sphingobacteriaceae; genus Mucilaginibacter; species Mucilaginibacter sp. P4_D1. The sequence continues at coordinate 52,527 of NZ_JBFUIJ010000037.1, forward strand.
GATTGAAAAATATTGTTGAGATCATTGATAATAAGATCTATCTTCTTTACCGATTGGTCCAACCCATTTAAAACCATTGCTTTTGATTCCTGATCAACATCGTCATTGACCAGCATTTCGGTTAAACTTAAGACATTGGTGACGGGTGCGCGCAGGTTATGAGAAATGGTATAGGCAAATTGTTCCAGGTCATCATTTCTACGGATCAGGTCAGCCAAAATTTTTTCTTTTTCCTCTTTTGCAATCCGATGTTCGGTGATATCCCAGTTGCTGCCGATCATTTTTAGTAATTTGCCTGTTTTATTGTCTATTACAGTTAACGCTTTGGAACGTATATATCGATTCGGTTGATCGGGAGCCCCTAAAATCCTGAATTCGATATCCAGCTTGTGCATCCCGGCCATGGTGCCATCACGTGCTTTTAAAACCATTTGTAAATCATCCGGATGTATGCAACTCAGCCAGTTCATGCAATTGATCGTGTCTTTTTCAGGATCAAGGCCATAAAGTCTGTACATGGCGTCATCCCATTCTAAATCATGGGTAACAGGGTCCCATTCCCAGATACAAACATTGGCGGCTTCAGTAGCAATACGTAACCTGTCGTTCAAGCGTTGAATATTATCTTCGGCTTTTTTGCGCTCGCTGACATTCCTTAAGTTAACCACGATGGCATTAACACTTGCATTGTGCACCAGGTTATTGGCAATTCCTTCAAGCCATAAGTAATGCCCTTCGCTGTGTTTTGCCCGTACACTGATGGGCATCGGTTTGCCGGGGTTTTCAATGACGATTTGCTGAAATGCTTTAATACCAGCCAAATCATCCGGATGGGCCAGCTCCAGGTAACTCCGGCCAATACGTTCTTCGTCCGTAAAACCCATGATCCGGAATGTTGCCGGGCTCCGGTAAATTGTCCTTAGGTTTTTGTCCAGCAATAAGATCACGTCATTATTATTTTCAACCAGTTCCCGAAAGCGTTCTTCGCTGGAGATGACGTTTGCCTCGGCAAGCTTTCTTTGCGTTATATCTGTTATCATCGCCATTACGCCACCATAAAGACCATCCTTAAAAATGGGCGTGGCAGCGACGATCGCCCAGACCTTTGTTCCGTCTTTTTTTAAGAAAACAAAGTCATGCTGTTCCGTAACACCATTCTTCCGCTTTTCAATATTACTTCCCGAGATTTTACAGCCTTCATCGTCCATAAAGTCGAAAAGTTCCTTGCCGATCATTTCCTCCCGTTCGTAACCCAGCATGCCGGCCATGGCGTCATTTGTAAAAGCCGTCTTATTGTCTTCATCGATTACCCAGATACCCTCCTGAGATAACTCGACAATCTGTTTATATTTTTCTTCAGATTCCCGAATTTTTTGTTCTGCTAAAATCTTTTCTGTTTTATCGCGGATGATGATGATGGCACGTAATTCACCTTTATCTGTAGTAAATATCCTGTTACTGATTTCAGCGATAAGCTTGGTGCCATCCCTTCGCACCAGGGTGAGATCACCCCTCACTGCGCCGGATTGCTCCCGTTCAATTTTTAATTTTTCGAAATTAGCATCACCTTGATCGAAAAGCATTGAACGGCTTGAGCTGCAAATTTCAGCTTCGCTCCTACCGAAAATCTCACATGCAGCAGGATTGGCAGCTAAAACATTCCCATCCGGGATAGTTAAGAGTATCCCATCAAGGCTGTGCTCATAGCACATCTGATAAATAAGTTCGTCCGTATGCCTATGATTATTTCCCGGATTGCCCATAACGATTACTATTAAAAATTTTAATCAATTTATTGTTATATCATTCTAAAGGCACAATCAATTATGCATTTTAGTATTAAAAGTTATTTGAAATAACGCTGCCGATTAACCGTTCGCCTAACGTGAATTTCCATCGCCATCAATCAAAATCCCGGTTTATCCGCTCCTGGAAGGCCCCGCACCAGCTGTGCTTCTCGTCAATGAGAAAATGATGCCCGGGAACCAGCGGCGCATATCCCTGCCCGCGCCTGTAGAAGCGTGGATAGACGAGCGGCGCTACTCTGCCAGCTTTTATGTTTTCCCGCCGTTTCAATAAACTGTTCAAGATCAATTTAGGGTTGAGATTTTATTTTTGGTGTGCAAATCAGAAGTAGGTTATTGCGCTCCCGAGAAATTTGGTTCACGGCCAGGGCGATCGGCAGGCTGCGTGCCTTTCTGCCTTTTCAAAATGACTTTACGGTAAACAATGCGGTAAAGGTGTAGCTAATGGATTGGGTGTCGATGCGACAGATTATCATAAGGCGGGTAATCGAATGGTGTTTCGGTGCAAATTATTTACTTGTCATCCGCGGTAATATTAAATATTGCAACGGTTCACTGAACGCTGACAGGACTGCATCCATGTTAAAATGAGCGATTTGGTCCTTCATTACGTTATGAGTTTAACGGCGCAAAGGTACCTTATGTGGTTGAGGTGTTTTGCCCGTATATTGTCAAATGATGGCCAATTATTGTCCTGCGCTATTTAAAAGACACCGGCGTATCCGAACTGTTCATAGTTGAAAATACCCATAGTGGGTGGCAGGGATGTTCTCACAGGAAAGCACCACCGGGAAAAACAAATGCCCAAAGGGAGAACAGATTGTTTAATGTCACCAACTTGTCCCACCCTCATCAGTGCTGCCTTGCAACAACCCAGCTCACGCGTCACCAAGTAACTGGTACCGAGGTTATATGGCATATTATACGTACGAAATTCACGGATATATACAAACAACGCCATAAGCAACTGATCCGGCCGTGAAACGCCGATTTCCGAACTTATTACCGGACGAAACGCTTTTGATGACCGACTTTTCTGGATGATGGACTTTAGAATAAAACTTGAGGTCCAGTTCTTTTTTCATTAGGCGGGAGATCAGGAAACCTACACGCCAGGTGAAAACCATACTGTTCGGTGTCACACCCACCCCTACTTTCGGCCAGTCCGCTACTTCGGTACCAGTTCAGGCGAACCTCCTTCAAATAAGCTGTCCAGACTGACTCGCACGTAATAATGCCGGTATTCCGCCCTGCGGGCAATTCCCGATCACATTTTCGGACAGGTCCGGCTCATGGCAATAAAACCATCCGCCGGCGGACTTAACTGACTTTGTAGCGAAAGCAGGTCCCTCTTGATGCGCTTATTGACTTTTAGCGGTTTATGCAACTGCGTACACGCACAGCTCTTACCCTTGAATTGTACGTCGATATCAGTATCCATATAGTCAGAAAATCCCAGTTAAAAATTGAAATCTTACAACCGTAACAAATAAACGCCAGACTTGCCGAAAACAGTAGTGTATTTCTTCAACCACAATAATCGCCACCTCTTACCGCCGGCCAGCCGAAACGACGGATATAATTTTCAGTAACCTCATTTCCATGTTGAAAAATACATTTTCGTAGACTTCCAGCAACTTTAATGGCCTAAACCGTTTTGTCCAATAGGAACCCATACGTTCAAAGTGTTTTCGCAGCCTTTCTTTGAGCCGCCTGGTAAAACCAATATAATAATGACCGCCTTCAAGTTCCAGAACGTAAACGGTGCCTCTCCGGTTAACATTGCATAATGTTTCCTGCACTTGCTTTGATCTTTTCACTTCAATGATAAAATCATCCATATTTCCCTGTTTTCCGCAAACGAGGCACTCGTAAATTTAATACCGGGTATAACGATGAGCATGCGCTTACTATCAGCATGAAAAGGACAACAACCTCTAAAGCCCTCAATTAAGGGATCAAGCGAGACATGTCTACCAATAACATTTTCAATTTCCATTTCAAATCATTTTAAAACGTTCCGGCCCGACGGCCATTAGTCCTTCACAGATGATGCCCAGGGCGGCGCTGGCAGCTTGGAGTTCGCCGAGGTACCTGCTTTCGGTGTTGCTGAAGGCGGGCCAGCCGTTGCGGCCTAAAAGGATGCGTGCGGCACCGGCTTTGCAGGCCAGTCTCATGATCCAGCCGATGTCCGGCAGGACACTGCCTGCTTCGCAGAAGGCCAGCAGTTCCCGTCCGCTGGAAATCAGCAGGAGGATATATTGTAATTGGTCTGCTTCGTTTAGGATGGGACGCAGTACGCCATAACAGGCTTGTACGTCTTTCAGCAATTGGCGGTTGAGTTGCGTTCTCCGGCAAAACTCGGTCACGGCCAGCAGGATGGTCGCTTTGGCCGGACCGATACCCTTGAATCCGCAAAGCGTTTTCATATCCATTTCCGCGATGGCCGACATTTGATAGTCGCCCAGCAGGTTGGCGCAAATTTGGTTCAACGGTACTTTCGGCGTACCCGAACCCAGCAAAATCGCCAGCAATTCTTCATCACTCAGCGCATTCACGCCCTGGTATTGCAGCTTTTCGCGCGGCCGCTCCATCAGCGGCAGTGTTTTAATATTTTCCATCAGGCGGGCCTCCCTTCACCATGACTGTACCGCCGCAACACCATCGCCACCGCCTCCGCGAAGAACTCGAAATCACGCTCAAACAAAATGACCGATGAGCGTTCATATTTTTCCTTCGCCTTGTAATCCGTCCGGGTGATCTGTAAATAAGGCTTATGATTCTTCGCCTGCATCAGGTCCACAAAGTACAACCTGCCTTCTTCGCCGAACATTTCGGAGTCCAGCCGTCTTTTAACTATCGTTTCCATATCGCATTGATTAACGGCACAAAATTCTGCCAAACAAAAATCAAATTCATTGTTTTATCCATAAATAGCCGTTTCTAAACGTTTATGCCATGGATGAAAAACTCTGCCTGAATTGCGGGGAGCCGGTCGGTTCCGGTCGTAAAGACAAAAAATATTGCAGCGATGCCTGCAAGACCGATTATAATAACAACAAAGACGAAACTGCTACGCCCGAAATGAGCCTGGCCGCCTACATGAAGCGGGTGCAGCAAATTTTGGTAAAGAACCGGCAAATACTGGATCAGTGCTTAGGCAACAAGGACATCATTTCTATGGATAAGCAAGATCTGGACGGCCGCGGCTTTACCTTCAAATATTTTACCAGCCGCACCCGCACCAAAAAGACCGGGGAAATTTATTGCTTCAATTTTGAATTGGGTTATAAAGAAATGGAGGACGAAACCGTCCTGATCGTCCGCCGACAACGCGAGATCGTTGTTTAAGGCATCGCACGGAAACCGATCGCCTCCGCCAGGTGCGTCAGTCCGATGTTTTTAGCGCCTGAAAGGTCAGCTACCGTACGCGCCATTTTCAAAATGCGCTCATATGAACGGGCCGATAACTTGTGCTGCAACATGGCCTGGTTCAGCACCTCCTGCTCGATCTTGCCTAAGCCACAATGCTTGCGCAAATGCGCATTATGAAGCAGCGCATTACAAACACCCGCACGTTCCAATTGAATGTTCCGCGCGGCGATCACCCGTTCGCGTACAACCGCACTGCTTTCCGCAGACCGTTCATTGAGATCTGCCGGCGGCACGGAAATATGCAGATCAATACGGTCCAGCAAAGGCCCGGACAGCTTTGCCCGGTACAAACGGATCGCCTGCAGGGTGCAGCTGCATTTTCGGTCGGGATGGCCATAAAACCCGCAGGGACACGGATTCATCGCCGCAAGCAAAACAAAATTGGCCGGGAAGTTCACCACATAACTCGCCCGCGAAATAGCGATCTGCCGCTCTTCTAACGGCTGCCGCAGTACTTCCAATACACGCCTCTTGAACTCGGGCAGTTCATCCATGAACAGCACGCCGTTATGCGCCAGGGAAATTTCCCCCGGCATCGCCACCGGCCCTCCCCCGACCAACGAAATGTCGCTCGCCGTATGATGCGGCGAGCGAAAAGGCCGCTCGGTGATCAGTCCGGCAGCATCAAGTTGTCCGGCGACGGAATAAATCCGGGTGGTCTCCAACGATTCCTGCAAACCGAGCGGCGGCAGTATACCCGGTAACCGTCTCGCCAGCATGGTCTTTCCCGTACCCGGCGGCCCGATGAGCAAACCATTATGCCCGCCCGCCGCCATCACTTCCAGCGCCCGCTTCACTTTCTCCTGCCCGCGGACTTCCGAAAGATCGGCCTGGTACAAATGTTCCGCTTTCCTGACATCCCTTTGCTTCACCGTTGCAGGAATCACGCGGGTGGGATCATATAAAAAATTCACCACTTCTGTAAGGGTCTCAAAACCAAAAACCTCCAGGTCACTGACCATAGCGGCTTCATTGGCATTTTCTTTGGGTACGACCAGGTGTTTAACGCCCGCCTTGCGGGCTTCCACCGCTACGGATAACGCGCCATTGATCGGTCGTAACTTCCCCGTCAATGACAATTCACCGGTAAACAGGAAGTTATTCATCCGTTCCGGGGCAAGTTGACCGGACGCCGCCAGTATGCTCAGTGCAATGGGCAGATCGAACACCGCGCCCTCCTTTCGGATACCCGCCGGTGCCAGGCTGATCAGGATCTTCTGACGGGGCATCTCGAACACACCCGATGTGATCGCACTCTCCACCCTGAACAGACTCTCCTTTACCGCCTCACCAGGCAAGCCTATAATAAAATAACTCAGCCCGGCACAGATCCTCGTCTCCACGCTGATCAGCACGGCATCGATCCCTGCCAACACCGCGCTCAAAACACTCACTGTCATCTAACCGGCTTTTTTATCCAGCATCATCAGTTCACTGACCACCACCTCGGTAACATAATGCCGCGCGCCATCCTGATCTGTATAAAAGCGGTTGGCCAATCTCCCCTCGATCGCGATCTGGCTGCCCTTATCCAAATACTTTTCCGCGATTTCCGCCTGGCAGTTCCACAACACTAACTGGTGCCAATGCGTTTCCTGGACCGTTTCACCTTTTCCATTTTTCCGGTAATAATTCGTCGCTAAACTAATTTTAGCGACCTTTTTCTCGTCATCGATGTTCTTCATCTCCGGTGCTGCGCCCAACCTGCCGGTCAACCGCACGCTGTTACTCAAATTGTTCATGATCAAAAAATTTATGGAACAAAATTGGGCGGGTTGATGTTAAAAAGCCTCCTATTATCCGTTTATAGCCGTTTCTAAACGGTTGTGCGGTTCCGCTTGCAGCGGACCGGGCTCTGCGCTACATCTCCTGCTGAGGATGCCGCTGCGATCCCTACCGCCACCTCAAGGCATTTTCGCTGTGCTGCAAAAGCCCCGGCGAGGATCAAAAGCAGCTTGCTGCATTTGAGAAATGRCGGGCGAAGATATCACCAGTTCTTCTCAGAAACAAGAGTAAAAAAGGACGCGGAGGTCGTGATTGCAGCCACGTACGAACGCATAATGTCCTCCGCTGCGCTACGGCCACCCTCCGGGACTTATAGTTCTCCCGTGTCTTTACAATCACACCTCCCATTGCTTTCTTTTTTACTCTTTTTTCTTTGAAAAAAACTACCCGGGCAGGGCCGCAAAGCATAGGGGAACAAAAAGGAATAACGAAAAAAATTTATTCATTAAAAAAACACAACGTTATGGAAATCACAGGAAGATTGGTGGCTGATGCTACCGTGAGGGCGGTAAACGCAGAGAAAAATGTAACAGGTTTTAGGGTAGCGGTTAACCGCAATTTTAAATCACAGGGGCAGCAAAAGCAGGAAACCGCCTATGTGGAATGTACCTATTGGCGTACCGATGCCATAGCCCCTTATTTAACCAAAGGGATGTTGGTACAGCTTTCAGGATTTATGACCGCCGAGCCTTGGGTAAATCGTGACGGCGAAGCACAGGCAAGCCTGAAATTCCGCACCGATGAAATTAATATGCTGACCAAATCTGGTAAAACAAATGATGCCAAAGCCGCACAGGCCGGTGATAAAAACAAAGTGCTAAAACCAAGCAAAGAATTTAACTAAACGCATATAGCCGTTTCTACACGGCTAAAATGTAAAGAAGACAAACGAAACAAATCAATTTTAAACTTAAAAAAACGAATATCATGGCACACGATCTTTTTTATAACGAACAGGCAGCAAAGCACAGTTTCTTTAGTGTAAAGGAAAAAGCATGGCATGGCTTAGGGCAAATCGTGGAGGACTACCCGACAAGTGCGGAAGCAATCCGCTATGCAGGTTTAGATTATATAGTGGAAAAACGCCCCTTGTTTACCAATCTTTTAGAGAACGAATCAGCTAACGGCGTTTCGTTCCCCAAAATCTCCGTACCGAACTTTTATGCTACGGTGAGAAATGATAATAATTCGGTTTTAGGCGTGGTCGGCAAGGATTACGAAGTGGTACAAAACGCCGATGCGTTCCAGTTCTTCGATGCTATAGCGGGCGGGGAAAGCGGTATCAAATACGAGACCGCAGGCGCACTGGGCAAGGGCGAACGGATATTTATTACGGCTAAACTGCCCGATTATATTAAAGTAGGCAAGCAGGATTTAATCGAACAATATTTATTCCTGACCACTTCCCACGATGGATTCGGTAGTATTACCGCCGCTTTTACACCAACCCGCATCGTTTGCAACAATACGCTAAACGCCGCTATGCGTAACCATTCCAATGGGATTAAAATAAGGCATACCGCTTCAGCTAATGACCGCTTGAAACAGGCGCATACATTAATGGGTATTTCTCACGTAATAGCCGAAGAATTAGAGGAATTGTTTAATTACTGGACTAAGGTGCGTATCACGGACAAACAAGTGAAAAAACTGATACAGGTGGCTATGGCACCGAATAAGGAAGTAATCAGTTATCTGGAACTGGGTTTGGTAGATAAACTTTCGACCACCTATACCAACATCGTCGATAATGCTTACGCCTATGCGATGKGCAACCCGACCCAGCAAATGGAAACTACCGCAGGCACTTTATTCGGCGCATATAATGCCATCACAGGCTACTACCAGAACGTCCGAAATTTCAAGGACAGCGAAGCCAAATTCAAATCCATCATGGACGGCACAGCCAAACAAAGGGCGCAGGTCGCTTTTGACCTCTGCGGGAACTTTGCCAAAAACGGAGTTGATGCGCTCAACCTGAATTAACAAACGAGGGGGAGCGATCCCCCTCATTATCATTTACTTTACTCGATTAGCCATGAGCATATTGTCAGTAAAAACAGAAAAAAGTGCCCTAAAATCATTAGCGAAAACCTTACGCTTTTTTGACGAACTCGCTTTTTGTCAAATGACTGCGGAGGATGATGCAGATACAACCAACGCCAAACGCCTGTTATTGCGCGTGATTGAAAGCAGTGGTTACCAGGCAACTTACCAACGGAGAAAAGGGATGAAACTATCTAAAATCAAACTGTCATGAATACCACATTTTTAACCGGGATGATACTGGCCGCAATAGGTTTATTTATCCGCTACCATATCGGCGGGCGCAGATTTAATCGCAGGGGTATCGGCGGTTTACAGCAATTCCCCACCTATGGCAGATTCATTTTTACCATGGTCATAGAAAGGGTCATCTATTTTATCGGAACGCTATGCCTGTTGGCGGGTTTGTTCTTACTCGCCATCGCAGGATTTAATCACTTAAATTTTAACGAATATGAAAACGAACTTTTTTCAGCAAATAGCCGGTTTAGGCTTTAAGGGTAATTTCCTGCTCAATATTAATCTGGATGAAACAGGGGTGCAAACCGTATCAGTGGTACTTAAAAAAGATAAAGCTATTGACGGTTTGCCGCCGATGCTTTTTAAGGCGACCGTCGGGGAACTGGACGAGGGCTTTTTTGAGCAACTGGCACAGCCTGTTAAACAAACCGCCGGATTGATAAGCAATTTAGAAAGCTATCAAAAAGAACTGGACAAGGCGAAAAAGAACGCCAAGTCTGAAAAAGCCAAAGCGGGCATACCTGCCGGGGATGAATCGGACGGGGACGACAAGGACGAGGAAAACAACCTGTTTACCCCGCCCGATGATGACAAGCAGGCCAAGGCCGAAAAGAAACGGCTTTATGATGAAGCGATGGAAAAGGTTAAAGAACTGGCTCGAAATACCAAGTATGCCGAAGCGCTTTCCAATTTACCTGACGTTGCGGACTATCCCGATAAAGCGGAAGCCATAACAGCCAAACGCAAGACCTTGGAGGCGGGTAAGGAAGCCTACGATAAATTAACCGCAAGTTTTAACGATTAACGCACAGCCATGAAAGCAATGATATTACCGAGGGTATTCCTGCACAGGGAAAACGGGCAGGAAATCCGGTTAACCGACCCAAACAATACGTTTACTATTGCCGATGTTCAGAATTTTTACGCAGCGACCTACCCTATACTGACCAATGCCAAAATAACCGGCCCTGAAATCAAGGACGATGAAGCGCAGTACAGGTTTGAAAGCACCATGGGAACGAAAGGATAAGCGATGAAAACGAAATCAGCAAACAGGATAATTAAAATTAACAGGAAAGGCAGGCAATGGAAACTACAGCAATTATTCGGCGAACTGGCAGAGCGGTTAAACCGCCTGCCCGATGCGGACGAGGTCAGGCGAAATCCGTTAAAGAGCGCTCCCGCAGGTCTGACGGAAATGGTTTTTTAAACCACAGTTTTCTGCCGTTTTGGTCTTTTACAGCCAACAGGGAAAGGATAGCAAGGGAGTATTTTCACTCCCTTGCCAATCTATGTAAGCATTATGGTTTAGCGATACCGAAAACCGGCCTGCCGTTCCCGCGGAACATTTACAGTACCTGGCAGGCAGTTGAAAAGCAGGTACGGGATATCAACCGTGACCACCATTGTATGATTTTACAGACTAAAGGGAAACAGGCGGTGTTGTCGGTGGTCAAAACCTTCGATTTGAGCCATTGCCTGTTTTATATTCCTGTAAGGGCTTACTGGCATTGGTCGCAATGTGACGAGTATCAAGCCATTACTGAACTCGTCACCGTCATATTCGCTTACCTGCACCAAGTGGTGGATATTCCCTTTTATGCCGAGTATGGCAGTTTTATGGATTGTCAATATGATACTTTAGAACAATGGATAAGCGAGGCAGAGGACGAGGGAAATAATGACGGGGAAGATAAAGCTTGGCGACAACAACAGGAAAATGCGCTATATGAGTTAAGGCGTGCAGGAGGTCGTATCATGCCGATCATCAAAAATCCCGAATGGCTTGGTAAAATGGAAAGTGTGATAATCAACTATCACCATAGGGACAGGCACGAACTGGAATGGGAACTATTGGGCATAGAATTTTTACAGCTTTACCGCCAGTACCCTAAACGCTCTTTAGCGGATGGTATCCACGAAGATTTGGTATATCCTGATGAGGAAGAACGTATCAGGGTCTGCGAATACATGAGTTTTTATTGGAGCGATAAGGATTGTTTTCAGCATGAATTACTGGAAATGATCAACTGCTCCTTTCAGGAACGACCTGTCATCGATGAACCGACCGCCGTTTATTATTTTGATACCCTACCCGATCCCGACAGGAAAGATTTTGATTTTGAGAACCGCCTGTTTGACTTGATCGAACGCTTACGGGATTTACTTAATGATGACGACCATGAAAAATATAACGCAACAGTTTAACAGCGGTTTTGAACCGTTCAAAGCCCTGCTGATTTACAGGTATGACAAAGCAGAAGAAATTAACCAGTTCCAAAGGGAAGAGAAAAGAACGGAGATTTATGTAGAGAGTTATGATATAGGCAGGAACGGCAAGCCTGTCAATGCACATCCTTTGAACGAAAAGGAAATGGCTGCATTGAGCGGGTTGTTGCAGACCACGCAGGAAATCAAAAGTGGCTATCTCAAAAGTAAAGGGTTATTGCCATCCAATATGCTCTATGTAAATCAACAGGCGAATGGTTACGCCGTATGGTACACGCCACCGCAGGAGATGAACTTGTTTTTTGTTGATAGCCTGAATATTCCGTCAGGTAAATTCCAGATACCTGCCATGCTCTGGAAAGCCAATACCGACCATTTAATGGTTTACGGGTTAGCAGGGAAAGCAAAGCCGACTGAAAAAACCAAACTATACCACGCGCCCTTTCTCAATATCTATGGGAGTGGTCAGGTTTGTATGGGGACGGTACAAATTAATATGGGCAATAGCACCTGTTTAGAAGAATTTATGAAAACATGGGAGAATTATTTCTTTAACAGCAATTTCAGCCACTCCATCAGCGGTAATAATAGTACCAAAAGCAATACCACCGAATTATGGCGTTCCCTCGCAGGAACTAACCAACCGTTTCCGCAGAACGAGTTAATGAAGACAAGTTTAACCCTTAAACATATCATCCAATGAGAGCGAAAAATCAAAAGCCCGCCGTGCACATCGTGCAAAAGGAATTATTACAACCATATAACCCGATAACCGTTAATCTGATTGGTGCAGGCGGCACAGGCGGTCAGGTACTGACCGCACTCGCAAGAATGAACCACGCACTTATTGTGTTAGGCCATGCGGGTTTGTTTGTCAGGGTATTTGATGATGATACCATAGATAGGGCCAATCTCGGCAGGCAGTTGTTTACAACCGCTGAATTAGGTTTATACAAATCTGTGGCATTGATAAACCGCATCAACCGTTTCTTTGGTACGAACTGGAGAGCCGAAACGATACGTTATGATAAAGTATCGCTCAAGGACAGGGATTTAGCAAATGCTACAATTACCATTTCCTGCGTTGATACCGTGGATGCCCGTTATGAAATAGCCGGAATATTGAAGCATTTAGCTGATAAATACAGTGGCCGCAACCGTGTGCAGTACTGGATGGATTTCGGTAACAGCCGTTCGAGCGGCCAGGTTATCCTGTCAACCTTAGAAAAAATAAAGCAACCCGCTTCGGAACGATATCGTCCTGTAGAAACCTTGCCCTTAGTTACCGATGAATTTAAAGAATTGTTGGAGGCATCCGAAGAGGCCGATAACACACCAAGCTGTTCACTTGCTGAAGCCCTGACTAAACAGGATTTGTTTATCAATTCCGCACTGGCTAATTGCGGGGCATCGCTTTTGTGGCAACTATTCAGGGAGGGCATCTTATTTAACCGTGGGTTCTTCCTGAACCTGCTGGATTTCAGGACACAGCCATTAAAAGTAACCTAATAACAAGATCATGAAAATTATAGATTTGAACAGTTGTGAAATCGAAATAGATAACCTGCAATTGGCTATTATACAAGCCGACGATTACAGACATTATGAGCATATGAACCCTCAAAACCGACAGGCAGACGAGCAAAGGAAAGCCTACTGGGAGGATGTTTATCAGAAATTATTACTATTAGACACTACCTGAGTTTCTAAATCAATCGACGGGCGGGCATGGGCCCGCCCCGTTTTCGCCCCGCATTTTGCCTGTTGATTGCTGTTTGCAGGCGCAAAATGCGGGGCGTTTTTATTACCAGCCTACGATAGCCCTGGTCACAGATTTATATAAAATGTGACAAAAACCAAGCAGCCAGCCCGGAAACTGCTGCCAACTTTCCCTTTCTAAACGCGATCAATTTATCCGTTAATGATGCTTGAAATACTGAATTTCTTTTTCGGCTTCCATGGAATCGAACGTGCCCAGATTTTTGCGGTTATGTGTCTCGGGGGCGACTTTGCCGGTGTTCTTGCAGTATTGCCTCGATTTTAATTTCCTGATCATAATCGTTAATATTTATAACCCTTTTGTCTCCATTTAAACAAGCAGGATGAATAAAAGGTGTTAACCATAATCTCGTTAGCGAAAATAGTTAACCACTAATTCAGGAGCCTGTATTCGCTTGGCGATTTCCCTGTCTTTGATTTAAATATTTTTGTAAAGTGCGATGGGTGCTCAAAACCAAGTTCGTACGCAATCTCGCTAATAGAGTTGTTGGTACCCCATAACAAAGTTTTCGCTTTATCTATTAATTCCAGGTGGATATGTTCTTGCGTGGTTTTGCCCGTAAATTTGTTTAAAAGGTCGGACAGGTAGTTAGGCGAGAGGTTAAGGCGCGAAGCAAAATATTTAACACTTGGCAGCCCGGTTTCAATCAGGGTGTTTTGCAAAAAATGATCTTTTAACATTTTTTCAAACTGTTGCACCACGTCTGAATTAACTTTTGCCCTGGTATAAAATTGCCGGTCGTAAAAGCGGTTACAATAATTCAGTAGTAGCTCGATATTGCTGACGATAAGGCCCTGCGAATGCTTGTCTATATTTTGCGAATATTCTTTTTCGATCTTGGCCACACAATCTTTAATCACCAGCTTTTCTTCTTCCGAAATATGCAGGGCCTCGTTGGTCTCATAATTAAAAAAGGTGTACTGGTGTATCTTCCTGCCCAGGTCGGTGCCATGCATCAGGTCGGGATGGATAAACAGCGCCCAGCCTTCCTCCACCTTAACGTCCGGACCGGGGGCTAAAACCTGCCCCGGCGCGGTAAATAATAAGGATCCTTCACTGAAGTCGTAATAGCCCTTGCCATACTTTAACAAACCTTCAAACTTTTTGCACGAAATAGTATAAAAACCAAAACGGTAAAAAGCATCCCTTTCCCTGGGATATTTGGCATAAAAATCGGTATGGTCTATCACACTGATCAGCGGATGCTTCGGCGGAGTGTACCGTACCAGCCTGTGCAGGTCGCTGATAGACTGAAGATCTATATATTTATCGGGCATCATTTTAATTGATATAAAGTTACTATAAAACTGGCTGCCCGAAACGGGCAGCCAAATCATTTTTAAATGCCCATTTGCGCAACTATCATCTTTTTAAAACCGGCATCGTCCATATCATGCCTGGCTTGTATTATCGGCGCGGCATCGTGGCCTACAGGGTAACGCAATTTTTCGGTTCCGTCAGTCGCAGCCTCAAAAATGGCTTCGGCTACTTCACCAATATTTTCAGACATGGGCCACGCTTCTATCATAGCCATGAATTTATCAAAATCAGATTGATAATCGGCAACGTCATTAACGCCAAAAAGCGACATTGACCTGCCGGCAAACTCTGTTTTATAACCACCCGGTTCAACTATTTTTAAACTGATACCTAGCGGRTTTAATTCGTATTGCATGGATTCGGTCAAGCCTTCTACCGCGAACTTGGTCGCATGATAAAGTGAGCAGAACGGGAAGGTAACCCTGCCGCCTATGGAAGAAACGCTAATGATAGTACCTGATTTTTGCTGGCGCATGCCTGGCAATACGGCCTGTGTTACGGCTATCAAACCAAAAAGGTTAACATCGAATTGTTTTTTTATTTCTTCTTCGCTGGCGGCTTCTAAAGCGCCCATGGCGCCATAACCCGCGTTGTTTACCAGTACATCGATCTGGCCAAATTTTTCGATACCGGCAGCTACCGCATTCTGTATGCTTAGCTTATTTGTAACATCCAGTTTGGTAATAAATACGTTGCCCAGCGCGCCCAGTTCTGTTTCCTTTTCGGGCGAACGCATGGTGGCTATTACGTTCCAGCCATGGGTATGAAATAATTTTGCTGTCACTCTTCCAAATCCTGAAGAAGCGCCTGTTATTAATACTGTCTTTTTCATTGCTTTAAATTTTTAATTTCTAAAGCAAATGTCAGGTTACGGCGGCAACCTCATTTATACCTTTCAACTGATCACTTATACATTTAAAGGATTTCGGAATGACCGTTCAAGTTATGTAGCCCTGGCCGGGCTCGAACCAGGAACCCATTTTTTTTAATTTTCTGTCTTCCAGAGTTTTTTGTTATTTTTGTGTAAGCCACAAGGGCTCGGAGACCATACTGGCTACCATAGCCGGTAAATCCATTCAGAAGATATTGATTATCAATAATATACAGGCAAGTCCACCTAAGCCAGGTGGGCGCACAAAATGCGATTTTTCGCAGTGTAAAAACCCTCTAAATCGCTGATTTAGAGCTTTTCAGCCCTCAAGAATTTGTTTTTAATTTTAGGCGCATTTATGGATTAACGAACTGCTAAACAGTTAATTAAGTCTTGAAATACAGATCAAAAAAGACTTAAAAAGACTGCATCCAAATCTTTCTTGCTCCTTTTTGCGGCCTGAAAACTGAGGGTTTCAGGATGTAATTAATCATTAATTCAATAAAAACTGTAAAAGGATGAAGACATCGCAGGCATTTGATGTGCATTTCACCATCAAAAAAAGGCAAAAGGCGGTATCACGAATGTATGCCTTGCCGTGGCTGTTAACAGGCATAAGATACTTTTTGGCTTAAAGCATTATGTAAAGGTCAACAACTAAACAAGGGTAGCCAAGTTCTGAAGATCAAAGTTCCGGAGCCGAGGGAAACCAATGCATACCTGGAGCAGGTTAAATTTATCAGTACTATCCACTACCAGCAATTACAGATTGCCGGTAAGAAGATACGACAGCTTTCTAAAGTGCAACGCAATATTTTCGCGGATAAATAGTTAACTTTTAATTGTTATCTGTTAATCAAAAGCTGATTTCTATAAAGTTCAGGCGGTTTGAATTAAATCAAAATCGTATGGAAGATTCAAATGAGCTTTCGGACCTGGAAGCTTTTTTCCGGATCATGGCCTTTATTGCCCCGCTCTCAGGTGCGCTGCGCAGGCGTTTTGAGGATTTTATCGTCATCAAAACGTATCCTAAAAAGCACAGGTTACTGTGCGAAGGCGAGATTTCGCGCCATATATTTTTTATCTGTAAAGGTTTCGCCAGGGCTTTCTACCTGGATGCTGACGGCCGGGAGCATACCACGTGGTTTATGGGACCCGGGGACCTAATGATCTCGGTTCGCAGCTTTTATACCCAGCAACCGGCAGCAGAAAATATCGAATTACTCGAATCCTCAGTTTTACTGTCCATGACCTGGGGCCAGCTACAGACCATTTACACTGAGTTTCCGGAATATAATTATCACGGCCGGCTATTAACCGAAAAGTATTACATCCTATCGGAGGAACGGGGCATCCTGCTCCGCACCAGGAGGCCCGCGGACCGGTACAGCCTGCTGTTGAAACAACTTCCGAAAATCACCCGGCAGGCCTCGCTCGGTCAAATCGCGTCCTTCCTGGAAATCACGCAGGAGACACTCAGCCGGGTTCGTTCAGGAAAGAGAAATTGACCAGGATCAAAACCTGAAAGCATAAACCCGCAGCTTCCGGCTGCACCATTTCGATCGCGAATCGTTTGGCAAATTGTGATCGGAATGGCTTAGTTCAGGTTGCGATACTCAACAGGTGTTCTACCTGTCTTTTGTTTAAATAGCTTATTAAAATATTGGGGATATTCAAAGCCAAGCAAGTAAGCAACTTCACCAACTGACTTATCCGTACTGATCAGGATGTTCTTGGCTTCTTCGATTAAATAATAGTGGATATGGTCCTGCGCATTCTTCCCCGTTTCTTTTTTAAGTAGATCGCTCAGATAACCCGGCGATAAATTGACTTTATCTGCCAGGTTTTTTACACTTGGTAAGCCTAGCTCTTTAAGTTCGGCCTTGCTAAAATAATCGCGTAGTATTTTTTCCACTTGCATAACGACCGAACTATTCGCACTTTTTCTTGTAATAAATTGTCGCCCGTAGAAGCGTGAGCAATAATTTAAAAGCAGCTCGATATGGGAAACAATGACGGATTGGCTATGCGTATCTATATTCTCTTGTAATTCATTGTCCAGTTTCTGCACGCAATCATAAAAGATGCGTTTCTCTTTTTCAGACATGTGAAGCGCCTCCCACACTTCATAAGAGAAAAAGCTATAGTCTTTCATTTTATTATGAAGACCGGTTCCTCTGATCAGGTCGGGATGAAAAAACACGCCCCAGCCTTCCTTTTCGGTGTATGCACCAGTGTCGGCTTCCAGATCCAATACCTGGTTCGGTGCCATACACATCAGGCTGCCGTTATTGAAATCAACAACCTTACGCCCGTATTTTACATTATTGCCATCATACCGCTTAAACAATAAGCAGTAGTAATCGCCGGAAATCCTGGTATCTTCTGCCACCTGCTCATCAACATTGCTAAAGTCGATCACAGCAACAAGTGGATGTTTAAGCGTCTGATCTAAGTTAAAGAACTTATAAACGTCGGTTATCCCGGAAAAATGAAGCGATATGCTCATGGCGTATTGACTATTAGCTTTAAAGTTAAGTGATTTTTGGCAATAACACAGGGCCGCAGCATTGCAGCAACCCTGTGTGCCTTATACTAATCAAGTTTAAACAAGCCTTTGATTCCCTGCAAGAAAGTTTGATCGTCAGCTTCCTTGCGTTGGGCAACGATTTCTTTTGCATCTTCTCCTGCTGTGTATCGCAGCTTATTGGTGCCATCTGTTGCTGCTTCGTAAATAACTTCGGCAACTACGCGGGCAGGAGAAGCGTTCTCAAAGAAGGCAGGCATTCCTTCGTTTACTTTCTCCACAATACCTTTGTATTCAGTCAACGATTCATCGTTACTGAAGTCAAGCGAACGGCCGGCAAAATCTGTAGCGATGGCGCCAGGTTCAACGATCTTAATTTTCGCACCGAATTGTTCCAGTTCATAGCTCATGGCCTCTGATATCCCCTCTACGGCAAACTTGGTGCCGTGATATAATGCGCCCAAGGGGAAAGCCATCTTGCCGCCGATAGACGATATATTGACGATTACGCCGCTTCTATTGCTGCGAAAGTGAGGCAATATCGAACGGGTTACATCCAAAAGCCCTATCACATTGGTATTAAACTGGCGGGTAATATTTTCCCTTGAAAATGCTTCCAACGGTCCGAATGCGCCATACCCTGCGTTATTGACAATGACGTCAATCTTTCCGAATTGTTTAATACCTTCAGTTATTGCAAGTTCAATACTATCAAGATCAAGAACGTCCAGCCTGGTCAGCACCACATTATCCAGGTCTTTAAGTTCTGATTCACCTTCGGGATTTCTCATGGTAGCTATCACATTCCAACCTTTTTCCTTAAACAATATAGCTGTGGCTTTACCTATACCGCTGCTTGCACCGGTAATTAAAATTGTGTTTTTCATGTTGTAATTATTTGATGAGGTAAAGGTCAGCGTAAATTGGTAGCGGCAGATAACACAAATTGCGGTAAGTTGTATACTTATTACGGTTCGCTAAACCAGGTAAAAAAGTATTCATTTCGGTTACAACTCTCCTTGATTCGGTTACAGCTGCATAAAATCAAACGCAGACATTTGTTTCATAACAGTTAATCAAAATCTTATGGAAGATCAAATAACATCTGCGAACAAACCGGTTGCCTTAGTGACCGGCGCCAACCAGGGTGTGGGTAACGAAATTGTCAAAGCGCTTGCCGCTAACGGTTATGCAGTGTATGTAGGCTCGCGTAAACTCGAAAACGGGGAGAAAGCAGCCGCTGCTATCGGGCAAAATGCAAAGGCTATACAGTTGGATGTTACGCAACAACAAAGCATCAGTGCAGCAATAGCGCGCATTGAAAACGAACACGGCCACCTCGACCTGCTGGTGAATAACGCAGGTATATCACATGGCGGAACATCTCCTAAAAACCCGGAAGAATTAATGAGCACCGGGCGTGCCGTTAATGTATCGCTGGACGAAGTGCGCACCGTATGGGAAACCAATGTGTTCGGCGTTATAGCCGTAACACAGGCTGCTTTACCTTTGCTGCGTAAATCGTCGGCTGCACGCATAGTCAATGTATCAAGCGGGCTGGGTTCACTCACCTGGATAGCTGACCCGGCTTGCTGGGCAAGAGAACATTTCGGTATTGTTTATGCTGCCTCTAAAACTGCACTTAACGCGGTTACACTTGCCTTTGCCCTGGAGCTTGAAAAGGAGAATATCAAAGTGAACGCTACCAGTCCGGGCTATACAGCTACTGCACTGAATAATTTCCAGGGAACCGACAGCCTGGAAGTCGGGTCGCGTGAGCCGGTTAGGGTAGCCCTGGAGACAGACGGCCCCACTGGCGGCTTTACCGGCCCCGACGGTCCACTGCCCTGGTAATTCCGCTTATTCGGCACCAAAGTATTCTTATTTACAAATCAATTATGACCGGAAGCTGAAACAGCATCCGGTCATAATTATTATCTTTCAACATGAAAAACGACATGCCAAAAGTTGTTAAACTCGGATCGATAACGGAAATACACCGTTTGCTCGGTATCCCGGGGCCTGCTCATCCGCTGATCAGTTTACTGGATACCAGGGATGAACGGATCAACCTAAGCCGCCTGCCGGTTAGCTACGTAACAACGCTTTACAAGATCTCCTTTATAAATAAATTAGGCGGTAAATTCAGATATGGCCAGGGCTTTTATGATTTTGACGAAGGAGGTATGGTTTTTACAGCACCGAATCAGATTGTAGGAAGCACAGCGATTTACAAGGGAAACGAGGGCTATTCTTTGATCTTTCATCAGGATTTCCTCCATGGTTATCCGCTCGCGGCTAAGATCAAACAATATGGATTTTTTTCCTACGCTTCAAACGAGGCCCTGCACCTTTCTGAGCAGGAAAGGTGTACCGTTTCCTCTGTTTTTACCATTATCCAGGAAGAATTGAGCAATCGGATAGACGATTTTAGCCACGAAGTAGTTATCGCACAGATAGAATTGCTATTGAGTTACGCCAGGCGCTTTTACAAACGACAATTTCTGACCCGGCAGGCAGCCAGCAGTGATCTGCTACAGCGACTGGAAGAATTGCTCGACGCTTATTTCAAGGAAGATAAGCCAGCCAATCGGGGTTTGCCTACTGTACAATACCTGGCAGAGCAGTTAAACTATACACCCAACTATTTAAGTGATATGCTGCGTTCGCTCACCGGACTGAACGTACAGCAGCATATCCATGAAAAGTTGATCGGGCGATCTAAAGAATTGCTCTCTACTACTACCCTTACCATTAGTGAAATAGCCTATCAATTAGGTTTTGAGCATTCTCAATCCTTCAGCAGACTTTTTAAAACCAAGACCAGGCTTTCGCCGGTACAGTTCAGGCAAACTTTTAATTAATTTTTTAGATGAGTGAATCAATGGTAGTGAATATTCGGCAACGGGCACGACACTTTTTGTTTCTTCCAGTAATAAGGCCGCTGGCTATTTTGATTTCCAACCAAACGACGCTCATTAAAACGCTATCTCAAGTTTATCGGCAATAAATTTGCAAACTGTTTTTGATGGTACCGCAATACTAACTGCCCTGCTGTATCGCCCTATATTAACACCATAAAAACGACCATAGTTATCAAATACCGGTCCACCGCACCTTTGGGGAGTTAGCCTTGAATCATGCGCAAATACTTCTTTAAAACCATCCCTCCTGCCGCTTTTGCCACCTGTAAACAATTCTGCCGGGTGGTCAAAATGTATCGCGGGGACAGTGCCAAGCGCCAAAGTTTTAGTGAACAAAGCGCCTGCTCTTTTTACCTTTAACGTTAAGGTATCTCCCGGCCAGTGATTTTGCATCTCAACTTTAAAATCACCTGCGGTAGGTATGGCTAAACCGTTTATTTCGGTTACCTCGTCTTTTGCAAGCAAACCATTTTGGGCCGCGGGCGAAAGTGGCTTTATCCATAAAGCAGATGCAGCCGCGTTGTTATCACCCACAAATACACCAAGATAACCTGCATTTACTACCTTTGGCAACAAAAACAGCTTGCTTCCCAAAACTCCGGTAATGTCTGCAGTGTCGGGCTGCGGCGAGCGCAAAAAGGTGCCAGGCGCTAAATCAGACGATGTATCTTTTCGTATTGCCTGATAGCTTATTCCTCCCTTAATAT
Source organism: Mucilaginibacter sp. P4_D1 (assembly GCF_056401935.1). Classification (NCBI taxonomy): domain Bacteria; kingdom Pseudomonadati; phylum Bacteroidota; class Sphingobacteriia; order Sphingobacteriales; family Sphingobacteriaceae; genus Mucilaginibacter; species Mucilaginibacter sp. P4_D1. The sequence goes on from NZ_JBFUIJ010000037.1 coordinate 74,196, forward strand.
CAGCGGCAAGCGCTAAAAGTACAAGGTCGTTTTCTTTATCACGGGAAATAACCGTAGCGCCAACCATTTTTTTGCCTATCATCACCATCGGTGCATCAGCTACTATGGAACTTTTACTTACAATGATGGTATGGCTTTTAATTTTTTTCAAATGCAATCCATCAACAGAAAAAAGCGCACCTAAAGCCTGTTGGCTAACACCATTAAAACTGCTGCGGATAGCTACACAGGTACCGGTATGTTTTGATGAATTAGCAGTGGGAAGCTCTTTAAACAAGTTTTTATTAACAGGCGTAACAGATACCAGCACGCTATCGGGCAACACATGATAAACCGTTGGGAGCATTAAGCTTTTCCAATATTTTTTATAAAGATCAACCGGTACATCGTAGTTGGCATCTTCAGGAACTTCTATCGCGCTGTGCAAACCAACTACTTTTCCTGAAAGATCAAACAACGGGCCTCCAGAATCTCCTGGTTCCATCATACAGGTTGATTTGATAAATCCACGGCTATTTCTCGCTTCGGTTACATGACCAAATCTTATGGTAGGTTTGTTCTGGTTCAAAGTTTCGGGATAGGCGATGCTGATTAATGGTTCAGATACGATAAGCGCGGTTGAACTCCCTATATCGGCATATGGCCAGTCGCCTTTGGTAACGATCTGCATTATTGCTACATCGGGGCGGGCTTTATCGGCTGCTAATTCTATCTTACCTAAAGCTACAGCAATGGCCTCTCTCCCATCGGGGAACATTACTTTATAGGTAAGGCCGGGCCAGGTAACATGCGCGGCTGTTAGGATATGGCGATCTTTATCCACCACAACCCCGCTAAACTGCCCGCCGGTACGCTTATTGRCCGATGTATCGTAACTCCACATACGTACACAGGCCGGGTAAGCTTTTTGAATACCCGCTTTCAACGCTTCTTCGGTTTTGTTGGGTTTGTTTTGCTGAGCATAGGCATATTGCGTTAGCAACACAGCTGCCAGGAAAACGAAATGAAATTTCTTCATTAGTTGTTTATAAGATTGCACATCGGGTATGTGTTAAAAACCCAGGTATACAATTTTCAAAGCAAATCATAAACCTTGCATTGTTGTATAGCCTGGGTTTTAAATTAGTTTTTAAATGTTTCGGCCAGTTTTTTATTTAGTTCTTCTCCTATCAGGTTAACACCTATTACTTTACCATCTTTATCAAGTAAAAAGTTTTGCGGTACTGCCCTTACACCATATAGGTGGCCAACGGCATTGTTCCAACCCTTTAAATCTGATACGTGGGTCCACGTAAGATTATCGGCAGCAATGGCATTTACCCACTTACCATGATCGCTATCAAGTGATACCGAGAGTATTTCGAAACCCTTGGTTTTGTATATTTTATACTGATCAACCAGGTTAGGGTTTTCGGCACGGCATGGCGAGCACCAGCTGGCCCAAAAATCTACCAACACATATTTACCTTTGTAGCTGGCTAAAGAAACCGGTTTACCGTTTACATCATTTTGAGTAAATGCCGGGGCCTGCGCGCCAATAACAATGTTTTCCATTGCCTCAATGCGTTGTTTTAGTTCCTTACCGGCATCTGTTAACTGGTTTTCTTTTTTGAGGGCATTGAAAATAGGTTTAACTATTTTAGGATCGAATTTATTTCCTATACCTTCTGATAAACCAACCAGACCGAAGTAAGAATCAGGATGATCTTTGGCAAACTGGATTTGTTTTGCAAAATGTTCATCCATTTTTTTATGGTACCGCTCGCCTACTTCTTTTACAAACTCCTGGTCGTTTTGTAATTCCGGCGAGCTGCTGATCTCGGCGTTGGCTTCTTTTGCAAACTGCATTACCGTGCCACCAGTGGTTTTTACGTATGCCTGGAACTCGTCATAAACTTTTGATCCGGTGAAAACAGCATTGGCCAGCGAATCTTTAGAGGTGATCTCAACATTTTCTTTACCAAAGTAAATATAGATCACGTCCGATGTTGGCATGTAAATAGCCCGGTCTTTACCGCCGCCATCATGAGATAGCGCCATACGTGCAGTAGCATAGCCCGAGTTATGACCGGTAAACTTAAAAGTACCGTTAACCACCAATGCCGAATCGGTATGGTTTGCACCATTGTCCATGTTATCCATATAGTCAAGATAAGCTTTGGCTGGCGCGTTTAGCGTGCCGATATGACCGGTAATTGTAAAATTGTTGGTTGCTTGGGCCGATGCCAGGCATGGTGCCAAAGCGGTAAGAATCATTAAAATTCCTTTTTTCATTTTTATGTGTTTTAGATGTTTCATTTTGATTTTTTTTTAAACAAACTAATGGATGGCCGCCAACGCTTTCCGTCGACAATATTTCGTTCTCACCGAAACTGCTTGCCGGGAGCTTTTTTGACGGCCTTTCCAAAAGCTAACTATTACTGATTTTTAGTTTTCAATAAGGATATTTTACAGCAGGAAAATCTTCCTGTGCATTTTTAAACTCCTGCTCCCACTCCATGCTCCAACCAAATGCCAGGGTAGCTTGCGCTTTTAGGTTTACACCCGCCGCGCCGCTCCAGAAGTGAATAAACTCGCCCCAGTTTAAGTTGCGGGTGTATTCATAGCCGATGGCATTTTTCTTTTTGGGGAAATTTGCAGCCAACAACTTGAAATACTTGCTCAACACTGCCGCGTGGCCGTATTTTGTATAAATAGGGTAAAACCAGTTTTTAAACCACTGCGAGTTTGCCCGCGGAAAATTATCATACTGTGACTGCATTTGCGTAAATACACGGCCGGCTTCATCCTCCATCCCGACATTCATCAGTACATCGTAGTTATATATCTCCATAAACTTACTATCGCCCCAAAGCACATCAGAGGGCGAGCCCTGTACGCCGTTGTTGGCACCGCAAATAATGTGACCGGTTTCATGTACCGGGATGCCGATAATTTGCCCCGTTGGGGTCGACCAATCACCCAGGCCGCAATCAATAGCATTACGGTAATCGTGACTGGCGTCAAAATACGATGCCGGGTGACCGCCTCCTAACGCTTCATCAAAAGGGGTTACTATACCGTGTAATACCACATATAGGCGCGATGAATCGCCAAAAGCACCATACGTTTTCTTGGCATATTGCCAAACTTTCGACATTGTTTTGTATGGCCAGGTAACCGTAGTGTCCATATTGGCGTCATAGTAAATGGCATCGTCAGCGTCATAATACACTCTTTTTAACAGGTAAACATGTGGGCCACCCCAATGCTCCTGCCATGTTTTTGGCGGCGCCCCCCCGTAAGCTATCCCTGTGCTTTTAGCTAAGTCTTTTTTACAGGCGCTTAATAAGGCAAGACATGCCAGGCATATTAATATGCTCAAATTATTAATGGCTTTCATTGTTATAATTTCTTGTTATTAAAAATCTAATACGTGTACTTCACATTAGGAAAATCTTTTTGGGTCTGCCTGAATTGCTGCTCCCACTCATCAGTCCAGCCGAAGGCAAAAGTTGCCTGGGCTTTCATGTTATCGCCGGTAGCACCGCTCCAAAAATGGACAAACTCGCCCCAATTTAAATTCTGGGTATATTCTGCGCCGTGTGGGTTTGGCATTTTAGGATAGTTGGCAGCCARCACCTTAAAGTATTTGCTAAGCACAGCAGCATGGCCATATTTTGCATAAATGGGGTAAAACCAATTCTTAAACCATTGCGAGCCGGCACGGGGAAAGGTATCTACCTGTGCCTTAAGCTGATCATATACCCTTGCGGCCTCATCCTGCCTGCCAATGTTCATGAGCACATCATAATTGTAGATTTCCATAAACTTACTATCGCCCCATAACACATCCGACGGAGAACCTTTTACCCCATTATTAGCGCCGCAAACAATGTGACCCGTTTCATGAATAGGAATCCCTATTTGCTGGCCTGTAGGATATTTCCAATCGCCCAGCCCGCAATCTATGGCATTGCGATAGTCATGGCTTTCATCAAAATAAGATGCAGGATGGCCACCGCCAAGAATTTCTTCAAATGGCGTAGATATCCCGTGTAAAACCACGTATAGTCTGGCCGAATCGCCGAAAGCGCCATACGTTTTTTTAACATACTTCCAGGTATCTGACATCGTTTTGTAAGGCCAGGTTACCGATTTATCCATTGACGGATCATAGTATACCGCTACATCGCTATCAAAATAAACCCGGTTCAGCAAAAATGTGTGCGGCCCTCCCCAGTGCTCCTGCCAGGTTTTAGGCGGTGATCCCGGGGGATCATTTTGTATCACATTGGTAGTTTGTTTATTTTTTTTACATGAAGCAGCCAAAAAAAGCAAAAGCACAGCCGAAACACAGAATATGTTTTTTAAAAATTTCATGATCTTAATTTTTTATTTACTTGATCACTACATCAACCGGCGAGCCGGGAATGCCATCAAGCTGTTTAACTATAACACCGTTTTTACCTACACTAACATCAAGGGTATACAAGCTCCCGGCCACACCGGCTGTAAGCGTATTACCATCCGCACTTAGCTTTATCATGCTTACTTTTTTGCCGCCCATGCCGGCGTCCAAAGTGCGCAAATCCTGATTTAAAGGATTGTAGCGATATATTTTATCATCTGAGGTGAAGTAGAAGATATCAACCGCCGATTTTTGCCATTTGGTATCGGCTTTTACATACGCCTCTGCTTTAAATTCCCGCTTATAATAGGTTTCTATAGCCCGTTGCGAATAATCGTCCATATCGATATAAAAGGAAAGCTCATAGATCTTGCCATCGGTATCCCTGAAATAAGCGTAAGACTGGCCCGGCTGTGCCTGCATAAACACCAGGTCGGTCATACCCGTGTTAAGCGGGTTAAAGGCTTTGCCTTTTACGGTATAGTCGGCTCCCATATAGTTACCGCCGCCATCAAAAGAAACAAAGGCTTTGGTTGTTAAATCGAACCCAAAAAAGTAACCGGGCGTACGTGTAAAAAACTTAGATAAAGTATATGTTCCTGATTGTGGATTTGAGAATTTGCCAAAATCAGGTGCAAATGGAGCCGTGGAAGTAATTGACAAATAAAGTTTATTGTTGATAACCCCCGTTGGTATGCCCATTGAAGCTTCAAAACCCTGCGGGGTTATGGTAGCCGGTGCAACAAAAAATTGTTCGTTAAAATACCTTTTCCTGAGCATGGTATTACCATCAATAGTCACGCTATTTTTGGTTGGGTCCTGGCAAATAACCCAATAATCTTCGGCTGTACCGGGCTGGTAAGCCAAGGGTTTGGCAAACAGCTGTATTGGATTGGCCGGCAGATTTTCGCTCATGAGCGAAAAATAAAGATTGCTTAATACAGATCTGTCGGGTTTTATAAAGGATAGCTTGGTTACGCCATTTTCAACACTCAATACCGTTGTACCCGTTGAAAACTGGGTGTTACCCTGAATTTTGAACGGAAAAAAGTATTTGATGCTATTACGTTTATCGGTAATCGTTAATTTAGCATTACGCAGCTTCGGTGGTAGTTTATATACTATTTCAAGAGGATAGCCGGTATAGGTATCTGTACGGGCATCTTCATCTACGGAAATATCCCATTGATAGGATAAATCTTTCAGGTAATCGGCACCATCAAACTGAATATATGGTTCAAGTTTTAACGTATCGCCAATCAGCGCGTTAAAAGTGCCGTTGGTGAAATTAACCACAATAGGCTGCGATGGCGGATTATACTTATAGTTACCTAAATCTTTTTTGCAGGAGCAAAAGAACAAGGCAATCACCATAGGTATATATAATATTTTGTACTTCATTGCTTTTTAATTAATTGTTATATCAGAATCTGATTTTTATTCTCATCCATAAAAATGAGCTGTTTAACCGTTGGGAAGTATTTGAGCCAGAACTTTTTATTTGGCGCGGCTTGGTTGTAAAAATCATAATCGCCCGTACCATTGTTCCTTGGTGTAAGCACAAATCCTTTGCTCGGATTCTGTTTGATCCAATTAAAAGGATCTATCAAAAACTCATGCATATTGTTGATATAGTACAAATCGCGTGGGATATATAAGAAGTAGTTTGGATCCACCTGTGGGTCTTTTCGTACCAGGTCTGTTGTGCCAGATGAAATTAAAAATAACTGGTGTTTAACCCTGCTGTAACCGCCTAACTCGCCCCAATACGGCCACCATATGGGTTCCTCTAACCTATTTGAAAAAACAATTTGCTTGGAGCGGATATCCAGCGGCAGGTTCGAAGAAAAATCCGTACCACCCGAAACCTGGATAGCCAGTTTCACCGAATAATCAGACAACCCGGTATCGGCATTTAAAATAATAACCGGCACATGTATCGTGCCCGAATCCGCAGGCATGGTATATGACGGTTTTAGTGGCTGATAATGCAAGGTACGCACAGCCGAAGAATTGGCATCATCAACGCTTAATACAAAGCTACGGGAGTGGTTAACCCTGTTGCCAGATATTTTTACAGGTACCCAAACGGTATCCTGATTTAGGGTTGGGTTATAGGCAAATGAATATACAATGCTATCTGTATTGGCATATCCAAGGTAAATATTGTCCTTGCCACCAGGTGCATTATATGTAGTTAAAGTCTCTTTTTTACAACTGGCCAGGGCCGCGCAAATAAGAAAGGCAAATAATATATTTCTTTTCATATCTGTTTCTTTTAGTTGGTTCTGTAAGCCTGTTCATCTTGTGGCAACGGGAACATAAACACCCCATTTGATGGCTGTATGTTTTGCGTTGATGACACCACTACCGCATGGTTTAGGCGTTTATACATGTAAAACATCTGATTTTCGGCGTAAAACTCTTTACGGGCTTCGGCAAGCAGTAAATCGATGAACGCATCTTTGCCAGGTATATCAACAAGCGTGTTGCCTATTCCACGTTTTGCCCTTATGGTATTAAAATAGCCTATCGCCTTAACCGGGTCCGTGTCGTAGCTTGCTTCGGCAGCTATATAATACATTTCACTTAGGCGAATAGCCGGTGCAACCAATGGATGAAGATTAGGTTCGGGATCAAGATTGGTGATGTATTTTTGCAACACAGCGCGGTTTGGCCCACCTGTAACAGCTGCTGTTGATAAAAACCATTGCTTGTAGCGCCAATCTTCTGCCCCATCCTGCCCTACCTGATAAATGTCATTAACCTGGTCAACCGTGGCACTGTAAAGCGGGTTACTTACAGTAAACAGGCTTTGAAGCTGGCCGTTAATGTCTTTAGTGTCAATAAACCAGGCGGCAATTAGCTCTTTATAAAAGATCCTGTCCTTTTTCTGAATGTCGCTATTAAAAAAATCGTCCTGGTCTGTAAAAGGGAATCTTTTAGCGTTGATCACTTCTAATGCATTGGCAAGGCTGTTAACCTGGTCGCTTTTATACAAATAAACCCGGGCCAACTCGCCGCATACAGCGTAATAATTAAGGCGATGACGCCTGTTTTGCAAAAACAGATCATTACTTGCTGTTTCGGTACTACCAACGGTTGATGGATAGCCAATTACATAAGCCGATGAAATGATAGGATCAGACATCAGCAATGTTTTTGCCGCAGTAAGGTCGGCAATGATCTTCGTGATTGCGTCGGCAGTAGTCGAAAACGGCGTACTGGTAACGCCTACGGTGGTAACGTATGGTATCGCTTTTATATTTGGCCCCACTTTATACGATGGACCAAACATGCGGAGTATATCAAAATGCAGGTAAGCCCTTAATGCCAGGGTTTCGCCTTTAATCAATTGGTAATCCTTATCGGCAAACAGTCCTTTTTTATCGTCAATAGCTGCCAGGATATAATTACAATTGGCTATTGCACGATAGGCCGACGACCACGTGTTGTCGTTTTTTGATACCACACCGCCAAGGGTATAATTAAAATTGGCGGTAGATTGCAGAATTACGTTGTTAAACTGGTAGTTCTGCGATAGTATATCATTGGTAAAGGTTAGGGTGCCACCATATAATGATGAAGAAGCACAGAGTGTATAAACCCCGTTTAGGGCCTCTTTAAATCCCTGTTCTGTAGTAAAAAGATCGTCCTTATTGATTTGTGACTGCGGCTTAACATCCAAAAACTTCTTGCATGATGTAAGCAACATGATAACCACTACGGTGTATAAATATTTTTTCATGTTAGTCATTATTAAAATGTGGCTTGTATTGAACATGTTAAACTGCGGGCATAAGGGTAAGTAATACCCCGCTCCGTTTCAATGCTTGATGTATGGAACACATCGTTGACCGTAAGCGTAGCCCTAACCATTTGCATCCCTATCTTTTTGGCAATTCTTTTTTTGATATCGTACGATAGATTGAAAGAAGGAAGATCGAAAGTGTTTTCCTTTTGCACAAAGCGCGAGGTAGCATAAGACGTACCCAGATCGGCAATGTTTTTATACAAGGCCACGTCGCCGGGTTTCTGCCACCTTTGTGCCAGGGCGCGGCTATCCACATTAAAACGAGGATCAGCGTTTTCAACCCTGTCAATCAAGGTTTGGTTAAATTGTTGGCCGCCAAATCTGTAATGAAAAGTAAAACTCAGCAAGAATTGTTTATAGGTGATATTGCTGCCTATGTACCCTTCAACCTTTGGTTCAGAATCGCCAATGGGTTGTGTATCGGCAATATCATAAGTGTAAGTTAAGGAGCCATCCCTTTTAACCAGGAGCTCTTTACCGTTTTCAGGATCGATACCTAATGATTTTACACCCCAAATGGTATTGATGGATTGACCTTCTGCAAAGCGCAACAAAGGGGTACCCTGTACACCGTTACTGGCGTTTGACTGGTAATCATCGACACTTTTATTGTAGGCTTTTAACGCGTTAGATATCTTAACAATTTTATTGGTATTGTGCGATAAGTTGCCGATGATATTGATATTCAAGTCTTTTGACCGGTAAGCATTCGCAGTTAAATAAAGCTCGTAACCACGGTTGCCCATATCACCTAAATTGGCTTTATAAGTACTGTAACCTGTAGATGGTGCAATGTTGATATCAGACAGTAAGCCCTTGGTAAGTTTATAATAGTAATGGGGATTAAGTACAATGCGGTCTTTAAATAAGCCTAACTCCAATGACAAATCAAAATTGTTGGTTTTTTGCCATTTGAGGTCGGAGTTCCCATACCCGTTAACCGTTGCGCCAACACCTGTTGAGTACCAGTTTGATGTTTGATAAGTATAAGTGGTATTGGACAACGATGGTGGAAAATCAACAGAGCCGGTAATACCTGTTGACGCCGTTATTTTTAATCTTGAAATAGATGGAAAGTTGTTTTTAATAAAATCCTCATAATGCATATTCCAACCAATACCGGTAGCCCAGAAAGGTGCAAAACGTTGATTTGAACCAAAAGCCGAAGAACCATCAAGGCGGAACGTAGCATCAAACAAATACTTGTTTTTGAAGGAATAGCTACCACTAAAAAAGGAGCCTATCAACCTGCTTGCGGCATCATTCCCACCTGGCGCTGCATCGGGCGCATAAGTACGGGCAAAACCAATGTTGGTAAATTTGTCATTTGAAAAACCGCGGGCCTCAAACGCTTTATAACTTGAAGTAGCCGAGGTGATATTTGAACCTAAAGTGGCATTTACGGAATGATCGCCAAGTTGCGCATTGTAAACAAACCTTAAGTTACCGTCAAGCTTTAAAGAGTTGTTAGCCACGTAATCGTAACTGCCCCTGTTTTGAATATCGGCAGTGGGGCCGTAAAAAAAGCTATTGCTTAAGGGCGATACAAATGCATCTGAGGTTTGTTTGGTATCGGTAACGCTCATTAAACCAATTAACCGCAAGCCTTTAAAAATCTTCCAATCGATTGAAATGTTATCCAGAAGTTCCAGGTATGCCGACTTGTTGAAATTACCCAGGCTGGCTTCAAATAACGGATTATAAACAGGTTCGTTCCTATATTGGCCGTTTACTGGATCATTATAATGGGTGTCTATCACCCAATTGGCTATTTCCCTGATGTAATTGCCGTTTGCATCCTTTATAGGATAGTAAGGGTTCATACTTACGTAAGTAGAAAAATCGCCGTATTTTGATACAACAGAGTTCACCTGGCTTACAGTAACCTCATTTTTTATTAAAACATTGCGGCTGGGATTGTAAAAGAAACTCATTCCGCCGGTATACTGGTTACGTGACGACCCTTTCATTACACCTGGATTGGTTTGATACCGTAAATTGATACCGTACCTGAAGGTTGAATCGCCGCCTTCGGCATATAGTGAATGTTTATGCCCATATGAATTAATAAGAGGTTGTGATAACCAGTAGGTATTTATCCCACTTACTACATTGCGCAGTTTGCTGTAATATTCATTATCTAACTGATCCTGGCTTGATGCCGTGTTATTCACAGCACTATATAAGCCTGCAAGCTTTTCGTATTGTAGTTTGTCGGCAGCGTTTAATACGTGGTACCCGGTAAGGTCTGGCGCTTGTACTGTAAGCTGGTAGTTGTATGAAAGCTGCAGTTTACCCGGTATTGGCGCTTTAGTTGTAATTACAATTACGCCGTTTGCCGCCCTTGAACCGTATACCGCGGTGGCAGCAGCATCTTTTAAAATAGTTACCGACGAGATGCGGTTCATATCCAAATCCACCACTTTTTCTAAAGAAACCTCAAAACCATCAAGTAAAAAAACAGGCAGGTTATAGGTACTTGACAGGTTATTTCGATCAATGATTTCGCCATTTACCGATGGCAAAGTGGTTGAACCACGAACGGTGATCTTTGGCAAAGCGTTAGGATCGGACCCGAGCAGGTTATTGTCCRCAATTCTTAGCGAAGGATCAAATGTCGCTATACTTTTAATCAGGTTTTGAGGGTTTACCCGCTGTAAGTCGTCGCCCTTGATCACAATGGCACTACCTGTATAGTTGTCTTTTTTAATAACCTGGTAACCGGTGATCACCACATCGCTAATGGTGCTGTTTTTAGATAACAGGTTTATCTTTAGATACCCGCCATTTTTAATGGTTACTTCTTTAGTTTGGTAACCAACATATGAGAATGACAATACGTCGCCCTGCAAAACACTTAACGTAAACTCGCCGCTGGCGTTAGTCTGCGTGTATTGGGCTTTATTTTTTACACTGATGTTAACACCGATTAACGGAATATTTGCCACCGAGTCGATCACTTTGCCCTGGATAATTACAGGAACGGCAAAGCTGCCTGTTGCGGCACCCGGAGCACGTTTTTCAGGAACCTTGCGACTGATCACAACGGTTTTATTGATAATGGTGTAATTCAGGTCGAGTCCTTTTAAACAGGTCGTTAGAGCCATTTCCAGGGAGGTGTTATCGATATCAATGTCCTGGGTTTGTTTCAGGCTGATCTTTTCCGGGTAAAAGAACATATACCCTGTTTGTTTTTTAATGTCTTTAAAAATAGTTTCGAGCGATGCATTATGCCTTTTGATGGTTACATTTTGCGCAAAAGTTGCCGCAGATAAGTGTAAGGCACAAATGAATACAAATATTGTAGTTAGTTTGATGATAGCGTGTTTTTGCTTTAACCCCCGTAATAAGCAAAGAAGAGGGTAAAGAAATTTTAATTTCATACTTTTGATTTAGAAATAGGTGATAATTAAGCAGGATACCGGTCAAAGTTTACTGCTTGCCTTTTTGATAGCCGGGAGATTAGCGTCTTTCGGCTTTTCTTTCTTTTTGCGGAGGTTTTTAGTATGATTTTATCATAGGCGATTTTTCGTTTTAGGGTTTAGTTTAATCATTAGTTGAATGTGGGTTATAGGATACGATAAGGTTGTTATCTTTTTGTTCGAAATGTACCTGGTAAAGCTCCAGGATTTTTAACACATCACTTAAATTGCTGAACCTGGAAATTTCGCCATGAAATTTCTCATCAGAGATGGTTCCTGAGTAGCTTACATCAACATTGTACCAGCGTGATACCTGGCGCATAATTGTTTTAAGATCATCGCCGTCAAAAGAAAAAATGCCATTTTTCCAGGCTACTTCTTTTTCAGTATCTACCTCTCTTTTCAGCAAACCACCCTGATCTCCGGATACACTTTGCTGCCCGGGCGCAATAATGGTTTTAGCATATTGGTTACTAACTTCGACAGAGCCCTCAAGCAGGGTTGTTTTAATACTGCTCTCATCAGTATATGCATTTACATCAAAATGGGTACCCAGTACCCGCACGGCTTGAAAACCCGATTTAACTATAAATGGCATGGCCTTGTTTTTGGCCACTTCAAAGTAAGCCTCGCCCGTCAATTCCACCTGCCGTTCTACGCCTTTAAATACAGCAGGAAAACGAAGGGACGACATTGCGTTTAGCCAAACTTTGGTACCATCTGCCAGAATAAGCTGGTATTGACCGCCTTTGGGGGTTGTTATCGTATTAAAACCTGCCTCAGTATCTTCTTTTCCTTTCGCAGCGTAGCTAAGTTGTCCATCGGCAACTTTAAGCACGGTTACATTGCCTTGTGTAGCTATATTGCCGTTTTTGGCACTGTTAAGTATAATTTTATTGCCGTTTGCAAGGGTTAAGAAAGCCTTATTACCACCAGGCGGAATATTAGCTACCTGCATATTAGTTTGCTTAACATCCTGTTTATTTAAAAGCAGATAAAAGCCGAGCGATAATAAAATTAATATAGACGCAGCTATAGGCATCCATAATTTCGCAGGATGTAATTTTTTAACCTTATTACCTTCCTCCTCTTTTCCCGGTGATCCCAATTCTTCGTCCATCGATTCCGAAAGGTATTGGTCGAGTTCGCCTTTTTCGGCCAGGTGAAAAAAAACCTCCAATTCTTCGTCGGTCGACTTTTTCTCCAGGTACCGTTTTACAAGCTCTTTGTAATGATCTTTATCCATAAAAACAGATTTCTACGCCTAAGACAACGAAAAGTCGCCTGTAGGGTAGCTGAATTTTATAAAAAGTTAAAAAAAAGTTAATATTGACGAGAATGGTGGCCAAATTACAGCGCGACGACAGAAAAATCAGGTATAGAATAAGGATTACCTGCCGAAAACAGAAACAATTGACAAAGGCGATCAATACCAATGTCTAATAACGGGATACTATTGCAAAAAAAACAGTCAAAGAGATACCAAGTTCTTTTTTTAAGGAAAAACTCAGCGCTTTCATAGAGGCTACCATATGATTTTTTACCGCATTCCTTGAAATTCCCAGTTCCTGTGCTACTTCGTCGTAAGTTTTTTCCTGTTCGCGGCACATATAAAATATTTCCCTTGTTCTTGGCGGCAGGCCTTCTAATATCCGCCTTAAAAATGCAAGGTATTCCTGGTGTATCAATTCATCTTCGGTACTATTTCTGGCCGCAATAAAGCTATTTACAACCAGGCCCAGCGCAGCTTCGGAGCGAAAAGCCGCCTTCATGCTATTCAGGGTATGATTTTTTGCTACTGTAAATAAATAGCTTTTAAAAGAGGTGACGGCCAAAAGGTTAGTCCTGTTTTCCCATATTTTTATAAATACTTCCTGCGTAAGGTCTTCTGCCAGTAATGGCGAGTTAACATACTTCATTACAAAGTGATAAATCAACCCTTTATACTTTCCAAATAAGCGGGCAAATGCCAATTCATCACCTGCAATCATTTTTTGCAGAAGTTGCTGATCATCATACATATGGCCTAATCTCACGAGACATCAGAAATACCAATTTAACAATAAAACATACAGTAAATTCAAATTTAGTTAAATAAACAGGATTTTTAGTAATAAATATACCAATAAAAACACTAAATATATCCATGAGCGCGAAACAGGGCCAGCCGGCGCAATAGTTGCCCGTTCCTGCACGGGTTATGAGTAAAAAACACGTTGAATATGGACGACACCGGCTAAGCCCAATCCAGCTGCCAATCCATAAACGCTTTAGAGCTGTATCTGTTAACAATCTGGTAGACACTGCCAAGGAGCCAGGCTGCAAATTCTTCCATTACTACCGGGGTGCCATCGTCAACAAACTTCGTCTTTCATCGACTGGAAATATCCATTGAGGTCCGACTCTCCGACATAGCAGCATGTAGTAGGAATTTTACCTGATCACTTCCCATTTTGCAATATAGTACCTGCTGCCTTTGAAAGCACCGGCTTTTTTTACCACGCCCTTACCGTTCTGATAGTTTAAACTAAGGGTGTTGTATTTTCCCTTTTCAAAGTCGAAGGTAACGCCATCGTCTTCGAATAAGGAGAAAGGCTTCGCCTGATCGCCATACACATAGCAGGTAAGTTCGAAACGGGTTTCCGGGCTTATGTATTCAACCGGCCTTGCCAAAGGCAATATGGTGCCCTCTTTCACAAATATTGGCAAATCGGTATAGTTGGTTTTTATTATATATTCCTGACCGCCAGGATATTTTTTACGGGTGTTGAAATCGTACCAGTTACCTGCAGGAAGGTAAACCTTGCGCTCGTCGCTATTTTCGGTAAGCGGAGCAGCCAAAATTCCCTGTCCAATCATATATTCATCATCTATATTGAACACTTTCGGATCGGTTGGATAATCAACAACCAGGGCTCTGAACGGCGGGATTCCCTTTGTATGGTAGTCGGCAAAAGCACTATACAGATAAGGAACCAGGCTCATCCTGAAATTAAGGAGTTTACGTACATCAGCCTCCACAGCTTTCGCGTTCTCCATAAACTCGTTTTTATTGTTTTTATCTCTGTTGATTTGCAGCCATGGCGGATTTTGCAGATACCAGGAATTGTAAAGTGTTTGAGCAGAAAGTACCGCCGTTTGACTGCGGCGCATCAGGTCGGCAACCGACCTGGATTCCCTGACCTCGGGCGACCAGATCAATCCTGAAAACCCGGAATTACTGATCATCTGGATATATTCATGGTGATCGTAGGTATCACTATAAAGCGATGCAGGATAAGAGGAGGCAAATGCATTGGAAGCGCGCACATCCAGAAAAGTTCGGGTGTTAAGTTCTTTATAAATATTATAAACTGTTTTTTGATATACAATACCGAAAACCTGGTGCATTTGCTCGCCGTTAATTCCTGAGGGAAAACGACTATGTTCAGGGAAGCTCCAGGTGGAATTTCCCGTCGTCAGGTTGGAGTTATCACACTCATCCATTTTAAAGCCCGAAACACCTTTCAGAACAAAGGTTTCCTTATGATAGTCGGCAAATAATTTACTGGCGCCAGGATCAACAAAATCCGGGACAAGGCCATTCCAAACCAGGTAATCTCCCGATTTATTTTTAAGGGGCATATAAAGCGGCGATTTAGGATTTACGAACGCATGTTCCCACAGGTTAATGTGAAATCCTTTAGCTTTCATGGTATCTATAAACTTGTCGTGATCAGGGAAAAAATCTTTATTCCACACATACGAACAGGAATAGGCGGTTGTTTGCCATTTCGGTTCCAGGCCCAGCACATCGCAGGGAATATCATTCGCCCGGAAATAATCGGCCATCTTTTCTACCTGCTGTTGGTTAAAGTCTGCTTTTAAGCGGTACTTAACGCCGAGGCCCCACATAGCAGGCAAGGCGCCGCCGCCCGAAAATAAGTTATAACGCTGTAAAACATTGATCAATTCAGGACCTTCAAATATATAAACCTCAACGCCCTGCACACCCGGAACATCTACAGCAACATAGCCGGAGGCCGGGCGATCATTTTTATACAGTTCTTCAACAGAGTTACCGCTTTTGCCATCATTTACATGAACCGCACCCGTATTTTTAGCGGTGCTGCCGCAGTAAAAGGTGGTGTAATGAGAAGTATTCACCAGTACGCCATAACCCTTGTTCGATACGTAGAATGGCATGGGTGCATGGGTATATCCCAGATCGTGTGAAGGGTTATCATTAACTATCGGCTTTTTTCTAAGGCCTTTTTGATTAAAAGACCCCATTTGCAGGCCGAATCCATAAAGCTGTTCTTCGTTGTCTAAAGGTATCTCAACAAGCACCCCGCGATCAGAAATATTGATCTTAATATCATTGACATTGAACGGCAGTTTGGCTTCAGGCAATTCGCTCATCTCTGCTACCATCGGTTTTTCATCACAGAAGCTATATGGCGAAAATTTTTCCGGCTGGCCCGATGTTAGTTTTTTTACGCCCGGTGCAACAGTTGCTACCTGCGCCGGCTGTTGTGCGACAGCAAAAAAGTAAATATTGTGAAGTAAAACAAGCAGCAGCAAGCTAATACGGGTTGTAAATTTCATAAACAAATATACAATTGTTAGTCACTTGTGATGGCTTGGAGTTTGCTATCGGGTCTCGAAAATGCATTCAATCAGTTTTAAACAACAGCGACCGGAATTGGGGTATAAAAAATTATCAAAGTGCAGGCTTTTCACTGCCAATGTCAATTGCCTGTATTATCTAACACAACAGCAAAAAACCTGCACCTGAAGATGTAACGCTTACTATTGGATTAACCAACGTTGGGCAGCCCCACCGTTCCAACCCCATTGAACAAGTTTATAACCATTTACAGATGAGCTGGAATTGTCCAACGCTCCGTTTGTAGCCTGGTTCCATATTTTGTAAGTACCATCCGATTGCTTGTCAACCCACCAGCGCTGGTTGGTATTCCTGGCTGGCGTGTACTGGATAAGCTGTAGCCCGTTGGTTGTGGCACCTCCCGGCACATCTAATGCAAGCCAACTGTATTGACTAACAATATTCCATGAATTATCTTCGTTTTGGGTAAAGTTCCACTTTTGGCTCAGCCCGTTATTCAATCCCCATTGTACCACTCCGGTTCCGTTGCCGCTCAGGCTGCCGTTATCTACTGCGATACCATTTTGACTGCTCACAATAACATGTACACCGGCAAGGTTATCGGGTTGCGAACCTGGCGTGTATTGCAACCACGCCACTGCGCTGGCAAACTTACTTGTGGTTAAGCTATTATCTGTTGGCGTAGCCTGGTCCCAACCGTTCCAGGTAATATTATAGTCGGTGCGGCGGTTGTTCCAAATAGCGGTTGCGTTTTGCGCCATCCATGGGTAATAGGTGCTCCACATGTGGTTATCGCGTACAAAATGGCCAAGTCCGCGGGCAAATTCATCGCCCCAGGTATTCAGGTAGCCTGCGTTGTTGGTGATGATACCATTGGTGGTCATATTGTTTTTCACATAGTCGATAGATCGTTTGGCATCATTGTAATAATTAATATTGCCGGTTACCTGGTACAGCAGGTTGGCAAAATCAACAAACGTACCCTGGTTATAAACGGCCGCCCCATGATCTACCACATTGTTACGATCTATCCCCGTGTAAACCTGCCCGGTACTTGAATTGTAAATATGATTCCAAACCCAGTCATATATCTGGGTAGCTTTGGTTAAGTATGCCTGATCATGCGTGCTTTGGTAAATAAGACAAGCCACCTTACCTAAGCTATTATTTGATAAAGCCTCCTTGTTTATTGGCTGCCCTGCCGGTGTCATATTGGGTTGTTGCTCCCAAATGCCACCGCCATTATATTGGGTATCCCAACCGCGGGCGTAGGCCATATCAAAACCATATTTGGCCTGCGTTAGAAAATTAGCGGTACCTGTCATCTGGTAACCACGAATAAGCGCCAAAGAAAACCAGCCAATATCATCATTCCAGCCATCCCATGTCCATGGTGGTTGGGTGTTTTGCAGCCAGGTATTGCATAAGTTATTTACCAACGTTTTATGTGCGGCGCTCCCAGTGCGCTCGTAGGCATCTTCGGCCACTAAAATATCCAGTGATGCAACCCAGGTACCGTCAGCAGTACCATCATTAATGGCTTTTTTGTAATACGTTTGCCCGCCCGAGTTTACCAGGAACGCGTTATTATATGCGTTAAAGGCGGCATCGGCATTGCCGGCATTGGCCGCGCTGGTGTGTACAGCCAGCTTTGCCCCACCCGCCGTTTGCCCGGCGTCTGTTTTAGGGGTTTCTGTTTTCTTACAAGCCGAAAACATAACGGCTACCCCGGCTGCAATCGGGATAATGCCCCTCATCAGCTTGTTGTTTTTCAAATGGTTTTTCTTCATAACATTGTTTTTATAGATTGTTTAAAATGGTGCTGGTTAGTGATGGCAGCAACAGGCAACAGGCAACAGGAATGCCTGCCGGGATTTTCCCGGAAAAGATTTTTTTTCATATAGTGTAGGGTCACAATTTAAATTTTACTCACAAATAGCCGCCCCCCCCAACATTGCAATTATGGGTTGATCAGTAATACCTGTTATCAAACTTAAAATGGCAGAAACCTATAGGTGGACGGCAGCATTCCACCTATAGGGTATTATTTTTAAAAAGCGTTCAATTCTGCTACCTGCATGTAGGATGCGTTGTAGGCCGAATTGATGGTCACTTTAAAGTACCGCGCGTCTTTGAACCCGCCCGGGAGAAATTGTTGTTGCAGGTCCTTATTATTCAACAGGTTAAACGTGCCCGCGTCAACCCACTTAATATTATCAACACTTACCTGTACATTAACCTCATTGGGTTTGCCACCGCCATCGCCCTGCCTGCCTACAAATGATAAGCCGTGCAAGGTAGCTACCGCGCCCATATCAATAATAATATAATGTGGAGGCCCCGGTGACGCGCCCGACCAATTGGAATGCCAAAACGTGTTTACATTACCATCCAGTGCAAATATCGCGCGGCCATTGTTGGGCCCTTCGCCGCTTGCCTCCTGTGATGAAAAACCTATAACCTGCCATTTTGATCTGTCGTAATTTGGGTAGTCATTAAAATCTGGCTGGGCCTTTACCTGGTAAAAGGTAGTACGTAGTGTTTGATTTACCTTGGCAGCTGTAGTGGAGATACTTACAGGCAATAGGTATGTTTTTAAAGCATCCATAGCATCCGCGCCTTTGGTTTTAAAGGATATAGTGAACGGACTTGTGCTTAACTGCCCTTTAAGAATAGTAGCAGTTGGGTTTGATAGTGTATAACTCCTGGCTGGCAAAAGTGTATAATTGGTTTTGTTTACCACATTGAAACTATCAACCATGGCGCTATTTACGGTAAAATTGATTGGTATATCGGTTGTTGGATAGTTTTGCCCGCCAAAATTTGCTCCGTAAGTAGCGGTTTGTGCGCTATCGGTTATTTTAAAAGTTTTAACTACCGGGTTATTTACAGCTTCGGGCATATAAACCTGGCTATAGCTATCAACGGGCTGGTTTGGTAAATCAACTTTATCCTTACAGCTATAAAGCAAGCTGCTGCCGGCCAGGCCGGCAAACAATATAAACTTTGAAATATTTTTAGTTAACATAACTTGAATTTTTAAGGTGAATAACTTGATTACCATCCTGGATTTTGAACAACCAGTTTTGATCTGTCCATATCATACTGGCTTATAGGGAACCAATAAGATGCCGGCGCGCGGAAAAGATGGTTGCTTGCTACAACACGATTAAAAAAATCATTGCCATCCTTGTTGATATTCATACCATGAACGGCGCCCATAACCTGGGGTGCAATTTTCCACCGGCGGATATCAAACCAGCGTTGCTGTTCAAAAGCAAGCTCAACCCTTCGCTCGGCCCAGATACGTGTACGCATATCTGCCTGGCTTGGCGGTACAGGGATAGGTTTTGCACCACTTCCATATAGCGGGATGCCTGCCCTGTCTCTTATCAAATTCAGGTATTTGACAATATCGGCGTTGCCGGGTGCATATTCGTTCAGTGCCTCGACATAGTTTAAATAAATTTCGCCAAGCCTAAAAAGAATTTCGGGCCGTGACTGGGCAGCGCCGTTACCGCCCGACCCTCCGTTGGTTTGCGTACCAATATTTTTCCTGACCAGATAGCCGGTTTTCGACCAATCTGTAGGGTGCCCGTTTTTGCCGTTGGGCCCGCTTACAAAAAACGAGATGGGTGCCGCACTTTTCATATTACCACCCTGGAAAATACTGTTGTTATAAGTAACCGACGCATAAAAACGCGGTTCGCGATTCACATACATATTGTAAACCGAAACACCATTCACCGTGGTAAAACCAGTTTCTGAATAGGCAGATGATTCATGAATAGGCAAACCATCGTTCATATAATAAGAATCTACCTGCTCCTGTGTTACGGCTACACCATTCCAGCCGCCGGCCTGGCGGGGCATCGAGTTTACATCATATGATGGTAAATTGTTGTCCTTACGCACAAATATCTGCTCGGAGTTCCACGGAATAAGGAATATATTCTGGTATGATTTTACCGGATCGCCACCAGGGTCTTTATATAATGAGTACAAACCCAGGTCAATTACGGCTTTGGCAGCATCGGCAGCCTTTTTCCATTTGGCAACGTCATAACTTTGGTTAATCATTGGTTTGCCATCCTTATTTTTAAAGCTGGCCAAATCGGTATTGCCGTTATATAATGGGCTTGCCGCATATAGCAACAACCGCGACTTAACCGCAAGCGCCATGCCTATCGTAACGCGGCCGTACTGCACATCGCTTGCCTGCCCATTGTTTGAAGGCACCTGCGGCAACACCGCCGCGGCTTTATCCAGTTCGCTGCTCACGTAGTTTACACAATCATCAAAAGAACTGCGCGGTATTTGCATATCATTGGCTGTGGCATCGGCAGGAATTTCTTTATCCCCCATCAATACTACCGGGCCATATTGCCGCATCAGTAAGAAGTAGTAGTAAGCCCGTAAAAACCTGGCCTCGGCGATATATTGATCTATCAGCTGTTGGCCGTTAAGCGCTAAAATTTCTGCATTGCCTGTAATATGATTTATAAAATAAGTAGCTGAGCGGATGCCGTTGTAATAATGGTTCCATTTATCAAAAAGCGCGTTGCCTGCGCTAATGTTACCAATATTAAGATCGTAAATGGTGTATTTAGACCACGTTACATCAGCCTCGTCGGCATTGCCAAGCCATGGATTTTGTGTCCATTGATCAGCCTCGTCATCAACATAGCTGTATACATTGGCCAGGTATTGCTCCGACGGACCCTTTTTTTGAAAAATCTGTTCTATCGTAACACGGTCGTTAGGCACCTGGTCAAGGTATTTTTTGCACCCGGTACACGGCAATATTAAAATGAGCATTGCCACGCTATATTTTATGATTGTATTTTTCATATCTGTTTATATTTGATAATAACCACTATTTAAAGGTGCATTTTAAACCCAGGTTATAGGTTTTAAGCAATGGGTACTGCGCACCCCGGCCGTCTCCCAATTCAACATCCCATAGTTTAAATCCACTTACAGTCCACAAATTGTAGCCGATAAAATAAATGCTCAGATTTGACATTCCTGTAGGTTTTAACCAGCTTGCGTGCGCAAAATCATAGCTTAGCTCCAGTGTCTGCATCCGCATAAAGGCGCCATTTTTAACCCACCATGTACTGTTTACATAGTTCATATTATCGTTGCCATAGGTAAGTCTTGGGTAAAGTGGATGAGGGTTGGTGTTGGTAGGTGTCCAGCGGTCTGTTATCTGGGCAAGCAGGTTGCCACGTTCGCCACCCTGGCTAAAGGGCTGCAGGCCATCGCCATTCAATGAAATATCCACATCACTAATTCCCTTAAACCATGCTCCAAGTGCAAAACCCTTATAGTTTATAGTAGGCCCAAAGCCGTAAACAATTGCGGGAATACTGCCGTGTCCAATTGGCCCCTGGTCATAGCTGTCAATTTTCCCGTCGCCATTTAAATCCTTGTATTTAATATCTCCGGCTTTGTTTGTGCCTGTTTGATAAGGGCTGTTTGCCACATCGGCATCATTCTGAAATAGCCCCAAAGCGGTATAGCCAAACCGCTGACCAACAGGGCGGCCAATCCGTTGCTGCCATGGGTATGGCCAGGGAGCGTTGGCATCATTAATGTTGATCGCTTTATTATAGGTAAAGTTTCCGCGAAGCCCCAATTGCCAATCTTCTCCAAGGCGTTTGGTAACCTCCAGCGAGGCATCTACTCCCCTGTTGTGTATTTCGCCCAGGTTGGCATACGGAAGTGATAATAAACCTGTGTAGGTAGGCACATCGCCACGCTGGCGGAATATACCAGTACGGTATTCCTGGAAAACATCGGCTGTAAGGGATATCAGGTTATCCAGCATTTTTACCTCTAAACCTAAATTTTGTTTTTTTGCTTTTTCCCAGGTCACGCTTACGGCATAATCGCCAATATCCAGTCCGTTGATGGTTTGATTGGTTCCGTTTTGGCCGTAAGAGTAATTTCCATTACCACCGCCTACCGTTGATATATAAGCGAAACGACGGCCGCCAATATTACTGTTACCAACAACGCCATAGGAGTAACGCAGCTTCAGAAACTGAAACACATCCGAAAGTGGTTTAAAAAACTTCTCTTCAGATACTACCCATCCGGCGCCGAATGAGGGGAAGAAACCAAAGCGATGATCGGGCGCAAAGGTTTCTGATCCGTTGTATCCAAAATTGGCTTCGGCCAGGT
This sequence comes from Mucilaginibacter sp. P4_D1, assembly GCF_056401935.1. Lineage (NCBI taxonomy): Bacteria > Pseudomonadati > Bacteroidota > Sphingobacteriia > Sphingobacteriales > Sphingobacteriaceae > Mucilaginibacter > Mucilaginibacter sp. P4_D1. Next base: position 96,620 of record NZ_JBFUIJ010000037.1, read on the forward strand.
ATTTATTATCGTAAGCATAGGTAACGCGCCCGGCCAGGCCCATGTACCGGTAAGGTATCGAGCTAATAAAATCGCCGGCAAAAGCATCTTCTTTATCCGATTGATTAAACAAAACCAAACCTGTAAAACTATGCTTACCTACGTTGTTACTGTAGTTTATTGCAGCTTCGTCATAAAACTGGCGGGTGCCTCCATTGCTGCGGCCGTAACCCAAAAAGCTGGTACCTATGGATGTTTTATCGAGCAAAAGATTGCCTTGTGCATCGCGCCCGGTGGCCAAATAGCCATCTACCGTTTTGGTACGGCTGATGATATGGGCATTGTAATTATCAAATGAGAACATGCCCGTTATTGACAACCCTTTCAACCAAAAGCCCAAATCCTGAGTAACGCGAATATTGCTCCACAGCTGGCTTTTAAACTCGGTTACGTAGCCGCTTTGGGTGAGCAGGTTATAGGGGTTTAATACATCGCCCGTACGGATCTGTGAATGCAGTCCATTTGAATATACCGGCGGAATGATAATTGGCGGTAATAAATATGCCGAGCTCCAGATGGCATCTACCGAACTGCCGGGATAATTACCATTGCTTATCCAGCCCGAAGCGCCAAAATCAACCTTGGTGGTTTTGGTAACTTTGAGCGTTAAGTTTGATGTAAAATTGTACCTGTTAAACTTAATAGCCGAGTTATAGTTGGCCAATTGGTCTGTTTTATACAAACCGGTTTCATCGTAGTAGCCTAAAGACAAGTAATACTGTGCGCTCTCCGACCCGCCGTTGGCGTTAACGCGGGCGCGGCGGTTTTGGCCTGTTTTGTTAAACAGTGTTTTAAACCAATCCACATTGGGATAAAGGTCTGGATCCGAGCCATCGGCCGTTTTTTGGATCCTGTCCTGCGAATACTTAGGTAACGGATCATTGGGGTTACTGTTCCTGTTGGTCTCATTGGCCATCTCCATATAAGTTACCCCATCAGCAAACTTCGGGATTTTGGTAAATTGGGTAATTCCCTGGTCGTACTGGGCATTAATGATAGGCTTACCAACCCGCCCTTTTTTTGTTTGAATAAGAATTACCCCGTTGGCACCACGCACGCCATACACAGCCGTTGCCGATGCATCTTTCAGGATACTGAAACTGGCTATATCTTCAGGATCTACATTACCAAAATCACGTTCCACCCCATCTACCAAAACAAGCGGACTGCTATTGGTGAAGGTAGAGATACCGCGGATGTAGATCTCGGCATTATCATAACCAGGCTGCCCGCTGCGTTGCACGCCTATAATGCCCGCTACGCGCCCGGCAAGCACATCGGTAATATTGGCAACCGGCATTTTCAAATCTTCGGCCTTTACGGTACTTATAGCGCCAATAACGCTTACCTTTTTCTGTTGCCCGTAAGCTACCACCACCACATCGCTTAGGCCTGTTGATGATTCTTTAAGGGTTACATTGATCCGGGTAGCATTATTTACAGGAATTTCCTGCGGGCTATAGCCAACAAAAGTAAAAACCAGGGTACCCGTACCATCGGGAAGTTTGATTGTGTAAGTACCATCGCCCCTGGTTGATGTACTTATGTTACCATCTTTTAACTTAACGGTTACTGCCGGTATGGGCAAGCCTTTTTCATCAACAACCTTACCGGTTACGGTTAATGACAGAACCTGTTGTGCAATAACAGCTGTATGGCTGCTAACAGCCCTTCGCTTAATAACAATCATGTTCTGGATCATTTCGTAGTTTAAGGGTTGCTGCGAAAAGCATTTATCAAGCACTTTTGTTAAGGGCTCGTTTACAACGTTTATACTGATAGGCTTAGCCTCCTTCAGCATTTTATCATCGTACACAAATTCAACACCGGCCTGGCGGTGCAATTGTTTAAACACATCTAAAAGCGAAACATCTTTCACTTTCAGGCTAATGTTTTGCGAATAAGTAGCGGCACTTACATGAAGCAATGCCGCTATTAATAAAACAAACGTGAGTTTCATTATCAGCAAAAATTTTGATAGGATACGGGAACCCCTTTTGCACGGGAATGCAATAGAAAATTTATACATTTGGTTAAGGTTAGTAATTAATTGGTTGTAAGAAATAATCAGTTATTGATCCTTAATGCCGAAAGGTGTTTTGACCGGGGGTACTTCGACCTACTCCTGGTCTCTTTTGTTTTAAGGATCGTTATGAAGTTTAAATAGGTAAGGGTTAATCCATCACAACTACCCTCCTTCCGTCTATTTTAAAGTGAACAGATCCGGTTGCCTCCAAAGCCTTCAGCACAACATCAATATTTTTATATCGTGAAATAGTGCCTCCAAAACTGCTTTGGTTGGTGATGTGTTGAAAAACGATATCTACATTATACCATCGCCCAATTTTTAACATAATATTGTGCAAACTTTCGTTATCAAACACAAAAAAGCCATCCTTCCAGGCCACAACATCGGCCGTATTTACATCTTTGATGCTAAAGCCTGCATTATGAACACCGCAGGTACCCTGTTGCCCGGGGGCAAGCAGCGCGTTGCCTGCCAGCGAATGCAGCTTAACCGCACCCTCCAGTAATGTGGTTTTAATTTCGTTGTCTTCGGGGTAACCCATTACATTAAAATGAGTACCTAATACCCGCACATCGGTACCGTTAACAGATACCTTAAATGGCATGGCCTTATTTTTGGCAACCTCAAAATAAGCCTCGCCAATGAGTACAACCTTACGCTCTGTACCGGCAAATGCAACCGGATATTTTAATGACGATGCCGAGTTAAGCCACACTTTTGTACCATCGGCCAGTACTGTTTGAAAAATACCGCCACGGGGTATTGTCAGTAAATTACTATCTGGAGCGGCAGTTATTTTTTGTTTATTATTATTTTTATTATTTTGAAAATAAGCCAAAATTCCATTATTTATTTTTTTTATAATAACATTACCACTACCTGCTACCTGCCCGTTTTTAGCGTATTGAAGTATGATAGATTTACCATTGGCTAATGTAAGATAGGCCATCTTTTTTCCGGGGCGAATACTACTTACAACCTGTTTTTTATCGCCATGTTTGGCAACGTAATGCCATCCCCAAAAACCTATGGCAAACAAAAATACTATCGATGCGGCATAACCCATCCAGGTGGATGGCCGGCGTTTATGAATGGCGATTACAGGTTGAAAATCAACACTATCTGCCATTTTATCCAAAATCAGCTTTCGTGTTTGTTCCTTATCGCCCAGGGTATCATCCCAATCGTTGTTTAACAGTTTTATCTCCTCATAATAACGCTCCAAAAGGGCCTTTTCCTCATCGGTACATTGCCCCGAAAGAAACTTTTCGTAAAGTGAAATAAAATCCTGTTTTGACATTTGGCGGTTTATATAAGTATAGTACCTCATCCTTAAAAAAACTCACATACTTTTTTGAATTTTTTTTATTTTATTGTATGATTATCAATTTTTTTTGATTATTTTTAAGATACCAATTATAATGTTAGAGCTTATCAAAACAGATATCCAACTATGGCACGCCGTACGTAAGGACGATGAAATAGCATTCAATATGCTGTTTGATCGTTACTGGGTAAGCCTGTACAAAACAGCCCATTATTACCTGGATGATCACGAGGTTTGTGCCGAGGCCGTAAACGATGTTTTTGTAAGTATCTGGAACCGGCGAAAGGAACTGGAAATTGAATCCTTTTTTAATTTCATGCAAACTTCGGTTCGGTTTCAAATTTACAAACGCCGCAAGGCGGCTAAACTCGATATTGTTTTTAACGACAGCTTGATTGCCGATGTTAGCTATCAATCAAACGAAGGAGAGATACGCATACAGCAAACAGAAATTAACAACCAACTAAACGGTCACCTGGATAAGCTGCCCAAAAGATGCCAGGAAATTTTTGAATTGAGTCGTTTTGACAATTTATCGAACCAGGAAATTGCAGATAGGCTGCAGATATCCAAACGCACCGTCGAAAATCAACTGGCGTTGGYCGTAAAACACCTTAAAGTTTGCTTTAAGCACATTTACCTTTTGATATTCATCCACCTCATGTAATTTAGGATGTGCTTATCCAAAAATACGGTAAAAGAAAAAGGCTGCCCAGTTGAGCAGCCTTTTTCTTTTAGTATTAGTTCTTCACTATTTTATAAACGCCTCCTTTAACAGCGCCTGGCCCGGTATCGGCGTTGGTGAGCATAAATAATTCTCCGGCGGCATCTTCCCCAAAACCGGTGATCTTTAAATCGGGTGGAAGGTTTTGCAGGCTTACCTTACCCCTTTCCCATTTAGTACCTGCCTTTTGCAGGTAGTAAATCGGCCCGGCCCAGTCGGCAAAAAAGTATTTGCCTTTTAAAACAGGTACTTGCCTGCCGTTGTAAACATAGCCGCCGATAACAGATACGCCTTCTTTGTGGGGATACTCTGATATGGGCATGGTGATACCCCTGGTATCAGAACCGTTAGCAGGATTGTAAGGATGTGTTCCTTCAAATAACCTCCAGCCATAATTGCCGCCCTTTTTTACAATATCAACCTCTTCCCATAAATCCTGGCCAACATCACCGGCAAATAATTGGTTGGATGCTTTGTCAAAAGAAAACCGGTAAGGGTTACGGAAACCGTAGGCCCATATTTCGCCCCTTGCATCTTTACGTCCTACAAAAGGATTATCTTTTGGTACTAAATACCCCTGTGGTGTGTTGATATCAATACGTAATATTTTACCCAGCATGATATCCATTTTTTGGCCGTTACCTATTTCGCCATGCTTATCGCCCTGGCCGCCGCCATCGCCAAATGAAAAATACAGGTAGCCATCGGGCCCAAACTGTAAACAACCGCCATCGTGGTTACCGTCTGGCTTTTCCTGTGTAAGTATGATACGGCCACTGGCTGGCTCAATGGGGCCTGTGTTTGCGGGTGCCTGATATTCGGCTATCACATCCATATGGTCGGATTTATTTGCCGATGGCGCGCTATAAAAAACATAAAATTTGTGGTTGATTTTAAATTTGGGATGCAGGGCTATCCCCAACAAGCCGCGTTCCTCGTAACCATTGTTCACTTTTATCATTTTGCTTTTTAAATCGAGCAAAGGTTCATCAAGCAATTTACCGTTCCTAATGATGCGGATCTTTCCCTTTTGCTCCAACACCCAGGTATCCCCATTGCCCGGAAAAACAATGGCAGTAGGTGCTTCCAGGTTATTAGTAACCAATTGCACTTTCAGGGTTATGGGCGTAGGATCGGCCTTTACTTTAACAGGTTTTAATTTAGGAACTATGTAGGATGGACAAATAATAACAGCAACGCCCAAGGCAAGTAATGCAAAAGCGCCTTTGCGGATTGCCGGATATGCAGGTAGAAGTTTATTGATTAATACTTTTTTCATAATAGTTTGTTGGCAGGTGTGTAAGTTTAAGTGGTATACTTTGCAAATAAAGGGAGCAACGTATAGTCGCTCCCCAAGCATTTGCAATTATAAACAATTAACCAGATTGTTACTTTTTACCCAATAGTTCTATACAGTAACTGAAGGCAGTAGTTTTTGCGTGTACCCGGTACTGCTCTAAAGGGCGCGGACCGCAGCCATATGAGCCCACACCCAAGGTTTGATGGCTAATACACAACACAGTTCCCTTACTTTTTGGCAAGTCTATTTTATACTCCACATCCGTCATTTCTTCATCGCTGTAAGGCAATGCTGTTACCTGGAACAGGTCGGTTTGTTTTTTTATAGCTATACCCAAACCATTTGCTGCGCTTACATTAGCCCATCTTACATCCTCGTGGTTACCGCAATCCATCGGTTTTTCATATGGGGTAAGCTGTTGGGCTATGCTGCTAAAGTAATGGCCTACATCAAACCCGCTTTTTCTATCGCCATAGTTTTCCATCGGGCCGCGGCCAAAGTATTCAAATTGATTAAGGTCTTCCTTTAAAAACATCCGTACGCCCAACCTGGCTAATATTAGTTTAGCATCGGCATTAAAACTGACGTTATTATCAACCTTGATAATGCCATTACTGTTAATGGTATAAACTACCTGGTGGTGTACAACAAATGCGTTTTTACCGGTGCCGGTAAGGTTTGCTGTTATAGCCACATCGCCGTTAGCAAGTTGCGCGGCCTTCGCCTCTTCGGTTTTCCAGGCTATTTCTTTTAAGCCATATTTAACCCAATCGTCGTAAGCCCACATATCATCTTTACGATGCGGGGCACGCCACAGGTGCAACATTGGGCCGCCGTTGTCGCGTAAAACGTTTTGGCCATCTTTTTCCATTTTTGAAAAAGTGCCTTTCTCTTTATCAAACTCCAACTTAAAACCTGCACCTTTTACCTTGATATCGTTTTTTGAATCAGATAGGGTTAGTTTGCCGGCTACCGGGCGTACCACGGCGGCAGGGATAGCTACTGGTAATTCTAATTGCTGGGCCGCAACTTCAAATCCTTTTTTGGCCCATAATTTATCGGCTGCCAGATCAAATGATACCCTTAAAAAGTATTCGGCGCCAGCTTTTGGGGTGATATTGTACGGAATTTTTATATCCTGCTCCTGTCCTGGCTTAATTTCTTTTAAAGCTAAATTGCCAGATGATATGGTGGTACCGTTTTCTGTTACCTCCCATTTAGCAGTTAAACCATTCAGGTTGATGAACTGGTAACGGTTTTTGATGGTAACCTCGCCGTTTCTCAGATCTTTTGCTTTGATGCTGATCCATTGGTAAGCATGCTTCAACTCGGGGTAGTGTGGTTTTAAAGAACGATCGGAAAACACCACACCTTTATGAATAAAATATTGATCATTTGGATACTCGCCAAAGCCACCACCAAAAGCGGTTATGGGGTGTTTAGGATCGCGGTTGTTGTAAATACCCTGATCCTGCCATTCCCAAATGGCACCGCCCAGTAGCTGCGGATATTTATCAAACAGGTCATTATAAATATCTACCGACCCCATGGAGTTGAACATGGCATGCGCGTATTCGCACAGGTAAAAAGGTTTGGTGAGCGTTTTATCATTGGCATGTTTTTCAAGGTTCTCTACATCGGTATACATTTCGCTGTCCATATCGGCCGGATTGTTATTGCCAATGCCAAAACCTTGGTAATGCGTTGGGCGGGTTGGGTCGATGTCCTTAATCACCTTTAATATAGCCCGGAAGTTTGAGCCGCCGCTGCCGCACTCATTACCCAGCGACCAGATAATAACCGATGGGTGATTTTTAAAATTCTCCACGTTGGCCACGTTACGGTCAATCAACGCGGCTTTGATCCTTGGTTCTTCGTTAAATTCATCCCAGGCTCCATGGCTCTCCAGGTTAGCTTCGGCAACCAGGTAAATACCATACTGGTCGCACAGTTCGTACCAACGCGGATCGTCAGAATAATGGCAGGTGCGCACATGGTTACAATTGGCTTGTTTAATCAATACAATATCCCGTATCATTTGCTCTTCGGTAACCGCATGGCCATCGTTTGGCCAGTTTTCATGCCGGTTAACGCCTTTTAGTTTGATAGGCACGCCATTCACCAAAAACAAACGTCCTTTAATCTCGATGTTCCTGAAACCGGTGCGTGACGATATGGTTTCTACCGTTTGGTTTCCGTCGGCTATTTTAACAACGGCGGTATAAAGCTTAGGTGTTTCCGCGGTCCACTTTTGTGGATTGTTTACATGGAAGGTAGCTTCAACCACCGCTTCCTCACCGGGTTTTAATGCAGGGATAGCCTTTTTGGTAGTGGCTCCCGGTACAGGTACCAAACCGTTGTACAAAGCCACATCCAGTAACCTGGCTTTAACAGGTGTGGTACCATAGTTTTTAATCTTGGCCGATACTACTACATCGGCATTCTTGTATTGTTTATCTAAATTGGTTTTTACAAAGTAATCACGGATATGCTCCTGCGGTGTGCTCCAAAGGGTTACGTTTCTGAAAATGCCGCTTAAGCGCCACATATCCTGGTCTTCCAGGTAGCTACCCGTGGTGAAGCGGTAAACCTCAACAGCTAAAACGTTTTTGCCTGATTTAATGTATTTGGTTAAATCAAATTCGGCGGCGTTGCGGCTATTTACGCTGTAACCTACCTTTTTACCATTTACCCAAATGAAGAAACCAGCGTCGACACCATCAAAGGTGATAAAGATATGACGCCCGGCCCAATCTGCGGGTACTGTAAAATCGCGGCGATAGCTGCCTACCGGATTACGTTCTTTAAACGCCGTATATTTTTCGGGCGGAGTGCTCATCACCCTCGGGAAATCCTTTTGAAAAATGTAGGTAAAGTTGCTATAGTATGGTGTACCATAACCTTCCACCTGCCAGTTTGAAGGCACTTTGATATCTTTCCAACCCGATACATCATAATCGGTTTTATAAAAGTTAACGGGACGTTTTTGAGGCCAATCTACCCAGTTAAATTTCCACAATCCGTTCAGGCTACGGCTAAACGATGATGCATGGCGGTTTGCCGCCAGCGCTTCTTTTAAAGATGCATAGGGCATCAGCGTAGCATGACTGGCCTCTTTGTTTATACCGATATTTTCGGGATCTTCAATTTCTTTGGGCACAAAAGCAGTATCAGATTTTGAAAGCCCGGTGCTTTGTTGTTGCTGAAAACCCCGGCTTATTTTATAAGTAAGAATAAAAATGGAGATCAATAAAAGTTTAGCAAGTTGTTTACTAAAAAGAGGGTTACGCATAGGTATTTATAATAAATTGAAATTGGTTACAGGACACGATATTAACAGCAAAGAAATATAAATTTCGGCTGCATAAATTGTCATTATATACATATTTATTGCCGTTATGTACATTTAAGTAACCGGTTTGTTAAATTATCCGGTATATAAAAGCATTTTTGTGAAGGGTATAATGTGACAATGAAAACCAGGGCAAATAGTTGCCCGTTTTTTTGATATTAGCTCAAAACCAATTATAATTACCCTTGGTCATCGTTAAAATAAAACCTTAATTCAAAGCGGATAGAGCTAAACTTTTTACGGCGTTAAATGAATATTAGTATTAATGAAAATTAAAATACCCTTTGAATTGATTTGTGCTAAGTTTATAAAGGCATTTTTTTTTCTTACGGTTTTTGCCTGCCTGGTTCCGGATGTAACGCTGGCTCAGCAGTAC
>NZ_JBFUIJ010000038.1:0-96157 GCF_056401935.1 Mucilaginibacter sp. P4_D1
GAAATTATCAAACAGAACCAMGGGTTCCGACGCTTCATGCTCCGTGGGAAAGAAAAAGTAGCGATAGAATGGGGCTTACTTTCAATCGCACAAAACCTAAGAAAAAAAGCTGCCTAAAGGCCTTCTTTTCACTCGTTCTTAATCAATAATATTCGTTAGTTCGAAATCAACATCAAAAAACTACTTGAAATCGATTTATCCGCCGTAAAATAAAAAGACCGCATCATTTGATTTATGATACGGCCTCTTTGATTGATATGGTATAGGTATTGATTTTTCAATTGTTTATTGGCATTACTCGTCGCCATTTGCGGCAAGCTCTGTTTTGCTTAACAGTTTGGCGCTTTCGGCCAGTTTAATAAATTCGGCGCGGTAGCCTTCGGTGTCCTCGCCCTTGGCGGCGCGGGCCATTTTAATAGCCTGGTCATACCCGGAATTTTGTTTAAACTTCGAATCGCGCAGCAGCATGCCAATTTCGGCAACAGCGGCGGCAAACCTGAAATCGGTTGATGTTGATTTCAGGTTGATTGGCTCGTCTTTAACCGTAACCTGGCTCAATTTGCTTTTTAACGATGTTGGCTCCTTATACCTGAATTTGATGGTCATCATTTCATCAGATGCATTTGAATAGGCAACAGGTTTGGGTTTCTGATACTTTAATGGATCCACGCTGGCCGAATAATCATCCTTTAACCCTGCTGGCACTATCTCATAAAAAGCGGTAACCGTATGGCCCGAGCCCATATCGCCGGCATCTTTTTTATCATCATTAAAATCCTCTTTGGCCAGTACCCGGTTTTCGTAACCAACCAGGCGGTATGCCTGCACTTTGGCCGGGTTAAACTCCACCTGTAGTTTTACATCTTTGGCAATAGTAAATAGGGTACCGCCAAATTCGCTTACCAGGGTCTTGCGGGCTTCGGTAATGTTATCAATATAGGCGTAGTTCCCGTTGCCTTTATCGGCCAGGGTTTCCATCTTGCTATCTTTGTAATTACCCATGCCAAAACCTAACACCGATAGCGATATCCCGCTTTCCCTTTCGTGCTCAATCAGCTTCTGCATGTCGTCATCGCTTGATGCGCCTACGTTAAAGTCGCCATCGGTAGCTAAAATCACCCGGTTATTGCCATTTTTCATGAAGTTTTGTTTAGCAATCTGGTAAGCCAGCTTAATGCCTTGTCCGCCAGCCGTTGAACCGCCTGCACTTAGATTATCAATGGCGCTATTAATGGTTTCTTTTTTATCGCCGCCGGTTGCAGGCAGCACAACGCCCGCCGCGCCGGCGTAAACAGCCAGGGTAACCTTATCTTGAGCCCGCAGTTGATTAACCAGCATTTTTAATGACGATTGTACCAGCGGCAATTTATTAGGCTCGTTCATTGATCCCGATACATCTATTAAAAATACCAGGTTTGATGCAGGCAGTTTTTCGTTAGCTATTGTCCTTGCTTTAAGGCCTATGCGCAGCAGGCGGTGTTTGCTATTCCATGGGGCTGCAGATAATTCGGTATGGATGGCAACCGGGCCGCCATCGGTTGGCCCCGGCAGGTTGTAGCTAAAATAGTTTATCATTTCTTCAATCCTAACAGCATCTGCCGGTGGTAACTGGCCGCTATTGATAAATCGCCTAACGTTGCTGTACGAAGCTGCATCCACATCAACAGAAAATGTGGAGAGCGGCTCGGCCGATACCGCTTTAAAACCATTTTCTTCGATGCCTTTGTAGCTTTCGTCGGTAACTACGGCAGGCTGGTAACTTTTCAAAACATCAGCATCGCCCGAATAACCGTAAATGGCAGATACCTTTTCCACTACTACCAGGCCCGATGCTTTGCCACTTAAGCCTTTTGCATTGTATGATTTTGCAGATATAGTAGTCACACTTCCTGTAATTTCCCTCCGTTTTTGTACTCCATAACCTGTTACCACAACCTCACTTAGTTGGTTTGAACTTGCATGAAGGTAAATTTTCAACACTTTGCCTTTACCTGCTTTTACATCCTGTGTGGTATAACCAATAAAGCTGAAGGTAAGTACGGCGTTGTCATCCGGTACAATAATAGAATAGTTGCCTTTGGCGTCGGTTTGTGTTCCAAAACCGGAGCCCTTAAGCAAAACCGATACCCCCGGTATTGCTAAACTATCTTTGCTATCATATACGGTTCCGCTAATGCGGTGGCTGTTATTAGGCTTAAACCCAGTTAAACCGGCAAACAATAAAATAATTAAAACTAACTTTTTCATCCCTGGTTGTTTTTTAATAAGGATGCAGGCCGCGGATAATTTCCATAAACCGTTAAAAAAATTTATTTTGCACCTTTTTAATGACCAATTTTATTAAACCAGGCAAAACAGGCACATCAACGGATGACGAACTGCTTAACATTTACCGTAAAACCGGCGATGTTGCGGTTTTAGGACAACTATATGAACGCTATATGGGCTTGGTTTATGGCGTATGCTTAAAATACCTGAAAGATGAAGATGGCGCTAAAGATGCCGTAATGGGCATTTTTGAAGAACTGGTAGAAAAAGTTAAAAAGCACGACATCAGCATATTCAGGAACTGGCTTTATGTACTGGGGCGCAATTATTGCTTAATGCAGTTAAGGGCCGGTAAAAAGCTGGATGTAATTAATTTAGATGACGTTATGGAATTTACGCCATTACTGCATCATGATGATAATAACCGCGAAGAAGCCTATAAAGCTTTGGAGCACTGTATTGACAAACTGGCCGGTGCCCAAAAACAAAGCATCGATTTGTTTTATTTACAAGAAAAGTGCTATAAAGAAATTGCCGAAGCAACAGGTTTTAGTCTGAACGAGGTAAAAAGTTATATACAAAACGGCAAACGCAATCTTAAAATTTGCCTGGAGAAGAGCAGTGAACACTAAAAAGGCCGACATATTGCAAGTAAGAAAGTACCTTAACGGGGAACTTGATGCCAAAGCTATGCACCGGCTGGAACATGACGCCCTTGATGACCCTTTTTTAATGGATGCGCTGGAGGGTTTTGAACAAGCCCCTAAAGACCAGCAAGCCAATCTTGCCGACCTTACCGCAAGGCTACAACAACGTACCGAACAAAAGAAAGGCCGCGTAATATCGTGGCAGGTATGGTCAATAGCGGCATCGGTTCTTATTGTGCTTACCATTGGCGGCTTGTGGATAAAAAGGACCTCGCCGGAACAAACCAGGCAACTGGCCGAGTTACAAAAAGATAAAACAAAGGTTGTTAATAAAGATACTGTGACAACGCCGCCGCCCCATACCACACAGGAAACCTTAATGGCAAATAATGCGGCAAAACAACCCGTTTTAACCAGTGCCGACAAGTCGTTTACTCCCCGGAAATACACTGCCGGCAAATCGGTTTACCAACAGGAGATCTCCGCCGACGATAATAAAACTGCCGCCCCTGCCGGGGATGTGTTAAAGAAAGTCCCCCAGGTTGCCGAACCGGCAGCAGAGCCTAAGCAGGAGAGCAGCTCCATAAGCGAAATGGTGGTGATGAATTATAACGACAACAAGGCAAAAGCGGATAGCCTCGCGCTACTTGCCAAAAAAGCCCGTGAAAAGGCATCCAAGCCCATTGAATCTAAACTAATGGGGAATATTGGTGGTTTGCAGGTAGTTACCTCTAAAGATGCCAAAACCCAGTTTGGCTATAGCAGTATAAATGGTGTTATTATAGGCAAAGGCGATAACATGCCGGTTGTTGGGGCCGCCATACGCATTTCGGGCACCAACAAAAGTACTGTGACCGACGTAAATGGTTACTTTAGCATGCCGGTTACCCAAAATAAAGAGACGCTTGATATTGCATCCATAGGCTACCAGCCAAGACAGGTGAGTGTAAAACGCGGCGATAGCCTTAAAGTAGTACTTAACCCGGATAATGATGCGCTTTCCGAAGTTACAGTTGCAGGCAACGATAAAGTATCAAAAACAGTTGCAGCACATCCGCAGGGTGAAATGGCAGGCTTAAAAAAATACCTGCAGGCAAACGCTATCGTGCCCGAAGGCGATGCCACCGGAACAGTATCGGTGCTATTCACCGTGAATACCGATGGTTCTTTAACCGATTTCAAGATCAAAAAAAGCCTCTCAGCCCTTGCCGACCAAAAGGCTATCGACCTGATAAAAGCCGGCCCTACCTGGGTAGGCAACAGCAACGGCAAACCAGAGCAGGTTACTGTTAAGGTTAAATTCGCTACGAAATAGAATCAAGAGTTAAGAATCACTGTTGTCCGGTAAACATATTAAAGAAAAAAACAGGGGCAAATAGCCCCTGTAAAGTTTAACTTTGAATTACCACACCCAAAGTTTGAACTTATGCCCAAAAGTACATTTTTTACCGGACAGCCGATCTTCAATCAGCTACTTTCTTATATCCCGGGCGCTAAAGTCGAACAGTTAACCCTTGCGCACAATTCCAATCATTATTGTAAGAAGTTTAAGACATATGACCATCTGGTAACTATGCTTTATTTTTTTGAAGATCTGTACCATGAACTGTTCAGGCATCATTTTGGAGTTTTACCGGACAGCCTGCCTGCCAGCAAACTATCTGATAAGCTATTTATAGTCGATTCAACAACAATAACCTTGTTTTCCGAGATTTTTAAAGCTTGCGGAAATGCGAATGGCAATGGAAAAAAGAAAGGAGGGGTTAAAGCCCATGTTTTGATCAGGGCTAAGGATAATGTCCCTTGTTTTGTTAACATTACCAGTGCCTCGACTAACGATAAAACGGTAATGCCCAAACTGGAATTACCTAAAGGTTCRATCCTGGTTATGRATAAAGGCTATAACAGCTATTTACCTATGGCTGAATGGACAGAAAAGGRCATTAGCTGGGTAACACGCTTAAATAAACGGGCGAGATGGAAATGTGTGGAAGAGAAGCCGGTAAGTGAAAAGATGGCGGCTAACGGTGTTCGCAGCGATAAGATCATTTTATTGGGTACCCCGGAAAAGGCCCATAAAGTGCCCCTGCAACCAGCCCGCCTGGTTACTTATTATGATAAAGAAACAGGTAAGGAATTTGAGTTTCTTACTAATAATACAGAACTTAATRCCTTAACAATAGCGGGGATATATAAAAGAAGGTGGCAGATCGAGATCCTGTTCAAACGCATCAAACAAAACTTTCAGCTCAGCAACTTCCTGGGAGACAATCAAAATGCAATTAAAATACAGCTTTGGTGCACGTTAATAGCAGATCTGTTGGTCAAAATAGTAAAAGACAAGGCCGATAAGCTAAAGGAGAATAAATGGTCATTTGCTAACGTAGCCGGTCTTATCAGGCAACATCTTGGAACTTATATCGATCTGATCAACTTCCTCGTAAATCCTGAAAAAGCAATTATAGGATATAACAGCGAAGTAAAAAGCTACCAACTAACACTTTTTAAAACCTAAAAAGGGGGCTTTGTTTTAATTGTCGCCGTTAAATATCCCTCAATTAAACACAAATGACCTTTTTTTCTCCTTTTTTATGTTTATCGGACAACAGTGAGTTCCTTTGGGTATTTCCCGATTCCAGCATCCTGGATTACGGTTACGCCGGCCTCGACAGCCTTTTTAGCACTGCACCCTACCTGTTCATGTTCCTGATACCAGCCATCACCATGCGCTCCCTGGCCGAAGAACGTAAAGAAGGTACCTTCGAACTATTGTTTACCCGCCCGTTGAAAGACTGGGAAATTGTGCTCGGCAAATATTTTGCCTGCCTGCTCATTGTACTTTTTGCGCTGTTGCCTACGCTGATTTATTATTACTCGGTAAGTATATTGGGTACACCACAAGGCAACATTGATACTGGCGCCGTTATCGGTTCGTACATCGGGTTATTTTTATTAGGGGCAGCATTCGCAGCTATTGGTCTGTTTGCATCGTCCATCACCAAAAACCAGATCATTGCCTTTACTATTGCGGTTTTCCTGTGTTTCTTTTTTTACAGCGGGTTTGATTCCTTGAGCCAGATGCTTTCCCTGCAGGATCTGGGCCTGCAAAGCCTGGGCATTACCCAGCATTACCAGTCGGTAAGCCGTGGTGTGCTGGATACGCGCGATTTGATTTACTTTTTATTGGCAGCGAGTGCTTTTATATGGCTTACCTTATTTATACTGATAAAGCAGCGGCAAAAGCAGCTAAATACGGCGGTTATGGTTGGCTTGTTGTCGGCTTTTATATTGGTTGGTATTATTGCCCAATTCGCCTTTACCCGTTTTGATTTTACTACCGAAAAACGCTTTACCATATCGCCCATCAGCCGGAAAATTATAAACGACTTACCCAAACCGGTAAAAATTACGGTTTACCTGCAAGGCAGTGGCTTGCCTGCCGGCATGAAACGCCTGCAAGGCGCCGCCCGCGATATGATAACCGATTTAAAGGCTTATAGCCATGGCAACATCCAGTTTGAATTTGTCGACCTGTTATCAACCATAAAAAAGCTGCCCGATGATAGGCAAAAAGAGGCTTATGAGGATTTTGAATCCAAGGGCGTAACAGGTCAAAATATCAGCTTTAAAACCGACGACGGCGTATCGCAAAAATTAATATTCCCCGAAGCTGTTGTAAAGTCGGGCGACAAAGAAGTGGTGGTAAACCTGGTGCAAACGCGCATTGGCTCATCGGATGAGGAGCAGATCAATATCTCGGTTCAAAACCTGGAATATGCCTTTACATCGGCCATAAAAAAAGCGGTAAGCGGCGGCAAACCGCAGATTGGTTTTACCGAAGGCCATCATGAGCTTACCGATGTGCAGTTAAACGATGCCATGAAATCGCTGTCGGATGGTTTCGAAGTGGGCAGGTTAAACCTGGCTACCATTCCGTTTAAGGCGTTACAAAACATTAAACTATTGGTTATTCCAAAACCCGACCAGAAGTTTACCGAACTGGAAAAGTTTAAGTTGGACCAGTACATTATGCGCGGCGGCAAAGTGCTGTGGACTATTGACCAGGTAAGCGCCGAACTGGATAGCCTGCGCGGCCACGGCGGCGAACAAATGTCGTTCCCCAAACAGCTTAACCTTGATGATCAGCTGTTTCGGTACGGGGTGCGTATCAATTATGATTTGATTGCCGATATGAGCTGTTCGCCCATCCCGGTAAGTACCGGCGAGGTTGGCGGCCAGGCACAAATTCAGATGCTGCCATGGTTATATTACCCGCTGTTTATGCCGTATTCCAAACACCCGATAGTAAAAAACCTGGACGCCATACACAGCGAATTTGCCAGCACAATCGATCTGTTAAATACTAAAAACGTTAAAAAGACTATCCTGCTGGCATCGTCGCCTTACAATAAAAAGATAAGCGCACCGCATATTCTATCCTTACAGGCGTTGGAGCAGGAGCCAAACCCCAAAGATTTCCAGGGAACGCCCAAAACGGTTGCCGTATTGCTGGAAGGTAAGTTTGTATCCGACTGGCGTAACCGCCCGCTGCCTGATAGTATGGGCGAGGCTGTAACCATTATGCCCGAAAGTGTGCCCACCAAAATGGTGGTTATCAGCGATGGCGACATTCTGAAGAACCAGATAAGCGGCGATGGCGATGCCTATCCCCTAGGATTTGACCATTATACAAAACAAATGTACGGCAATAAAAACCTGCTGCTTAACATTGCCGATTACATGACCGACGACTCGGGCCTTATTGCCCTGCGTACCAAAGAGATCAAGATCCGGCTGCTTAACCGCGCCCGCATCCGTAACGAAAAATTGTACTGGCAACTGGTAAATACCGTTGGCCCGCTTGCTTTAGTGTTAATATGTGCTATTTTTCAACATTATATCCGCAAGCGAAAGTATGCCCATTAAATTTTATATTTTTGATAGATTAATTAGACCCATATGAGATTTATTGTTTCTACCACAACTTTACTCAAACAACTGCAGGCAGTAAGCGGTGCCCTAAGCAACAGCACTGTTTTGCCTATACTGGAAAACTTTTTGTTCGAGATAAAGGAAGGAAACTTAACCATTTCTGCAACCGACCTGCAAACCAGCATGACCACTTCCTTAACTGTTGAAGCTAAGGAAAACGGCCGCATAGCCATACCATCGCGTATTTTGTTAGAGACCCTTAAATCGTTACCAGAGCAACCGGTGGCATTTTCGGTTGATGATCAAACCTTTGCTATCGAGATAAACGCAGGTGATGGTAAATACAAACTAAGCGGCGAAAATGGTGAAGATTTCCCGAAGATTCCCGTTGTTGAAAATGCATCGTCAGTAAACCTTCCTGCATCCGTTTTGGCCGAGGCTATTAACAAAACAATCTTCGCCGTAAGTAATGACGAACTGCGCCCCGCTATGACGGGTGTTTACTGCCAGTTAAGCACACAACACCTTACTTTTGTAGCTACCGATGCCCACAAGCTGGTACGTTACCGCCGTAAAGATGCGAAAGCAGCAAGCACTACCGCGTTTATATTGCCTAAAAAAGCTTTAACCCTGCTTAAATCGGCTTTGCCTAATGACGATGTAAACGTATCTGTAGAGTATAACTCAACCAGCGCGTTTTTTAAATTTAACCATATTAACCTTGTTTGTAGGTTGATAGATGAGCGTTACCCTGATTACGAAGCGGTTATCCCACAAAACAATCCCAATAAATTAACTATCGACAGGCTTACCTTCCTGGGCTCGTTAAACCGTGTGGCTATTTACGCCAACAAAACAACCCACCAGGTTAGGCTTAAAATAAACGGCAGTGAGTTGAACATATCATCAGAGGATATTGACTTTGCAAATGAGGCCCACGAGCGCTTAAGCTGCCAGTACGAGGGCGACGACATGGAAATTGGTTTTAACGCAAGATTTTTAATAGAAATGTTGAAGAATTTAAGTTGCGAAGAAGTATCTTTGGAGATGTCAACTCCAAACCGTGCCGGCTTATTGCTGCCACAGGGTGGGGATGAAAATGAAGATGTGCTGATGCTGGTTATGCCGGTGATGCTCAATAGCTATGCTTAAGTGTAAACTTAAATTATAAATCCAAAACAAGAGTCCGGCTTTAAAAACCGGACTTTTTTGTTCGATGCAGATAACAAATGTTTCGGGAAGCAGTTATTAGTGTTGAGTTTATATTATGAGAGTTGAACTGTTTAAAATGATCCTTAAAATATCTTTTTTTAGAGACGCACTATTGTGTATCCAATCAGAATTGCTGACTCATGATGTAAGCCTGAACGCGGGAGATGCAAGCATGCGCCTGTACGAAACCTTGCCCTCCCCTGGTAATTCACTACTCACTACTCACCACTTTTAACCTCATATGAATACCAGGATAAAGGTTTTATTTTTTATTGCAGCAGCCGGTGCCTGCTGGGCATCCTGTAAAAAGAGTAACGATGCGCCTGCCAGTGCATCAACGGTAACCGCTCTTGTTGATGTAGTAAATGTATCAAACGCCAATGTTAATTTTTATATAAACGGTACGCGTTTTAACAATACATCAACCTTTTATCCGGGTGGTACATTGGGCTATGTTACTGTGCCTGCCGGTACTAAAAATTACTCATTTAAGGTTGACGGCGCTTCCACGCCATTTTACAATAAGCCTTTCCAGGCCGATTCGGCAACAGATCACACCATATACATTGCGAGCCAAAATAGTGACGATGTATTTAGTACCCTTGATACCCTGGTACTTGATACCGCCAGTGCAATTAAGGCCACATATGCTAGGGTAAGATTTGTAAATGCCTCGGCCAGTGCAGGCAATATGAGTTTTGTATTAAGAGGGCCAAAGATAGATACCCCTTGGAGGCCAGATGTCGCTTATAAGGCGGCGACAGATTTTACCCGGATTAAACAGGGAGTGCATTACATTGGTATATATCGGGCAGCTTATCCCACTTTGCCTAAAATTGACACCGTAACTTTAACCGCGGGTAAAATTTATACTTTTTATGGGTATGGTACGGCTTTGCCGGCCGGAAATGGTGGCATTCTTGTAGGTTTATTTAATAGTGGCAGCGAATAATAAAATGAATAATAAAAATAAAAACAGCCTGTTCATATGGTTGCTTACCGGCATGCCATTGGTGTTGCTACTGTGCTTTGCAGCATCGTGCGGCAAATCAACTAATATAACAGGAACTAACACGAAGTTGCAGGTTGTTAACTTAAGTTCAGATGTGCAGCCTTTAAATTTGTACCAAAACTCGGTTAAGCAAAGCACAACCACTTACACCTATCCAACTGGTTCGGGTTATTTTACGCTGTCTACCGTTACGCCGCCATTGCAGTTTCGGCAGGCTACCGCTGCTGCTTTGAATATCCCGTTTGAAATAGATACTGTTTTAAGGAGTAATGTAAAATACACCATTTTTTTAACCGGCTACCTTACCGATGGTACCATAAAAAACTCCATCCTGTCGTTAGATACCGCAACGGTGCCTCCAATAGGCCGTGGCCTGGTAAGGTTTCTTCATGGCTCACCTTCATCGGCCAGCCTGGATTTAAGGGCAAACGATACCTTGCTTACGGCTAAAGCCGGTGTTGCGTTTAATACCCTAACCCCGTATGTTAAAGTGCCAACCGGTAATTACACCTTTACCATAAACGTGCACAGCACCCCAACAAAAACAGAATACAAACTCAGCAACGTTAGCATATTAGACGGACGCGCCTACACCATTTATACCCAGGGCATTGTAGGCCGAACAGATTCTGTTGCCTTTGGTGCCGCAGTATTAACCAATAATTTGTTGGAAAAAATAACGCAGTAGAGAGACATCAACGCCGAATAAAAAAACTTCGGCATTCTAAAATTATAGGAATCATCTATCAGGGTTTATTTAACAAGGCATTAATTACCGATGTTGCCCTCTTTTCAAAATCATCGTCATATCCCATAGTTACGCTTGCAATTTTACCTTCTTTGTCAATGAAATAAAAGGTAGGGGCGCCTGTTATATGATATAATTTGGCCACATCGCCGCCATCAGGATACATTTGATTTTTTATGAGTTGAGCTTTCTTAAATGCCATAACCAATTCTTTGTTGTCCCGGGTACTAATACTTAGTATTACCAGGTTTTTATCCTTATATTTTTCATGAATTCTATCCAACGGTGCCAATGTGTTCATACAAGGAACACAGCCAACAAAGAAAAAATCCATCAATACAATTTTACCTTTCATTTGTGATAATGACGTTTTCTTACCTCCGGTATCATATAAGGTCCAATCAGGTGCCATTGTACCTGTTGTCAGTAAAGAAGGTTGCTCCTGTGGCTCTTTAGTTTGATGGAACCCTTCGGGTATGGCAAAGGAAGCTGCATTGATATTATCCTGGTCAATCGTATAATTGAAGTAACTTTCTTCGGTATAA
Organism: Mucilaginibacter sp. P4_D1; assembly: GCF_056401935.1. Taxonomy (NCBI): domain Bacteria; kingdom Pseudomonadati; phylum Bacteroidota; class Sphingobacteriia; order Sphingobacteriales; family Sphingobacteriaceae; genus Mucilaginibacter; species Mucilaginibacter sp. P4_D1. The sequence goes on from NZ_JBFUIJ010000038.1 coordinate 11,365, forward strand.
TAATTGGTGACCTCTTTTCCAAAATCAGCAGTCCTTGACCTTGAAAATCTACCAACAGGCAAACCTGTTACCTTGTTGATGAACAGATGTATCCTTGCATACAAATGGTTGTTGTTAATGATGGTATCTTTGGTATTAAAAATTAAATGATAACTATTTATAGCGTTAAAAGTGGTATCTGCTGATTGTACAATTTTAGAAGGATTTTTCTTTGAAAACGTTTTCATCCAATTTAACTCACCAGGCAACGTCCTTTCAAAAGCCATGGCTTGTATTTTGTTTGAATTATAAGTACTGTCCCCAGGATTTAACGATATTAGGTTAGTTCCATTGTATACATCTGTTGCCTGGGGTTTCATATCCCCGTATGCATGTTTAAAAAAATAACCAAAATCTTTTTCTTCAGGAACCTTTAATAAAACATATTTGTCGTTTAATGTTAGGGTATCACTAAAAACTTCCTTCTGCTTATAAACATAGTTATAGCTAAAATTTTTATAAGTTCCCAGTTTATCAATGGTGTTTTGAAGCAATGAAACCTGTGCGTTTGCAGCTACTCCATGCAAAACCAATGCCATGCAAACAGATAGTTTAATGAGTTTTTTGATAAGGTAAGTCATTTAAACTTTTTAAATAAGGATAGTGTAACACAAGGTAATCTAAAATCTCTTTTTATAAAAAAACCTTAACTTTTTTTAACACTCCTGCTGACGTAGCTTATCAAGTATCAAACTTGCTTCGTTTTTCCGTTGTTGAATAGCGGCGTTGAAAAAATACCATGGTAAATTGTAATTGGTTTAAGCTATTCTTTTCGCAAAAGTGCTAGGTGGCCATTCATCCACTTGCCTTTCTGTGCGCCATTGAGTATTCGCACAAAATAAATTTTATCCTGTTACCTGACAACAATCATTTGCTTTATCCGCAAAAGTTTAAAAGCGATTACATCCGGCTTTTCTGTTTATATTCCTATTTTTGGGCAAAATTTAAAAAAAAGTGGAAGTTATAAAAAGCATCATCGATTTTATATTGCATATAGATAAGCACCTGGTACAAATAACCAGCGCCTACCAGGGTTGGACATACCTGATCCTGTTTGCCATTATTTTTGCTGAAACCGGTTTTGTTGTTACCCCATTTTTGCCCGGCGATTCGCTGCTGTTTGCGGCAGGAGCCCTTATAGCCGGCGGCCAATCGGGCCTTGATATTTACCTGCTGGCCATTATATTGGTAATTGCGGCATTTGCAGGTAATACGGTAAACTACCTGCTGGGCAGTTACCTTGGCCCCAAAGTGTTTAAAGAACAAAATAAGATTCTGAAGCTGGATTATTACCTTAAAACCAAAGCGTTTTTTGATAAGCATGGCGGTAAAGCGGTAATCTTCAGTCGCTTCTTGCCCATCATCCGCACAGTGGCGCCGTTTGTAGCAGGCGTTGGCCATATGCCGTTTTTGCGTTACAGCCTATACAATATTGTGGGCGGGGCTGCCTGGGTGCTTAGCTTTTTAATGATAGGCTTCTTTTTTGGTAATATCCCGGTGATCAAAGAAAACTTTACCATTGTGGTAATGGTAATTATACTGGTATCGGTAGTGCCGCCTGTTTATGCGGCTATAAAGGCTAAAACAGCGAAGAATACAGCCGGGTAATAAAGGCCCTGGCTTGTAGTGCTAAAAATTAAACATATAATGGTATTAGTTAGCCATTAGGCCGGTTATACCTTACGCTTTCCATGTTTAACTTAAGCCGGGATGCTGTGATAGTTTAGTTCCTGGTATCAGGTAGCAGGGCTTGTGGCAACACCWTCGCCAAATAACATCCTGCTTTTTTTGCCCCGGCGTGCAAACCAAACGGTGTAAGCAAGCGGAATAGAGCAATATAAAAAGCCCGAAACACCCGCCAGTACCGGGAAAATGACCCCAATTAGCATAACTACCACGCATATACACATGCATATAAAATTGATACCGGTAATGGTTTTGGTATCAAAAAGCTCGCGCTCATTTAGGCCAATTTGGGCGGCGTTTTTAGCCGCGTGCCTATACATTAAATAAAACAGCAGGTATATTACGAAAAAACCCGCGCCGTAGATCAGCATGAGTGGCTGTGTCTGGCCGGTGCGCATCATCGGGAATTCGTGCCCGTTTTTGGTATACATCCCATCCGAAAACGAGAATAAAAGCATGGAAAGGAATTTTAACGGATAGGTGTATATCAGCACTACAAAAAGCAGTACAGCATTTACCATGATGGTATAAAAATCATTGAGTGCATACCTGCGGAAGTAGATGTTCTGGTTGTTCCAGATCTGGAAAAGCAGGGCGAAGCAAACGCCAAAACTAATGGTGCCCTTCATGGTCTCCATCAACTCATCAAATGATTTAGGCACTTCGATAGATACAATGATGAGTGTTAAGGCGAATGCGAAAACAGCATCGCTAAAGGTTTCAATACGCGATGGTTCATGACTGCGCCACTCAATGCTGTTTGCCTTTTTGTGAAGGTTAGCTGCTTTTTTCCTCATATTAGCTTTGTTTTTGTGCTAACAATTTCACGTATTTTTTTCACATAAGCAAATTACCGGGAGCACGTATCGTTGATAATGAAGGAATTGGGATAAAATACCTATCGGCAATCGTTAGTAATCCCAGCCACCGTATTTAATATTGGGAATACCTGTTTTGTCTGTTTTTCTTATTTTTCGGTTTCGTTGTTTTTTTAACCATCTCCTAAACCCCGACTTTGGTTTTATACCATATTTTCGAGCAAATTTATGCTCAATTTGATAATACTGTAAAGCCATCTGCTTATTGCTGAAGTAATGGTAATATTTAATGAATTAAATAAAACAGCCGCGGGGGTACTATAATAGCTTAGTTAATAGCATCAAGCATGGTTGTAGCCACCAGTTTACCATCCTTGCCATAAGTTTCTGATTTGGCAAAACGGCCCAGCTTTGGCGCAAACCATTCAATGACTTTTATTTGAAACGGGATTGATGCCCCCATCATGCTAATCCTGAAAATAATATCGTTGGTTATTTTAAAGCAATCAAAGCTGCCGGCTTTGGTGGTTACCTTCTCCTGCTTTTCAACCTTGCGGTTATTGATATTTAATTGTACCTGGCCCATTTGCGTGCCGTTGTTGCCAATATTAATATTAAGGGCTCCATCGTCAAGCTTTTGCCCGCTTTTCAGGTTGATGGGGTAGGTCAGGTATTTGGTATCGCCGGTCATTTCCATGTTACCCAATTGCCTTAATGAGGCCGCCGGGATAAATGTTTTCATATCAATTTTTATAGTTTGCCCGGTACATATAATTTCGGAATTTCCGCTGCCCATTGATTTGCCTGTTTTGTCAAACAGCTCTATCCTGGCATTTACGGTAGCCGCGTCTTTCCTGTTGGTATTGCACACCATCGATCCCATCGGCTTGCTATCGCCACCCTGGTTAACGTATGTAAATTTTTTGCCATTTACATTGCTGATGAAAGGGCTACAGTTTTGTGCCGATACATGGCAAACGAAAGATGTAATAAAAATTATAGCAGGAATTAACTTTTTCATTGAATTGATTTTACTGAAGCTTAAAACTACAAAACACCTATCATATTGTATTGGTCGTCGGTCGAATAATCAAAAACTCCCCCTTCAGGGGGCTGCGGGGCTTAAGTTAGGCTGCCCTGCATCTACCCAGGCCGAATACCAGAAACTGCCCACCGAAAGTATGGATGCCCGCATTTTTCGTTCTACCATGCCTTTTAATATTTTTTGATAGGCAAGGCTATAGGCTTCCGAATAATCTTTAACCTCTTTTTTGCCATGCAGCACCATGCTGTACTTTTTATCGGCAGGGAAGTTTTTGCTTAGTATCCTTTCGAAACGTAAAACCGTATCCACGCTTTTAAATGATGCCCTGCAAATCCGGAAGGCTTCGGCCAACGGGTTTTCTATGTAGCGGGCCTTGCCTACCTTTAAATTGTACTTATCGGCAAAAAGCTCGGGTATGCGGCTTTCCCATAGCGCATGGATGCCGGTTTGGTTGCTAAACTGCCCATTGTAGTTAATGGTAAGGTGCAAAGGCACATGAGCATCGGCAATATAGTGCCCAAGGTTGGCCGATGTATTCAGGATAGCCAGTGTATCATGGGCTTTAAACGCCCTTACCAGTTTATAATATTGATATTGGATGGTCCATGGAACGGTGCCGTATTTATCTAATGTATCGGCGGTGTATTTTGCGGCGGCATCCTTCCATTTTTGCGGCATAGCGGCCCATGGTTTTTTGCCGTAGTGGTCGGCATCAAAAAAATGGCGCGGTGCTTCGGTCGAGTCCACATAACGCCGTTTGTCGGCGCTTACGGCGTGTTGTTCAATGTAATCGATATTGGCCTTGTAAAAGCCTGCCATGCCCTTCGGCAGCGTATAAACGGCCAGTTTGTTGATGCGGTAATGCGCAAAGAAGCCCCAGGAGGAGCAGAGCAATATTAACCCGATACCCGATAGGTTTAAAACGATGACGCGCTTCATAACAGGTCGTATTTTTCTCTTAGGCCGATACTTACTTTGTTGGCTTCGTTAATAATACTGTCGGGGAAACCAATTCCCTGTAAAACAGCTATTCCATTGCGGGTTTTCAGCAAACCCTCCTTCAGCTTGTAATCAAATACAAGGCGGTCATTGCCGCTAAGCTCTTCAAACGAAAATACTTTATACTCGGCACCCAACAGTTCGGCCAGTTCCAGGTCATGTGTCGATACGAATACAAAGCTTTTGTTTTCGATAAAATGGGAGAGTACTGCCTTTGCCGCGGCTATCCGTTCGATGGTGTTTGTTCCCCTGAAAATCTCGTCGATGATTACCAGGCTGTTTACCGGTTTGGCGGCTTCGGCCTCCATCACAATTTTTTTTACTGCCAGCGCCTCGGCCTGGAAATAGCTTTTTTGATCGCCCAGGTCATCGCTCATATTAATGCTGGTAAATATCTTTAATGGCGGCGCACTGTAAGCGTTGGCGAAACAGGTATTAATGGTTTGGGATAGCAGCACGTTTAAAGCGATAGCCCTGATGAAAGTAGTTTTGCCCGACATGTTGGAACCGGTTACCAAAATCCCCTGTTTATTATCAATGCTTATGGAGTTGGCCACACAGTTTTCGATCAAAGGGTGGTACAGGTTTTTTATGGTGATATTGCTGCCTGTTGCCTGGAAAACGGGTTTGCAGTAGTACCTTGCTCCATCCCTTACCGATTGTATGGAGATGGCTGTATCAACCTGGGCCACGGCCTCATACAGTATTTTAATATCATGCAGGTATTTGTTAACCCGGTTTAACGATATGATGAATACCAATGGTTCAATAACCAGGAACATCTTAAACCATTCGGTAATGAGGTAGGAAATATCGGTAGGGTCAACAGCTGTTTTATTTTGCAGGTTGATAAAGCTTAGTGATCTTTTAAGCTTATCAACGTTGCTTAAACTATTATCGATGCGATCATCTTTTACAAACAAGCGGTGATTTAACATCCATTTACTTACGCGGTTGAGTGTCAGCAACTGTGGCAGCGAGTGCGTGAAGCTTAGCATTTTGCTTTTGTTACTGTAATGAATCACTAGGTTGGCAATAAGCATCGCCAGCAGCAGGAGTAAGGAAAACTGGTCGGGCCTTATTGTTAATTTGGTTGTCAGAAATACGGTCATCAGCGGACTAACAACGATATAAAGCTTTGCGGCCGCCGAAAATATCGGCGCATGTGGTTTGCAAAATAACTGCGGCAGGTAGTAGGCATCATTACTCCCCAGTTCAGATAGTTTAAGTTGGGTAAGTTCTCTTAGGTTTTGGTTGCTGTTAACCAGTTCAATACTTTGCTCAAGCGATTTAAAATAGCTTTTACCAATTTGAGGCGAATGTAATATCTTATATAAATACTGTTGCCCCGGTTTGGAGCTGGTGTGGTCGATATAAGAGAATACATCATCAATATCCAGGTCGGAAGCGGTGCTATCGGCAATATCACTGCCGCCTTTATTGGTATTTAAATATGCCGAAATAAGCTTAAAGTTGCGGCCAGTGTATTTAGGTTTGCCCCATTGTTCCCTTATTTCGGCCAGTTTTTTCTTTTTCAGGTTTCGGCTTTTAAAATAGCCTGATACAAAAAACAATACAAGTAAAATTAATAACACCGGTACCCAGTAATGCATTTTTAAAAGTAGTATTAAAGCTTAACTAAAACAATTACTACTGTAACTTCCCCACATAAACCTTCGTATCGTAATTAATAGTGGTAAAACCATCCTGCTGATATCTGTCGAAAAGGAGTTTCAGGTCGTTTATCATTGGCTCGTAACCGGCCTCGTCGCGGGTGGGCATGTATGATGATGACAGTAGCCGCCCGGCCAGTCCTTCAAAATCAAAAACCTGTTTGTTTTGAAATACCTTGAGCAGGAAAGGTTGGGGAGCGAAGAAGGCTCCTATCTGTTCGTCATTGATATTCCGGTGATCAACCTTTACATAATCATTGCCATGCTTAATGATGAGCTGGTCGTACTCCAGTTCAAAATCCGAACTTGTTTTTCGTTCGTTCCATATCAATGCCACAACACCAACCGGCGTCAGTACCCTTTTAAACTCGGCCCTTGCTTTCTCCCGGTCGAACCAATGGAAGGCCTGGCCGGCTATAATGAAATCGATGCTGCCGGTTTCCAGGCCGGAATTTTCGGCTGTGCCGTTCATGGCTTTGAAACCGGGATAATTACCCAGGAGCTCAACCGATTTAGCACGCATCTCCTGGTTAGGCTCAATGGCGATAACTTTGTATCCGGCATCAAGGAACAGGGCGGTGGATATGCCGGTACCCGCGCCAATGTCTGCGATGAGTTTGTCGGTGGATAGTTCGTAATCGTCCTCCAGAAACTCCACTATGGTTTTAGGATAGTGGGGCCGGTACTTTACATAATCGTTTACCCGATTGCTAAACCTGGTTGTGCTGTTGTTTTCGGTCATGGGGTGATTGAGTTGGATTGAGATAGATTAAGTTGATTGGGTTAGATTGAGTTGATTAAGTTGGATTGGGTTTTTAAAACAGTTGAATACTAATAATAAGGACAACTGAAGTAGATTGTTTTAGTTTTTTATAACCTTATAACAGTAACTTAATCAACTCAATTTAACCCAATCAACCAATTAACTAATTTGCGTATAACCCCAACATAATCAACCTAATCTAACCCAATCAACCAATAAACTAATTTGCCTTATAACAGTAACTTAATCAACTCAATCTAACCCAATCAACCAATAAACTAATTTGAAAAAACTATTTGCAATAATCAAAATATCACCCTATATTTGCAGTCCTTAAAATAAGTAGAAAAAAGAATAACAAGCTATACGATGGCAAATCATAAATCATCTTTAAAAAGAATCAGGTCAAACGCTGCGAAGCGTCTGCGCAACAGGTACCAGGCTAAAACAACCAGGAACGCTATTAAAAAATTAAGAACCACTACAACTAAAGCTGATGCTGCTGCATTGTTAGGTAAAGTGATTTCTATGCTTGATCGTTTGGCTAAAAAGAATGTTATTCACAAAAACAAAGCTTCAAACAATAAATCGAAGCTTACTAAATTTGTAAACGGCTTAAGCTAAATATCAGCTTTCCAGTATATTAAAAAGGGATTGTATCATTGGTATGATCCTTTTTTTGTTCCATCCTTTTTCATACATTAATGCCGTGGAAAACTACGAAACCAAGATCGGCATAAAATCATGGGCCGAGGCCGACCGTCCGCGCGAAAAACTAAGCGGCCAGGGCCGCCGGGCGCTCACCGATGCCGAACTGATTGCTATCCTCATCGGCTCGGGCAGCCGTAACGAAACCGCTGTCGAACTCAGCAAACGCATCCTGCACCATTACGGAAACGATTTGAATAAGCTGGGGAAAGCTTCGATTTCAGAACTTTCTAAATTTAAAGGAATAGGGGAGGCCAAGGCTATCTCTATTATCGCCGCCCTTGAAATTGGCCGCCGCCGCAACGATACCGAAAGCCAGGCCCCTGATTATATCAACTCCAGCAGGGATGGTTACAACATTATGCGCCGCCATTTGATGGATTTAAACCACGAAGAATTCTGGATAATTTTATTAGGCCGTTCCCAAAAAGTGTTGGGTAAGGAATTGATTAGCAAGGGCGGGTTAGCCGCCACTGTTTGCGACCCTAAAATTATTTTCCACGCTGCCCTGCAATACCAGGCCAGCGGCATTATACTGGTGCACAACCATCCATCGGGTAACTTGAAACCCAGTCACGAAGATATTATGCTTACCAAAAAATTGTCGGCAGCTGGCTTAATGCTGGATATCAAAATATTTGATCATCTCATTATTACTGATAACGGGTTTGTTAGTTTAGCAGATTCGGAGATGATGTAGCTGCGGATGTGCAGATTTTAGATTTCAGATGTGCAGATGGGGGAGTAAGAAACTGATAAGTCTCTTATAATCATCTAACATCATTTGCACATCTGAAATCTGCATATCTGCACATCACTATTCACCCTAAATTGTATCTTTGCCGATTATCATTTCTGAATAATGAAGATATCGTATAACTGGCTTAAAGAATTTATTGATACCGATAAAACTCCGCAGGAAATTTCGATCATCCTTACCGGTACCGGTTTGGAGGTGGAGAGCCTGGAGAAAGTACAACCCATTCCCGGTGGCCTGGAAGGGCTTGTGATTGGTTTTGTAAAGGAGAGTGTTGCCCATACCAATTCAGATCACCTGCATGTTACCAAAGTTGACGTAGGTGGCCCTGAAGACCTGCAAATTGTTTGCGGAGCCCACAACGTGGCCGCGGGTCAAAAAGTGGTTGTAGCCACTGTAGGTACTACCATATACCCAACCGTAGGCGAACCATTCGCTATTAAAAAATCAAAAATCCGTGGCGAGGTATCCGAAGGGATGATCTGTGCCGAAGATGAGATAGGCCTGGGTACCGACCATGCCGGCATTATGGTACTGGATGATGACGCCGTAGTAGGATCATTAGCTAAAAACTATTTTAAACTGCACGACGATTATATGTACGAGATAGGTTTAACGCCTAACCGTGCCGATGCCGTATCGCACCTGGGTACTGCCCGCGATATTGCCGCGTTTTTGAAAATCGGTATCAGGAAACCTGATGTAAACAATTTTAAGGTTGATGATACCAGCCGCACCATCGAAGTTGTGGTTGAGAATGAGCAGGCAAGCCCGCGTTATGCCGGCGTAACCATCAGCGGGGTTGAGGTTAAAGAATCGCCAAAATGGTTAAAAGAGCGGCTGGCTGTAATTGGTCTGCGTTCTATCAACAATATTGTAGATGTTACCAATTATGTGCTGCATGAATTAGGCCAGCCGCTGCACGCGTTTGATGCTGATGAAATAACAGGTGGCAAAGTGCTGGTTAAAAACTATCCCGAAGGCACTGTTTTTAAAACCCTGGATGATGTTGACCGCAAACTATCAGAAAACGACCTGATGATAGGCAACACCGAAGAGCCGATGTGTATTGCCGGTGTTTTTGGTGGCGCCAAATCTGGTGTTAAGGAATCTACCAAAAATATCTTTTTGGAGAGCGCCTATTTCAATTCGGTATCTGTACGTAAAACGGCTAAGCGTCATGGTTTAAAAACGGATGCATCGTTCAGGTTTGAGCGTGGTACCGATCCGGATATGCCGGTATTTGCTTTAAAGCGCGCGGCTTTGCTTATTCAGCAGGTTGCGGGTGGTAAAGTATCGTCGCAAATCTCTGATCATTACCCGGCCCCGGTTGCGCCTTTTGCGTTCGAGGTTACTTATAGGAATATTGACAGGCTCATTGGCCAGCAAATTACTCATGGCGAGATCAAGGCGATCATCGAGGCACTTGACATTAAGATAGTGGGTGAAACTGCGGACTCGCTATCATTGGAAGTTCCTCCATATCGTGTTGATGTAACCCGCGAGGTTGATATTGTAGAAGAGATTCTGCGCATTTACGGATATAACAATATTCATATCCCAACCCAGATCAGGGCATCGCTTAACAATTCGCAAAAAAAGGAGAAGGATACGGTTCAAAATCAGGTCTCTGACCTGCTTACTGCTAATGGCTTTAACGAGATACTTTCAAACTCGTTAACAAAATCGGCCTACTCAGATAACCTGGATGTGGCTGTAAAGATCCTGAACCCGCTGAGCAGCGACCTGGATGTAATGCGCCAAAGCCTGCTGTTCTCTGGCCTGGAAGCCATCGCCTACAACCAAAACCGCCGTGCGGCCGATTTAAAGTTTTATGAATTTGGTAAAGTGTACAGCGTTAAGGATGATAAATATAGCGAGGTACAACGCTTTTCGGTATTCATTACCGGCGCTGATGCTGCCGAGCAGTGGAACCAAAAACAAAAGCCGGTTTCGTTTTATAGCCTGAAGGCAATTGTCGACGGTATTTTGCAACGCCTGAACATTACAGATTTTGTGGTTGAAGATGCTACCTGCAGCAAACTGGCCTTCGGGTTGCAATACATGCTGAATGGTAAACAACTGGTTAAGTTTGGCCCTGTTGGAGCCAATGCCCGGAAAAAAATCGATGTAGATAAAGAGGTTTTTTATGCCGACTTTAACTTCGATTTGGTGCTGAATGCCGTACGCAAAAACGTGATTGTTTACCAGGAGGTTTCTAAATTCCCGGCCGTAAGGCGCGATCTTTCGATGCTGATAGATAAGTCGGTTTCGTTTGGTCAGTTAAAACAAATTGCCCAGCGTACCGAGCGTAAGCTTTTAAAGGAAGTAAGTGTATTTGACGTTTACCAGGGCGATAAGCTGCCTGCCGGTAAAAAATCATACGCGCTGAGCTTCATCATCCAGGACATTGAAAAAACGCTGACCGATAAAGCCATCGACTCGGTAATGCAGAAATTAATTTATAATTTAGGAAAAGAAGCAGGAGCGGAGATTCGCAAGTAATTATTGAATTATTGAGTGATTGAATTATCGATTTAGCATATAGCTTATTAATTCGTTCAATCATTAATTAAAAAAATCAATAATTCAGTAAATCAATAATTCAGTAATTAAGGATGCCTTCAGTAGCAGAACAGTTAAACAAGATAGTTGATAAAACCGAAAGGTTAATTGAGCTTTGTGCTGCTTTACAGGAGGAGAATGACCTGTTGAAGCTGGAGAGTGAGGCGCTTACTGTTGCACTTGATGMAAGTAAAAATAAGACGAAAGATCTGGAAGAAAAGCTTCGTGTATTGAAACTTGCAAAATCATTTTCAGAAACAAATGAAAAAAGTGTTGACATTAAGCAAAAAATTAACGACTTTGTGCAAGAAATAGATAAGTGTATTGTATTATTGAAAAAATAGTACAAAAAGTGAAAAGCTCAAATGGGAGAAATCTCAATAAAAATAAATATTGCTGACAGAGTTTACCCCTTAAAGGTAAACATGGAAGAAGAAGAGATAATACGCAGGGCGGCCAAACTAATTAATGATCGGATAAAAGAATATCAGGAAAATTATGCGGTGAGGGATAAGCAGGACTTGCTTTCGATGTGTGTGTTGCATTATGCCACATCATCGTTAAAGGCAGAGAAGAAGGTGAACAACGAAGATACCGATGTTGCCGAAAAGGTGTACCAGTTAGACCACATGCTGAACGAATTTTTTTCGAAGTAATAAACGTTCTTTACATAACATACAGAGCACATTTAAGATTTAACCGCAGTTAAATTTTAGGTTTCACTATTAAAAACTTAACGCTTCAATATGAGCGGATCAAAGAGGCATGCGTTACTACAAGTATTAGCGTAACCCATGATTCCAATATCCGAAATGAGGTTTTTAAATACATGATACTTAAAAATTAGTTGCGGTTTTTTTATATACATACATACCCAATAAACCTAAAATGGACATATTACTATACGGAATAATCGGGCTTTTGCTTGGTGCCTTTATCGGTATCGCAATCGGCCGCTTCCTGTTAAGGAAGCTTTTTAAAGACCAGGAGACGTCGGCACAAAATAAAGTGAAGAAAATATTAAAAGATGCCGAAAACAATGCCGAGATCCTGAAGAAAAACAAGTTGCTTGAAGCCAAAGAGAAGTTTTTGCAAATGAAAGCAGAACATGAGCAGGAAGTAACCAACAAAAACAACAATATTAACCAGCGCGAAAACGGTGTAAAGCAAAAAGAGCAATCATTAAACCAGCGCCTGGAGAACATGAACCGCAAGGAAAATGAGCTGGATAGCACCCGCAAAAACCTGGAGAAACAAACCGAAATTGTTGTTAAAAAGCAAGAAGAGGTTGATATCCTGAAAAATTCGCACCTGCAACAGTTGGAAACCATTGCCGGCCTATCGGCCGAGGAGGCTAAAAACCAGTTGGTTGATAACCTGCGCGAGGAAGCCCGCAGCAAGGCCATGATCCAGATTAAAGACATTGTGGACGAAGCGAAACTTACCGCTACTAAAGAAGCTAAAAAGATAGTTATTCAAACCATTCAGCGTACTGCTACGGAGAGTGCTATTGAAAACACGGTATCTATTTTCAATATCGAAAATGACGAGATCAAGGGCCGTATCATCGGTCGCGAAGGCCGTAACATTCGTGCATTGGAAGCTGCCACAGGTATCGAAATTATTGTTGACGATACCCCGGAAGCCATCATCTTATCTGGCTTTGACCCGGTAAGGCGCGAGATTGCGAGGCTGGCCATGCACCGTTTGGTAACAGACGGCCGTATCCATCCGGCACGTATCGAGGAGGTGGTTGCCAAAACCAAAAAGCAAATTGAAGAAGAAATTGTTGAAATAGGCGAACGTACCGTGATAGATCTTGGTATTCATGGTTTACACCCTGAGCTGATCCGTATGGTAGGCCGTATGCGTTATCGGTCATCGTATGGGCAAAACCTGTTACAACACTCGCGCGAGGTTGCCAACTTCTGTGCCACCATGGCTGCCGAATTAGGCTTAAACGTGAAGATGGCTAAACGTGCAGGCTTATTGCATGATATTGGTAAAGTGCCTGATGATAACCCGGAGCTGCCACACGCTATTTTGGGTATGCAATTGGCCGAGAAATATAAAGAGCATCCTGAAGTGTGTAACGCCATTGGAGCCCACCATGATGAAATCGAGATGACCTCGATGTTATCGCCTATAATCCAGGCTTGTGATGCTATTTCGGGTGCCCGCCCCGGTGCACGCCGCGAGGTGGTTGAAAGCTACATTAAACGCTTAAAAGAGCTGGAAGAACTGGCGTTATCATACCCCGGTGTCGAAAAAACATTTGCTATCCAGGCCGGTCGCGAACTGCGGGTGGTTGTTGAAAGCGAAAAGATAAGCGATGCACAATCAGAAGTTTTGGCGGCAGATATTTCAAACCGTATCCAAACCGAAATGACTTATCCGGGCCAGATAAAAGTTACCGTGATCAGGGAAACCCGTTCGGTTGCATTTGCTAAATAGTTTTTTAATAAAAAATCAATACAAACCCTTTCGGCTTATACCCGGAAGGGTTTTATATTTGTACCGTGGCCAGCAAAAAAACAGTAAACAATAAAGGCGGGGCGCAAGCCGATGCCAAAGCTAACGAAAGTATTGCCCAGCAATACATTAACAGGTATGCACTAAGTCACCAGGATCCAGCTAACCAGGTGATACATTATATATGTGTGCCATTGTTAATGTTTAGCATATTTGGGTTGCTATGGGCTATTCCTTTTCCTTACTTTAAATTTTTAGGGACCTATAATGGTTATTTTAACTGGGCGTCATTTGCCATTGCTGTAGCGGTCTATTATTATCTGCGTATATCGCCGCTTATTTCGTACACCATGTTGTTCGTATTGTTAGGGTTTAGCTATGTTATCATGACGCTGTTAAGCTGGCAAGCAACAGGCGGCCCCGCCATGTGGCTGGTGTGTCTTATTATTTTTATTCCCTCGGCCGTCCTGGTATTAATTGGCAACACCCGCGAAAAAACTTTCGCCCAATACGGGCTTAATTTAAAGTCGTTACCCGTAGCCCCCGTTTACCTTGTGTATATGCTTTTAAAGAAGTTCGGTATTAATAGCTGATATATTTAAATTATAGTTAATGTTAACAGTTGGGTGTAAATATAATCTTGTGTTAACATTGGGGTAATATTGTAGCGCAACCTTTGTGTTCAAAATAAACACAAATGAAAAAGTTATACTTTATCCTTTTATCACTGCTCATTATTGGGGTTGCTAATGTTGCCAATGCGCAAATTACCACCTCGTTAGTAAGCGGAAAAGTTACCGACCAAAAAGGCGCTACGCTTCCGGGGGTAACTATTACAGTGCTTAACACAAGTACAGGTACACGCTATGGCGCACAAAGCAATGGTGATGGCCGGTATACAATTGCCAACGTTAATCCGGGTGGTCCATACACTATCACTGCTTCTTTCATCGGCTTTAAAAAAGATGAAAGAACAGATATTACTTTAAGTTTAGGTACAACAACCTTAAATTTTGCCCTTGCCGATGAAACCACAACTTTATCGGAAGTAAAAATTAAAGGTACTGCAGGCGGCACCAAAACAGGTGCAAGCACCCGCATTAACCAAAACCAAATTAAAAACCTGCCTTCAATTAACCGTAGCCTGCAGGATTTAACCCGGTTAACACCACAAAGCAATAACAACTCTTTCCAGGGAACCAACTATCGTTACAACAACGTAACCCTTGATGGTGCCATCAATAACGATGCAATTGGTTTTAGCCCATCATTAGGAGGTCAAAACAATGCTTCGGGCCAGGTTGGTAGCAGTACCCGTACAAGCCCGGTATCTTTAGATGCTATCCAGGACGTTCAGGTATTGGTTGCTCCTTATGATATCAAAATTGGTAACGTATTAGGTGGTAGTATAAATGCGGTAACCCGTAGCGGTACAAACGATTTTACCGGCGCAATTTATGGTTACGGCCGTGGTTCCTTTTTAGTAGGTCCCAACAATGCAGCAGCCGCTGCCGGTGGCGATGGTTCAAAACTGCCAACAAGTTTCCATGATTACCAAACAGGTATCCGTTTAGGTTTCCCTATCATTAAAAACAAATTATTCTTCTTCACCAACGAAGAAATTGCCCGTCGCCAGGATCCTGTTATCCGCGGTGCCGATGCAAGCGGTTCAAGCCAGATCCTGAGCTTGCAAGATGCTCAGAATCTTACCACTGCTTTCAAAAGCTTTACAGGTGGTTTAAGCCCCGGTACTTATCAAAATACCTCTATCTACTCGAAATCAAACAAATTCTTTAACCGTTTAGATTGGAATATCAACGATAACAACCAGTTAACTATCCGTAATAATACCATTTCATCTACGGCTACTAACCTGGAGCGCGATCAGCAAAACTTCCGTTTTGGCGGTATTGATTATGTATCTCATAACAACTCAACTTCAACAGTTGCCGAGTTAAAATCAAGGTTTTCAAACAGCGCCAGCAATAGCTTGGTTATTGGTTACTCAAACGTACATGATTACCGCGATCCTACTTCAGATCCATCGTTACCACAAATAGAAATTACAGGCCGCACACCAGGTACTACCATATTTATGGGTACCGACCGCGAGGCTGCTATATTTGATATGCACCAAAAAACTGCTGAGTTTACCGATAACTTTACTTTAACAAAAGGTAAACACACATTTACATTTGGTACTCACAACGAGTTTTATAACATCACTTATAACTTTGTTAACTCATGGAACGGCCGCGTTGCTTACAGCAGCATCGAGAACTTTATTAACAACGTTCCGTCACGCGTTCGTGCAAACTTTAACTATACCAACAACAGCCGCGATTATATATTAGCCAATCCATCTGCTAAATTTAATGTGGACTTGTTGAGCTTATACGGCCAGGACGAAATTCAGGTTACTGATAACTTTAAACTGACTGCTGCTTTACGTTTTGATTATGCAGGCATACCTAACAAACAACCATTGAGCAGCAAAACAACCAATGCCGCCAGTGATTTGAACTACGGTAATACCTTTACTTATACCAAGCCCCGCGATATCAAACAAAATTATTTGAGCAACGTTGAAATAAACCCACGTGTATCATTTAACTACGATGTAAATGGCGATCAAAGCCTGATTATCCGTGGTGGTAGCGGTTTCTTTACAGGCCGTGTACCGTTTGCATGGTTTGGTTACGCGTTTTATAACAACGGCGCAACTTATGGTGCTTATGATAGCAAAGCAGCTCAAAAGGCAGGTACAAACCCGGTTTCTACCTCGGCAAATGGCCGTTTAGATTATGTTAACGCACAGGGCTTTAACACTGCATCTACCGGTGCAACCCAGGTAGATTTAATTGACAACAATTTTAAAATGCCACAGGTTTGGAGAAGCAGCTTAGCTTTTGATTACACAACCGACGACCAGTGGAAATTTACTTTGGAAGGTATTTACACCAAAACCATCCATGACCTGAAATTCCAACAGGTAAATACCAAGGATAGCGTAACTTACTATACTTACGATACGCAAAAACAACAACCAATATTTGTTAACCAGAAAGTTAGCTCATCATTCACCAATGCTTATGAGTTATCAAACACAAGCCTTGGCTACCGTTACAGCATTACTGCACAGGTAGGTAAAACCTTTCCTTTTGGCTTAAGCGGTAATGTTGCTTATACCTATGGCCATTCAAAAGATGTTACCAATGGTATCCGTAACTCAATGGAATCAAACTGGCAGTTAAACCAGGCTTTAAATCCTAACAACCCGGGTTTAGCCAATTCAAACTTTGATATCCGTCACCGTATCGTATCAAACCTTAACTTAAGGCACGATTGGGATGCTGCTAAAAACTATACTGCAAACTTTACCTTCTTCTTTAGCGCACAATCTGGTAACCCTTACACTTACGGTTTTTACCCAAGCGCTATCGACGGAACAGGACAACAAGTTAGCTTGGCTTACATCCCTAAACAAGGCGAAACTGTTAACTTCTTTAGCGATATAGTAGGTGGTAAAACTGCTGCCGAGCAAGCTGCAGCTTTTGATGCCTTCATCGATAAAAACAGCTACCTGTCATCACGTCGCGGTAACTTTACCCAACGTAATGCAGCTTTCACGCCATGGAATAATCAATTAGATTTCCGTTTTTCTCAAGACTTTAAATTTGGTGGCAAACACAAACAGGTTATTACTTTTACCTACGATATTGTTAACCTTACCAACTTGCTGAACAAAAAATGGGGTCAGTATTATTTCTCGGCCAATACATTCAACTCAACTTCAAGTATTGGTTTAGCTCCAAAAACTACTCCATCATTTGCTAATGCTGCAACAACTTATCCTAAATATACATTCCAGGATCCTGGATTGCCATATTCGGTTGATTTGTTTGCTTCACGCTGGCAAATGCAGTTTGGTATCCGTTACGGATTTTAATAACCAAACAACATAGTTAATATTCAAAACGTCCCTGCTGGTTTATCCGGCAGGGACGTTTTTTATTTTTGCAAACCTTGCGGGCATATTTTTTAACCACCAAAATTATTTATATTTTCGGCCCGAAACCTTATTACAACATATGTATCTAAATTATTGCCGCTATTACCGGCTCTGCAAAATTATTCCCCACTTTCCAAAACTCCTGTTTTTATTTTTTATCCTTAATTCATTTGCCGCGAAAGCCCAGTTCTCATACGGCGAAAGTTCGCAGAAATTTGGCGTAGGCATTAATGCCGATTATGATATGCCCGCGGGCAGCCTCAAGTATACGTATAAAGCCGCCCCAGCTTATGGCGTAAGCTTTTATATTTTTGATGAAAACTGGACTGCCAACGTAAGTGCCGGTTATCGTGTTTATAAACCTAAGCAGGATGTTTTTTATTATGCGGTGGGCGACAACGATTATGGAACCGCTACTTATAGTAACTTCAGGAGCTATATGTTTTACTTGGGCGGTGCTTACAACCTGGAGATAAGTGATGGCTTCAAAATTTTTGCCGGGGTTAATTTGGGAGCTTATCAAACAAAATTTAGCTCGCATTCGGTTGATGCGACCCAGGATAACACCAACGACATTGAGGGCGAACAGCAAATTTACGGTGCGCCTAAGGCCGGCATTAACCTAAGCTTTGGCGAAAATATTCAGCTTAGTATACAAGGCTCCTATAACTTTTTTGCTGCCACCGGGCGCAGTGATTATTATAGTCGCACCGGCACTTTATACAAATCAATATCAACCGGCGCAGGCTTAATTTATAAATTTTAATGATGAAAAATATTTACCTGGTTTTTATAGCGTTGTTGATTACATCCGTTACCGCCTGCCAAAAAGATGTTAACCCATATATTACCAAAGCGCAAGTTGATAAAATTGATAGTATACGGCACCCGGCTATAAAAAATGTTGCTTTTATTTACAATAACGAAGTTTACTTTTTAGCCGATTTTGCAAACAAACCACAGAAAATTACGAACAACGGATCGACTAAGAAGTTTATCAGGATGTCGCACGATCATGCCAAATTTGCTTACAAAAACGTAGCAGGATCTATTGATATAGTTGATAAAACGGGTAAACTGATGGCATCATTAACGCAATATAATGATATTCGCAACTTTGACTGGAGCGCCGATGATAAAACCCTGTACATTATCAATAGCGATAATGTAGCATTTTACGGGCCGGCCATGAAAGTGCCCGCAATAATTTATTTTACCGGTTATTACGATTTTATATCGGCTGCTGTATCAAAAAACGGCGACCTGGTGTACCTGCTGCGTAAATATAACTTTGATGCCCTTGATCAGTACGAAATGGTGATAAGAAAGGCAAGCGGCGGCGATCCTGTTTTTTACAGGGCTGAGGAGTCGGGCTTACCGCCCATGGCTACCATTAATTTTGCGGCTAACGGCATGGATATGGTACTCGGTTTTGAAGGCCCGGGTGACGATGTATCAAACGTTTACCTGTTTGATAACATGGCCCAGTACCCAACTTATAAATTCGGTTTTAATTCTATAAGCACACCTGCTTACCAAAGTAGTATTAAATATATGCTTGGCGTGTATGATGATGATGCCGGAAATCATTTAATAGGCGCGGTTTATTTGGATACCGATATTAAGGATAATAACAAAACCTTTGCAGGATATGCAGGCGTAAAATATCTGGATTGGAAATAGCAATAAAAAAATCTCAGTAGTGTTGTTAAGTCGCAAGTTCTAAGTCGGAAGTCTTAAGTTGATTTTTTTGACTTAGAACTTCCGACTTAGAACTTAAGACTGAAAACTTAAACTATAAATTTTTACCCAGTTTTTCCAATATATCCTGTGGCACCTGCTCCAGGTCGAGCACCAGGAAGCCATCAAGGCAATCGGCAAACTTAGGATCGATATTAAAGCTGATGATCTTGGCATTAAGCGCGATGTACTGGCGCAGCAATACCGGCACTTTCATATTACGCGTTTCCACCTCCGATATCAGGTTATCAAGCCCTTTAAAGCTGTCTTCGCCGGCCATCAACAAGTCGGTGTCGATGCTCGAAAAATCAACTTTGAATTTTTTGCGTGGCTTCACATACTGCGCCAGTTCATGGTCAAAATGGTTGCGGTTGATATAGTCGACAATGAGCGATTTGGAGAATTTAGAAAATGAGTTACTGATGCTTACCGGTCCTATCAAATAACGGTACCTGGGGTTATCAATCAGGAATTTGAGGATGCCTTTCCAAAGTAAAAATAGTGGTAGTGGCTTGGTCTGGTATTCCTTGCGGATCCATGAACGGCCAAGCTCCAGACTTTTACGCAGCACCGG
This sequence comes from Mucilaginibacter sp. P4_D1, assembly GCF_056401935.1. Lineage (NCBI taxonomy): Bacteria > Pseudomonadati > Bacteroidota > Sphingobacteriia > Sphingobacteriales > Sphingobacteriaceae > Mucilaginibacter > Mucilaginibacter sp. P4_D1. Next base: position 31,216 of record NZ_JBFUIJ010000038.1, read on the forward strand.
GGTAAACTGGGCCTTTAACTTAAACAGTTCGTTAAGGTAAAACCCCGTTTTGCCTACGCTATAAAAAATCTCATCACCTAAACCAATACGGTAAGCGCCAACTATAAGTTTGGCCTCAAAATCCCAAATAAACAGGTGGTTGTAATAAATGTCGTATTCATCAAGGTCGATAGCTTTGTTGCTGCCTTCGCCAATTTCGCGGAAGGTTATTTCACGCAGGCGGCCAATCTCGCGGATAACATTCGGGATTACCGATGTAGGTACTATAAATACTTCGTAGTTCTTTTCTACCCATATCCTATAGTTATCGCGCAGCGGGGCAACCTCTTTTTCAAGTATATCCACACTTATTTCGGGCACAATATCCTTTGGCTGCCGTTTTATTTTAAAAAGGTTACGCGGGCTAAAAATCTTTTTTTCCTCTTCAAGCCCGGTGCCTAAAGCGTAGGTACGGGCACGTAAAAAATTAAGCAGTTTGGCGCTGTTGTTATAGTCGGGCACATCCAATACATTAATGGGTTTGCCTATGCGTAGTTTAATGGTATGGCCTTGCTTGTTAAATAACTCCGATGGTAGTTTGGCCGTGCGCAGGGCTGGGTGTATCATACTAAGCAGGTTAAACAATAAGCCGTTGTTGCCATGGAAGTAGATAGGTATAACAGGCACTTTTGCCTTCGCGATAATTTTACCTACTACGGGGTGCCATAAACGGTCGGTTACCTGTTGTTGCTCTACTTTAAAGGTAGATACCTCGCCGGCCGGGAATATACCTATCGGCGTTCCGTTGTTCAACAACTCGAGCGTGTTTTTAAGGCCGCTGATGCTTGATGAGTGCTCAACATTTTCAAACGGGTTTACGGCAATAAAAAAATCGCTCAGGTTGGGGATCTTTTTAAGCAGGAAGTTGGCCATTAGTTTGGCGTCGGGCCTTACTGTTAATAACATTTTTAACAACACCAGTCCCTCAATGCCACCATAGGGGTGATTGGCTATGGCAATAAAGCTGCCGGTTTTGGGAATATGCCTCAGGTCGCGCTCATCAAATTCTATATCGATGCCGCATCCTGCTAATATAGCGTCGATAAACTCGATGCCCTGTTTGGGCTGGGCCTGGGCAAACAGTTCATTAACCTGGTTAATTTTCATTATTTCCATCAACAAAGCAGCCAGGCCAGGCATTTTCAGCTTATCCAGTTTAGTGGCTTTGGCAAACTCTTCGGTGGTTATTACTTTCATTTTTTAGATAGATGAATTAATTGTCAAATAGGTATCCTGAAATTTTTATTAATTTACGGTTGATAATGCTGTAAATGAAAACACCTGTAAAAAACTATCTTTCGGTAACCAAAAAAGAATGGAACGGAATGGTAGTGTTGATTATTTTAATAGCATTGATTTTAGCTGCGCCATACGCGTATCAAACCATCCGCAAAGATAATACAATAAATTTTAAAGAGTTTGATAAAGCCGCTGCAATGCTCAGCAAAACAGACAGTGCAGGCCCGGCATCAAGTGGCCCGGTAAGTCGTAGTAATGCCTTGAAAACTAAGCTATTTACGTTTAATCCCAACAATTTACCAGAGGCCGATTGGGAGAGGCTGGGGTTGAGTGCAGATCAGGTTAAAGTCATAAAAAACTATGAGGCCAAAGGCGGCCGGTTTTATGCCAAAGGCGATGTTAAAAAGATATACGTTATAACTGATGCTGATTACCAACGGCTTGAACCCTACATAAACCTGCCAGCCACCGATAATTACACTAAGAAAGCAGCGTCCGGCGAAATTATAGAAATAAACGGTGCCGACTCGGCTAAGCTGACCATGATCAGGGGCATTGGCCCCTCATTTGCCAGGCGTATTATCAGGTACCGGGACAGGCTCGGCGGTTTTTACAGTAAGGAGCAGCTGAAAGAGGTATTTGGTATAGATGCAGGCAAGTATGCCGAAATTAAAAACGGCATTGCTGTAAACGGCAGCCATATTACCAGGCTTGATATCAATAAAGCCACCTTCGACCAACTGCGGCGCTTCCCTTACTTAGGCTTTAAGCAGATAAATGCGATAATAGAATACCACAACCAGCACGGCGATTATGAATCGGTAGCCGATATGAAAAATATTGCCATACTTGATGACGGAATTTTGCGTAAAATTGGGCCTTATTTAGTTTTTAAATGATTACCGAGCAAATAAAGAAAGCCATCCGCGATATTCCTGACTTCCCGAAGCCGGGGATAATATTTAAGGACATAACCCCCATTTTGAAAGACCCTGCCCTTTGCGATAGTATTATTAATGCTTTTGTGGAGCAATTGAAGGGTACCAAAATAGATGTGATTGCGGGGATAGAGAGTCGCGGGTTTTTATTTGGACTTACGCTGGCTTCTAAATTGGGCGTTCCCTTTGTGCCAATACGTAAGGCAGGCAAGCTGCCATATACCATAAAGCGCAAGGCCTATAAACTGGAGTATGGCGAAGCGGTAATTGAATGCCACACGGATGCCTTTGAACCCGGCCAGCACATCCTGATCCATGACGACCTGCTGGCTACCGGCGGCACTGTAACAGCTGCCAGCGAGCTTATTGAAGAGATGGGCGGCATAGTAGCCGGTTTCTCGTTTGTAGTGGAGTTGGGCTTCCTGAAAGGCCGGGAGCGGATAGCGCCAATAAGCGATACGCTGGTGGTATTGGCGGAATATTAACTTTAAAGTATCAGGTAGTTGGTATCAAGGTCAAATACTCAATAGTTAGGGAAAACGTCTCATAGTTGGGTTAACATAACTTAACACATTTTGGATGTGTATTAGGTTAAGTAATTGATAATTAATATGTTGCTATTTTTTCATGGTTAACATTGAAATGCTGTTTTGCGCAATTTAAAGTATCCAAATGCTTGTTCCTGTGCCGTCTAAAACAGGCGCTAACGTGAGATAAATCTTTTACCGAAATGAGGCAATACGAACAAAGGTATCATTTGATGCTTATTGTTGCTTAAAATCATCAACTTGTTCTGGCAGCTATCATCAGATGGGGGACCGTAGCCTGTTCCCGGTTCAGGCAATCTTTGCGTTAGGGATCGGCGCGGATACCGGCCAGCGTGATTAAGGCCTGTGCAGTATGAGCAAAGAGCCCGGTCGCAGGCAACGCCCTTGTTAAGTATCAAGTAGTTAGTATCAAGTATCAAGACTTTTTGGACTGGTAAACCTCACAGTTAATAATTTTATAAATGACAAAAAATAAAATTTAAAACACTCCCCAAAAAAACGAAAATGGGCATAACTGAATAGGAAAATAGCTACTAACGGGCAAAATAGCTGTGTTGTTTAAATATTTGGTAAAAATATTTTCGTCCTCTTTTCTCACCTAAAAATAAGCCTGTTTCAACTAAAGCTACTATTCATACCGTATACCATTTTGTACTATGTTTACCCGGTATTTTGGATGAAACTTTACCCATACTTAAATCGTTTATTTGTATAACCAGTTATATAAATTAGTATGGAAACCTTATTTACAGACGATCCTACAATGCATGGATTCGACTTTTCTACCAGTGAAAATCAGCGTATGGTGGGCCAGATGGCTAAAGATTTTGCCGAACGCCACATTAAACCTCATGTAATGGAATGGGACGAGGCACAACACTTCCCCATTGAATTGTTTAAGCAATTAGGCGAACTGGGCATGATGGGTGTGCTGGTTCCTGAACAGTACGGTGGCTCGGGCTTTGGTTATTTTGAGTACGTAACTGTTATTGTAGAAATTGCCAAGGTTTGCGGGTCGATAGGGTTATCGGTAGCCGCGCATAATTCGCTTTGTACCGGCCACATCCTTGCCTTTGGCAGCGAAGAGCAAAAAATGAAGTGGCTGCCCAAACTGGCTACCTGCGAGTGGCTTGGCGCCTGGGGTTTAACAGAAGCCAACACTGGCAGCGATGCCTTAGGAATGAATACCACCGCCGTTTTAGATGGCGACCATTATATAGTAAACGGATCAAAAAACTGGATTACCCATGGCAAAAGCAGCAATGTGGCCGTAGTAATGGTGCGCACCGGGGCAAAAGGCGATTCGCATGGTATTTCGGCGCTGGTTATTGAAAAAGGTACGCCCGGTTTTACCCATGGCAAAAAAGAAAACAAGCTGGGCATGCGCGCATCTGAAACTACCGAACTGATATTTGATAATTGCCGCGTACCTAAAGAAAACCTGCTGGGCGCTGAAGGCGAAGGCTTTAAACAAGCCATGAAGGTTTTGGATGGCGGCCGCATTTCTATAGCAGCTTTATCATTAGGTATAGCTAAAGGTGCTTTTGAGGCCGCCGTAGCTTACTCTAAAGAGCGCAGGCAGTTTGGGCAGCCGATAAGTAATTTCCAGGGCATTGCTTTTAAACTGGCCGATATGGCCACCGAGATAGAGGCATCTGAATTATTGATTATGCAAGCCGCCGACCTGAAAAACCGCCACCAGCCAGTTACCAAACAATCGGCCATGGCCAAATACTTTGCATCAGAAACAGCAGTACGTGCAGCCACCGAGGCGGTACAGATTTTTGGCGGTTATGGCTATACCAAGGATTTCCCGGTTGAAAAATATTACCGCGACGCCAAACTATGCACCATAGGCGAGGGCACAAGCGAGATCCAAAAGATTGTGATAAGCAGGGAGATTTTAAGATAGTATCAAGTAGTTAGTATCAAGTATCAAGATTTTTTTGAATGCCGGGTGTTGGGTTTTTACTTCAATGCTTGGCATTTAACATTAAATAACGGTTGGAAACAATCTTGTTGATCTGTTAATGGTTGTTTCGCATCAAAATTGGTTTTATGATCCAGAGGATCAAAAGCTTTGTAGAAACCAGGGTAAATCCTATTTTAGAGCTCCAGAGGAGCTCAACTTAAATCACAATGGCTGCAAATAATACATATACCCAATTATATATCCATTTTGTATTTGCTGTTAAATATCGTGCTGATTTACTTAATGAAAATTGGGATGGACGCTTACGATTGTACATGGCCGCGATTATTCAAAACAATGGACATAAAATGATCGCCATAAACAATATGCCCGACCATATGCATTTGTTTATCGGTTTAAATCCCAAACAATCAATTGCCGATTTGATGAAATGGTAAAAAGCGATTCATCGGAATGGATCAATAAAGAAAATTTAACAATCGGCAAATTTCAATGGCAAAATGGTTACGGCGCTTTCAGCCACAGCCGGTCGGAAGTTGATAATGTGGTTAAGTACATAATCAACCAACAGGAACACCATCAAAAGAAGTCTTTTTTAGTTGAATACCGGCAATTGCTAAAACGTTTTGATATAGATTATGATGAGCAATATATTTTCAAATTGCCCGAATAATTGTAAAAAAGTTGCGTACCATTATCGGATAGATGGTGCTCCTCTGGAGCACAGAAAATTGTTGCGTTTTTTCTACAAAGCTTTTGATCCTCTGGATCAAGCGAAGTTACTTATTACTTCGTTGTAGTAAATTTAAAATAGGAATGCGTTTGATTAAATATCACAAGGTAAAACTGTTATTTAACATTAAATAACAGTTCACGTTTAAAAACGCTTTTCCAAACCTTTATATTTAAGGATTGAAAAAGCGTTTTCTGATAGTCTTCGTTTTGCGGGTATTCGTTAATCACGGATATGGTCAGAGTTTAGGTTTATTTTCCAGACCGAAAGGTACCCATGTTACAAATTTAACAGCTGCCGATTCGTTGCGTCGGCATAGTAATATTGCGTATTTTACATCTTTTCCTACCGAAGGAGGCTTTGTATTATCTGTAGATCAAACTAAGGTAGAAGTGCTCCACGGGCCTCTTTATGATGGCGCAAGAGAATATTATGTACAAGTGCCCGTGAAATTAACCAATACATCTGCCGATACTTTACGATATCTTAGTATGTCATGTTCATGGTGGGATATTTATAGAACTGATAATCAAAAGTTAAATATTTTTTCACCGAATATCTGTTTTAAAAATTCGCCAATAACTTGTTTAGTACCGCCTCATCAGTTTGTAATAAGGAACTTTATTGTTTTGGTTCCTAAAGAAATGGCATCCGTGATTTTTAAAATAGGAATGACTGTGCAGAGGAAATTCGACAACAATTTGCTTAAGGAGAAGATTTTGCTAAGTTCAATTACACCGGCAGACCAGCATGTAATATGGTCTAACTATGTATTGGTTTCGCAGTGGAAAGTAAAAAAGGCAGGTAGCTCGTTAATGCTTTAATTAAAGTTGAACAGGCTGTTTGCCGAAGGCATTAGATTAAAACATATAATGTATATTAGTGCCTGTTAACTTATTAATTTATATGTCATTTCGTTTACTGACACTGGTGCTTTGTATAAGCCCGTTTATCCTTTTTGCTCAGCCTGGACCCAAAAAAGCAATTAAAAAATTGGGAGCAAATCCCATCTATATCATAGATAGCGTACGCGTATCTAAGCAGGAAATGATGGACTATGATGCTAAGCAGGTTACCTTAGTTCATGTACTCACCGATTCCGACGCAATAAATGGATATGGACAAGAAGCTATCGATGGTGTTGTTCTAATAGAATCAAAGAAATTCGCAACAAAACGGTACATACGATTTTTAAGAAAAGTGTCTGTCCAATATGATAGTATTTATAAGGCGACTAATACCGATACTACCTTTCAATATATAGTAAACGATAAAATACAGAAGGGCGACTTTGCAGGTAATCTTGCTTTGATTGACGACGATAATTTTTTGGCTTTAACACTACTTACCGCAGAAGAATTAAAACGGGATTACGGTATTAATGATAAACTTATTGGCATTTTGGTTAAAGCACGCAGGCCGGATAATCYTTTTAACGGCAAGAAAAAATTTTAATCATTGGTAACTTACATTTCAACTGTATTGTAAAGAAAAGTATTACCCTTATCAATCAACTATTTTACCTTACCTATTTGATATTCAAAACCAAATAGTTAACTTTGCCCTCCCTTGAAAGGAGGTATTTAGGAAATTATGATCATTATTAACGTAAAAGACGGCGAATCATTAGACAAAGCATTGAAACGCTTCAAAAAGAAATTTGAAAAAACAGGTGTTTTAAGAGAGCTTCGCAGTCGTCAGGCTTTTGAAAAAAAATCTGTAACCCGTCGTCATGTTGTTAAACATGCCATCTACAAGCAAAATATGAACTTAGAAACCACTGTTTAATTCTGTCAAAAGAATTTTTCAGTTTTCTTAACACTATATTAAAACTATTTGTACATTCAATCTCTGGATGTTCAAATAGTTTTTATGTTTTTAGAGCGTTTTATCCAATATATTAAGTTCGAAAAACGGTACTCCCTGCATACCGTATCGGCCTATCAATCAGACCTGGATCAGTTTATGCTCTTCCTTAACAACCCTGGTAATGCCACCGTTGTTCCCGAACCCATAATTACCCATCCCAACCAAATTACCTATCATGACATCCGCAACTGGATGGTGAGCATGATTGATCATAAACTAACCGGCCGGTCTGTTAACCGCAAGATGGCCACCTTGCGCAAGTATTTTAAATTTTTATTGCAGGAGGGTGTTATTACCCAAAACCCGGCATCAAAAATCCGTTCGCAAAAAATACCTAAGCATCTGCCTGTGGTAGTTGAGGGCGCAAGCCTTACCCAAATGCTGGATAACGATATTGTTACCGATGATGATTTTGAGGGCATGCGCAACAAGCTGGTGGTTGAATTATTGTTTGGCACCGGCATACGCCTTGCCGAGCTGTTGGGCCTGAAAGACAGTGACATTAACGATTATGAAGGCACCTTAAAAGTGCTGGGTAAACGCAATAAAGAACGCATTATACCTATCAATACCGAACTGCGGATATTACTTGGCCGTTACCTGGAGTTAAAGAAAAATCAAAATTTTCATAACATTTCGGTAATGTTAATCGTTACAAGTAAAGGTACCGACGCTTATCGGCAACTAATTTATTTGATAGTGCAAAAATACCTCTCTAACATATCAACGCAAACAAAAAGAAGCCCGCATGTACTGCGGCACACATTTGCAACAAGCTTACTCAACAATGGGGCCGACCTAAACTCCATTAAAGAACTTTTGGGGCACGCTAACCTTAGCGCTACCCAGATTTATACACACAATTCAGTTGAACGATTAAAGTCTATTTACAAACAAGCCCATCCAAAGGCGTAATTAAAGGAGGAAACATGAAAATTACAGTGCAATCAATTCATTTTACCGCAGACAGGAAATTATTAGATTTTATTCAGAAAAAGGTTGATAAGCTCGAAACCTTTTACGACCATATAATTAGTGGCGAAGTGTACTTAAAGCTTGAGAATGTGGAAGATGAGGCAAATAAAATTGCCGAGATTAAACTATTGTTGCCGGGTAACCAGATTTTTGCCAAAGAAAAATGTAAAAGTTTTGAAGAAGCTACCGATTTATCGGTTGAGAGCCTCCGCAAGCAGATTGAAAAGCATAAACAGAAGAAAACCATTGCCGATGCAGCCGCCAAAAAGGCGATACTGACGGAGGTGGAAGAAGGTTTTTAATATAAAAAAGGCCATTTTATGGTTAAAATCGACGGGTTTACAGCCCGTCGATTTTTTTTGATAAAAAATTTTGAAGCGCGCTATTTTTTTGTAGATTTGCAATCCCTTTCAGAGAGGTGCCAGCGTAGTAAAATACCTTGTAAATTTTTGTAAAGAATGTTCTTTAAAATATAAAAAACTTATTAGTTTTGCCGCTCGATAAACGGAACCCCAGGGTTACGGTAATTGAAAGAGTAAAATAAAAAATAAGCCTCCTTAGCTCAGCTGGTAGAGCGACTGACTTGTAATCAGTAGGTCATTGGTTCGATCCCGATAGGAGGCTCTGTTTTTTTCGGAGGTGTGATGTTTAGCTTCAATCTTGGACACCACAAATCCGAAATCAACAACTGGGGAGATACCAGAGCGGTCAAATGGGGCGGACTGTAAATCCGCTGCTTCGGCTACGAAGGTTCGAATCCTTCTCTCCCCACTTATTGAGTAGGCAGTTTTCAGTTTTCAGATAGCAGTTAAAGTTATCAGATGATTGGGAACTGCTAACTTGATTAAAAAAGGTTTACGAATTTGTATTATCAGCAGGCGCGGCGCCAACTGAAAACCGCAAACCGAAAACTGAAAATAAACAAGCGGAAGTAGCTCAGTTGGTAGAGCGATAGCCTTCCAAGCTATAGGTCGCGAGTTCGAACCTCGTCTTCCGCTCGGTTACAGAAGGCAGTTGGCCGTAGGTGGTTTATAGTTATCATTAACTAGCAACTGCAAACTAGCAACTGATAACTGCAAACTAAAAAAATAAGCCGACGTAGCTCAGGGGTAGAGCACTTCCTTGGTAAGGAAGAGGTCATGGGTTCAAATCCCATTGTTGGCTCAACAGAATAAAACATAATAAAGAATACATTTTTAAGTATAAATTAACCTACAAATAATTATAAATCATGGCAAAAGAAAAGTTTGACCGCAGTAAACCGCATTTAAACATCGGTACAATCGGTCACGTTGACCACGGCAAAACAACCCTTACTGCAGCTATCACTAAAGTTTTAGCTGATGCAGGTTTATCAGAAGCTCGTTCATTTGATTCAATTGACTCAGCTCCTGAAGAAAAAGAACGTGGTATTACAATTAACACCGCGCACGTTGAGTACTCAACTGCTAACCGTCACTACGCTCACGTTGACTGTCCAGGTCACGCGGATTATGTGAAAAACATGGTTACAGGTGCTGCTCAAATGGACGGTGCAATCATTGTAGTTGCTGCAACTGATGGTCCGATGCCACAAACCCGCGAACACATCCTGTTGGCACGTCAGGTAGGTGTACCTGCACTTGTTGTTTTCATGAACAAGGTTGACATGGTTGATGATCCGGAATTATTAGAATTAGTAGAAATGGAAATTCGTGAATTATTATCATTCTACGAATATCCAGGTGATGATATCCCAGTAATCCAGGGTTCTGCATTAGGTGGTCTTAACGGCGATCCTACCTGGGTTGGTAAAATCATGGAGTTGATGGATGCTGTTGATAACTTTATCCCTATCCCTCCACGTTTGACAGATCTTCCTTTCTTAATGCCTGTTGAAGACGTATTCTCAATCACTGGTCGTGGTACTGTTGCTACCGGTCGTATTGAGCGTGGTGTAATCAACTCAGGTGAGCAAGTTGACATCCTTGGTATGGGTGCCGAAAACTTGAAATCAACTGTAACTGGTGTTGAGATGTTCCGTAAGATCCTTGATCGCGGCGAAGCTGGTGACAACGTAGGTTTATTGTTACGTGGTATTGAAAAAACTGATATCCGTCGTGGTATGGTTATTTGCAAACCAGGTTCAGTAACTCCACACACCGACTTTAAAGCAGAAGTATACGTATTATCAAAAGCAGAAGGTGGCCGTCACACTCCATTCTTCAACAAATACCGCCCGCAATTCTATTTCCGTACAACTGACGTAACCGGTGAAATTTCATTGGCCGAAGGTGTAGAAATGGTTATGCCTGGTGATAACGTTACCATCACTGTAAAATTGATCAACGCTATCGCTATGGAAAAAGGCTTACGTTTCGCTATCCGTGAAGGTGGCAGAACAGTAGGTGCTGGCCAGGTAACTGAAATTTTGAAATAAGAATTTCAAAAAGGTTAATTGGAAACATAAGTTTACTGTAAAAAGTAAACTTATGTTTTCTTATTATAAAATATACACGGGAATAGTTCAACGGTAGAATAGAGGTCTCCAAAACCTTTGATCAGGGTTCGAATCCTTGTTCCCGTGCATAAGCAAAGTTTAAAAATGGCTAACGTAACTGAATATATTAAAGAATCATACATCGAGTTAACTGAGAAGGTAACCTGGCCAACCTGGCGTGAGTTGCAAAGCAGTGCCATATTGGTATTGGTTGCTGCAATTATCATTGCCATGGTTATTTTAGGTATGGATCAGATCATAGCTTATTTGCTTAAAGCATTTTATAGTTCACTTACATAATATTTAGGAGATAGCGATGAGTGATCAATTGAAGTGGTATGTAGTTAGGGCCATAAGTGGTAAAGAAAAAAAGGTTAAACAATATATAGATGCCGAAATTAGTCGTTTGGGCATTACCCATTTGGTACCACAGGTATTAATACCAACAGAAAAGTATTACCAGATGCGCGATGGAAAAAAGATTGCTAAAGAGCGTAACTACTTTCCGGGCTATGTATTGATGGAAGCCGTATTGGATGGCGAAACCGAACACATCATCAAAAATATAAACAGTGTTATAGGGTTTTTAGGCGATAAAGCCGGTAATGCTATCCCACTGCGCCAGGCCGAAGTTAACCGTATTTTAGGTAAGGTTGATGAAATGAGTGCCCAGGGCGAAACAATGAACGTACCTTACTACATAGGCGAAAACGTAAAAGTAATGGACGGACCTTTCAATGGCTTCAGCGGTGTTATCGAAGAAGTTAACGAAGAGAAAAAGAAATTAAAAGTTATGGTAAAGATATTCGGGCGCCGTACGCCGCTTGAATTGAATTACATGCAAGTTGAAAAAGAATAGTATCAAGTAGTTAGTATCAGGTAGCAAGATGATTTGCAGAACGGATATGATGAATGATACATTGATAAAATATAAGGATAAAGCAGTAAAGGTCTTGATACTTGATACTAACTACTTGATACCTCAAAAACCTTAAATGTTACTTAGCTTCCACTTACTAACATTGAGTTATAATTAAAGTAAATTAAAATGGCAAAAGAGATCGGTGCAATGGTAAAGCTGCAGGTTAAAGGCGGCGCCGCAAACCCATCACCTCCAATTGGCCCTGCATTGGGTGCAAAAGGTGTGAACATCATGGAGTTTTGCAAGCAATTTAATGCACGTACCCAGGATAAAGCTGGAAAAGTGTTGCCTGTTTTGATTACTGTTTATGTTGACAAATCTTTCGAATTTATCATCAAAACCCCTCCTGTTGCAATCCAGTTATTGGAAGTTACAGGTTTAAAAAGTGGTTCGGCTGAACCCAACCGTAAAAAAGTTGCCAATGTAAATTGGGAGCAGGTTGAAACTATAGCCAAAGATAAAATGGTAGATTTAAATGCATTTACTGTAGAATCAGCCATGAAAATGGTGGCAGGTACTGCCCGTAGTATGGGAATCACCGTATCAGGTACGGCTCCCTGGAACTAAATTTTGAATTGAAGAAATAGATTAGGAGTTAAATCCTGAATCAAAAATCTGAAAACAAAATTTTAAATTATTAATTTATACAAAATCAGTTTAAGACAGTGGCTAGATTAACAAAAAATCAAAAAGCGGCACTCTCCAAAATTGAGGCAAACAAATCGTATTCATTAGAAGCTGCATCAGCTTTGGTAAAGGAATTAACCTTAACTAAATTTGATTCATCAGTTGATATAGACGTTCGTTTAGGTGTTGACCCGCGTAAAGCCAATCAAATGGTACGTGGTATTGCAACATTACCTCATGGAACCGGTAAAACTGTACGTGTATTGGTGCTTTGTACTCCTGATAAGGAACAAGAAGCTAAAGATGCAGGTGCGGATTACGTAGGTTTGGATGAATATATTGCCAAGATTGAAGGCGGATGGACTGACGTTGATATTATCATCACTATGCCAAGCGTAATGGCTAAGGTAGGTCGTTTGGGTAGAATTTTAGGCCCGCGTAACCTTATGCCAAACCCTAAATCAGGAACAGTAACTCCAGAAGTTGGAAAAGCTGTAACTGAGGTAAAAGGCGGTAAAATCGACTTCAAGGTTGATAAAACAGGTATTATCCATACCTCAATAGGAAAAGCATCATTCCCTGCAGATAAAATTTATGAGAATGCATTAGAAGTATTGCAAACTATCTCAAAATTAAAACCATCAGCAGCAAAAGGAACATATTTCAAGAGCATTCATATCTCTTCAACCATGTCTCCTGGAATAACAGTTGAAACTAAATCAGTAGCGGGGATCTAATCATGAATAAAGAAGAAAAATACGACCTTGTTCTTGCCCTTACTGAGCAAATGAAAGAGTTTGGTAATTTCTATATTACTGATACCTCTAATTTAACAGTTGCAAAGATCAACGATATCCGTCGTCAGTGTTTCCAAAGCGAAATCACGATGAAAGTGGCAAAAAATAGCTTGATTAAAAAAGCTATGGAAGCTGCAGGTGGCGATTACACTCCAATATTTGATGTATTAAAAGGTTCATCATCAATCCTTTTTTCAAAATCAGCAACTGCTCCGGCAAAGTTGATTAAACAATTAAGGAAAAAAAGTGACAAACCGATTTTAAAAGCAGCTTATATTGATTCAGCAATATTTATTGGCGACAACCAGATCGATACGTTGATCAAGTTGAAATCAAAAGAGCAGCTGATAGGCGAAGTTATCGGATTATTGCAATCACCAGCCAAGAATGTTATTTCTGCACTGCAATCAGGCGGAAATACTATCGCAGGTTTGGTAAAAACATTACAAGAAAGAGGTTAACTAACACCTCATTAAAGTTAGATAACAATAAACAAAAAGCATTAAAAGTAAAATTTAAATAAAATGGCGGATTTAAAAGCGTTTGCTGAACAGTTGGTAAACTTAACAGTAAAGGAAGTAAACGAATTAGCTCAGATCTTAAAAGACGAGTATGGTATTGAGCCTGCTGCTGCAGCTGTTGCTGTTGCTGCTGCTCCGGCTGGTGGCGATGACGCTCCTGCTGCTGAAGCAGTACAAACTGCATTTGACGTTATCCTGAAAGAAGCAGGCGGCGCTAAATTAGCAGTTGTTAAATTAGTAAAAGACTTAACTGGCTTAGGTTTGAAAGAAGCTAAAGATCTTGTTGACAGTGCACCAAAAGAAGTTAAAACTGGTGTAACTAAAGAAGAAGCTGAATCTTTGAAAAAACAATTAGAAGAAGCTGGAGCAGTAGTTGAGGTTAAATAAGTTAACCCAATAAAATATAGCATGAGACTCCGACCTATTTTGGTCGGGGTCTATTGCTGTTTATAAAGGTTTGGATTGAGAAGATAATAGATATGAGATTTGAGATAGGAGACTTTGCCGTTTATTAGTAACGCTAAAGTCTTTAAAACATCATTTCCGTCTCAAATCTCACATCTCAAATCTCACATCTACAATAAGTTTATTAATAAACTAAAAATTAAACACCTTGGCAAACAACATTAATCAAAGAGTAAACTTTGCAACCAGTAGAAAGGTACTTGATTACCCCGATTTCCTGGATGTTCAGTTACAATCTTTCCAGGAATTTTTTCAATTGGAAACCACCTCAGACAACCGCTATAAAGAAGGTTTGTTTAAAGTGTTTGCTGAAAATTTTCCGATCTCAGATTCAAGGAACATCTTCGTTTTAGAGTTTCTGGATTACTTTATTGATCCGCCACGTTATGATATACAAGAGTGTATCGAGCGCGGATTAACTTATAGCGTACCATTAAAAGCCAAGCTTCGCCTGTCATGTAATGATGAGGAGCACGAAGATTTTGAAACAATTGTACAAGACGTTTATTTGGGTACAATCCCTTACATGACGCCTAAAGGTACATTTGTTATTAACGGTGCCGAGCGTGTAATTGTATCGCAGTTACACCGTTCACCAGGTGTATTCTTTGGCCAAAGCCGCCACACCAACGGTACAAAATTATACTCTGCCCGTGTTATTCCTTTCAAGGGTTCATGGATTGAGTTTGCTACAGACGTTAACAACGTGATGTATGCTTATATCGACCGTAAAAAGAAATTCCCGGTTACCACGTTGCTTCGTGCCATTGGTTATGACTCTGATAAAGATATCCTGGAGTTATTTGAACTGGCCGACGAAGTAAAGGTTAGCAAATCGGGCCTGAAGAAATTCATTGGCCGTAAGCTTGCTGCAAGGGTACTCAAAAAATGGGTAGAAGATTTTGTGGACGAGGATACCGGTGAAGTGGTATCTATCGACCGTAACGAAATTATCCTTGAGCGTGAAACTGTATTAGAAGATGACCATATTGATATGATCATTGATGCTGGCGTTAAAACCATCATCCTGAACAAGGAAGATGCTTCAACCAGCGGTGATTATACTATTATATATAACACTTTACAAAAGGATACTTCAAACTCTGAAAAAGAAGCGGTAGAGCATATCTATCGTCAATTACGTAACGCCGAACCACCTGATGAGGAAACTGCACGTGGTATCATCGATCGTTTGTTCTTCTCGGATAAAAGATATGACCTGGGTGATGTGGGCCGCTACCGCATCAACCGTAAATTGAAATTAAATACCTCTGATGAAACTAAGGTATTAACCAAACAGGATATTATCGCCATCGTAAAATATTTGATCAAACTGATCAACTCAAAAGCCGAGGTGGATGATATTGACCACTTGTCAAACCGTCGTGTTCGTACAGTGGGCGAGCAATTATATGCCCAGTTTGGTGTTGGTTTGGCTCGTATGGCACGTACTATTCGTGAGCGTATGAACATCCGCGACAACGAGGTATTTACACCAACCGACCTGATCAATGCACGTACGCTATCATCTGTGATCAACTCGTTCTTCGGAACTAACCAGTTATCACAGTTTATGGACCAAACCAATCCACTGGCAGAGATTACGCACAAGCGTCGTCTGTCAGCCCTTGGGCCCGGTGGTCTGTCACGTGAGCGTGCAGGTTTCGAGGTTCGTGACGTACACTATACCCACTACGGTAGGTTATGTACCATCGAAACTCCGGAAGGACCAAACATTGGTTTGATTTCGTCACTTTGCGTACACGCCAAGATCAATAACTTAGGCTTTATCGAAACCCCGTACAAACGTGTGGTTGAAGGTAAAGTACAGGTTCAGGAGCCGGTTATCTATTTATCTGCCGAAGATGAAGATGGTAAAACAATTGGCCAGGCAAACGCGCATTATGATGATAATGGTGTATTTGCTTTACCAAAAGTAAAAGCCCGTTTTGAAGGTGACTTCCCAATCATTGATCCGGAGAAACTTGATTTAATGGATATTGCGCCAAACCAGATCACTTCTATCGCCGCTTCGCTGATTCCGTTCCTTGAACATGATGATGCTAACCGTGCCTTGATGGGATCAAACATGCAACGCCAGGCTGTACCTTTGTTACGCCCTGAAGCGCCAATTGTTGGTACCGGTTTGGAAGGCCGTGTGGCTAAAGATTCACGTACACTAATCAATGCCGAAGGCGATGGTGTGGTTGAATATGTAGATGCTAACGAAATCCGTATTAAATATGACCGTAACGAGCTTGACCGCCTGATATCTTTTGATGGCGATTCAAAAAGCTACCGTTTAACCAAGTTCAAGAAAACCAACCAAAGTACTACCATGAACCTTAAGCCAATTGTTAAAAAAGGCCAGAGGGTATCAAAAGGAGAGGTGCTTTGCGAAGGTTACGCAACACAGGCAGGCGAGCTTGCCTTGGGCCGTAACTTAAAAGTGGCTTTCATGCCTTGGCAAGGTTACAACTTTGAGGATGCTATCGTGATCTCTGAGCGCGTTGTTTCACAGGATATTTTCACTTCGCTTCACGTTGAAGAATTTGAATTGGAAGTACGTGATACCAAACGTGGTGAAGAAGAATTAACACCAGATATCCCTAACGTATCAGAAGAAGCCACTAAAGATCTTGACGAAGACGGTATTATCCGTGTAGGTGCCGAGGTTAAGGAAGGCGACATCCTGATTGGTAAGATTACCCCTAAAGGCGAATCTGACCCATCACCGGAAGAAAAACTGTTACGCGCCATTTTTGGTGATAAGGCAGGTGATGTTAAGGATGCATCTTTAAAAACTCCACCTTCAATTGCAGGTGTGGTTATAGATACCAAATTGTTTAGCCGTGCTAAGAAAACGTCGAAAGCCGAAGAGAAAGCGCAGTTAGAGAAACTGGATAACAAACATGATAAAGCAGTAAAAGATCTTAAAAACACTTTGATTGAAAAGTTATTTGAGATTGTAAACGGTAAAACATCACAAGGTGTTTACAATGTTTACAAAGAGCTTCATGTACCTAAAGGTGTAAAATTCACCCAGAAAATTTTAGTTGAGCTTAGCTATGAAAATATCAACCCAACTAAATGGACAACTGATGATGATAAAAACGACCAGATAAAAACCCTACTTCATAACTACAACATCAAAGTTAATGAAGAGTTGGGCGCTTACCGTCGTGATAAATTTGCTATCAGCGTGGGTGATGAGCTGCCATCAGGTATAGTTCAAATGGCTAAAGTTTACATCGCTAAAAAGCGTAAGCTTAAAGTAGGTGATAAAATGGCTGGTCGTCACGGTAATAAAGGTATTGTTGCACGTATTGTACGTGATGAGGATATGCCTTTCCTTGAAGACGGAACACCGGTTGATATTGTGTTGAACCCGCTGGGTGTACCTTCACGTATGAACTTAGGGCAGATATATGAAACCGTATTAGGTTGGGCAGGTAAAGAGTTAGGCATTAAATTCGCTACCCCAATTTTTGATGGTGCAAGCCATACCGAAGTTGAGGAGTGGGTTAAAAAAGCAAACCTACCAGAATCTGGCCGTACCTATTTATACAACGGCTTAACAGGCGACCGTTTTGACCAACAAACCACAGTAGGTATTATTTATATGCTGAAATTGGGTCACATGGTTGATGATAAGATGCACGCACGTTCTATTGGGCCTTACTCATTAATTACACAACAGCCATTGGGTGGTAAAGCCCAGTTTGGTGGTCAGCGTTTTGGTGAGATGGAGGTTTGGGCATTGGAAGCATTTGGTGCTGCCAATATCCTGCAAGAGATATTAACCGTTAAATCGGATGATGTTATCGGCCGTGCCAAAACTTATGAGGCTATTGTTAAAGGTGAAAACCTGCCAACACCATCAGTTCCTGAATCATTCAACGTATTGGTTCATGAATTAAGAGGTTTAGGTTTAGATATCACATTAGAATAAGGTTAAAGCTTAAAGGCTAAAGGTGAAAGGTTTAAGGCGTGATGTCAAAAACCTTTTACCTTTCACCTTTTACCTTTCACCTCAAACTTTAAAAAAACAAGGAGACTATGTCTTACAAAAAGGATAATAAAATCAAAAGTAATTTCACCACGATTACGATCAGCCTGGCCTCTCCGGAGTCCATTCTTGAGCGTTCAAGCGGTGAGGTTTTAAAACCAGAAACCATCAACTACAGGACCTATAAGCCTGAGCGTGATGGTTTATTCTGCGAGCGTATTTTTGGTCCGGTTAAAGATTATGAGTGCCATTGCGGTAAATACAAACGTATCCGTTACAAGGGTATAGTTTGCGACCGTTGTGGTGTTGAAGTAACCGAAAAGAAAGTTCGTCGCGAGCGCATGGGCCACATTAACCTTGTAGTTCCTGTTGCACACATCTGGTACTTCCGTTCGTTGCCAAATAAAATTGGTTACTTACTGGGCTTACCAACAAAACGGTTAGACTTAATTATATACTACGAGCGCTATGTAGTAATACAGGCAGGTATCAAAGAATCAGACGGAATCAACAAAATGGATTTCCTGACTGAAGAAGAATACCTTGACGTATTAGATACCCTTCCGAAAGAAAACCAGTACCTTGACGACAAAGACCCTCAGAAATTTGTTGCCAAAATGGGTGCCGAGGCTTTAGAGGAATTATTAAAACGCCTTGATCTGGATGAGCTTTCATTTAGCTTACGCCACCAGGCAGCAAACGAAACTTCACAACAACGTAAAAACGAAGCATTAAAACGTTTACAGGTTGTTGAGGCTTTCCGTGACGCAAAAACCAGGATTGAAAATAACCCAGAGTGGATGATTGTTAAAATCGTTCCGGTTATCCCGCCTGAATTGCGTCCGTTAGTGCCTTTGGAAGGTGGTCGTTTTGCTACTTCAGATTTGAATGACCTTTACCGTCGTGTAATTATCCGTAACAACCGTTTAAAACGTTTGATCGAGATAAAAGCGCCGGAAGTTATCTTACGTAACGAAAAACGTATGTTACAGGAAGCTGTAGATTCGTTATTTGACAACTCACGTAAAGTTAACGCGGTTAAAACTGAAGGTAACCGTGCTTTGAAATCACTTTCGGATATCCTGAAAGGTAAACAAGGCCGTTTCCGTCAAAACTTATTAGGTAAACGTGTGGATTACTCTGCCCGTTCGGTAATTGTTGTAGGGCCAAACCTTAAATTACACGAGTGCGGTTTACCAAAAGATATGGCTGCCGAGCTGTTTAAACCATTTATCATCCGCAAAATGATTGAGCGTGGTGTGGTTAAAACGGTAAAATCTGCAAAAAAGATTGTTGACCGTAAAGACCCATTAGTTTGGGATATTTTGGAAAACGTGTTGAAAGGACACCCTGTGTTACTAAACCGTGCGCCTACGCTGCACAGGTTGGGTATCCAGTCGTTCCAGCCAAAACTTGTTGAAGGTAAAGCAATCCAATTGCACCCATTAACCTGTACAGCGTTCAACGCGGATTTTGACGGTGACCAGATGGCCGTTCACGTACCACTTGGTAACGCGGCAATTTTGGAAGCCCAGGTATTGATGCTTGCATCACATAATATTTTGAATCCTGCCAACGGTACTCCTATTACAGTACCATCACAAGACATGGTGCTTGGTTTGTACTACATAACCAAAGGCCGTAAAACTGATGATGGACGTGTTGTAAAAGGCCAGGGTTTAACTTTTTACTCGTCTGAAGAAGTAATTATTGCTTACAACGAACGTAAAATTGACTTGCATGCCTTTATAAAAGTGAAAGCTTTTACAAAAGACCGTGAAGGCAACATTGTAAGCAAAATTATTGATACTACTGTAGGCCGCGTGTTGTTTAACGAACATGTACCTGTAGAGGTAGGTTATATCAATGAACTGCTTACCAAAAAATCATTACGTGATATTATTGGCGAGGTAGTGAAAATTACCGGTATGGCACGTGCAGCACAATTCCTTGATGATATTAAGGAATTAGGTTTCAAGATGGCATTCCAGGGTGGTTTATCATTTAACCTGAAAGATATCAATATCCCGGCAGAAAAAGTTACACTAATCGAAACAGCTTCAAAACAGGTTGAAGAGGTTATGGGTAACTATAACATGGGTTTCATTACCAACAACGAGCGTTATAACCAAATTATCGATATCTGGACACGTATCAACAACCGCTTAACCGCGAATGTGATGGACATCCTGAGCAACGATAACCAGGGCTTCAACTCGGTGTATATGATGCTTGATTCCGGAGCGCGTGGTTCAAAAGAGCAGATTCGTCAGCTTGCAGGTATGCGTGGTTTGATGGCTAAGCCTCAAAAATCTGGTTCAGGTGGCGAGATCATCGAAAACCCGATCCTTTCAAACTTTAAAGAAGGTTTGTCGGTATTGGAGTACTTTATCTCAACCCACGGTGCACGTAAAGGTTTGGCGGATACGGCGTTAAAAACAGCTGATGCTGGTTACTTAACCCGTAGGTTGCATGACGTTGCCCAGGATATGATTGTAGGCGAAGTTGATTGCGGCACCTTAAGGGGTATTTATACAACTGCGTTAAAAGATAACGAAGACATTGTTGAGCCATTATACGATCGTATTTTAGGCCGTACTACCTTGCATGATGTTCATGACCCTATTACAGGTGAATTGCTGGCATCTGCAGGACAGGATTTGACAGAAGAGGTTTCTAAGAAAATTGAAAACTCTCCTTTAGAAGGTGTCGAAATCCGTTCGGTGTTAACATGCGAAAGCAGGAGAGGTGTATGTGCTTTATGCTATGGCCGTAACCTTGCAAGCGGTAAACGCGTGCAAAAAGGCGAGGCTGTTGGTGTAATTGCTGCACAGTCAATCGGTGAGCCGGGTACGCAGTTAACATTACGTACATTCCACGTGGGTGGTACCGCGTCAAACATCGCGGCTGAATCACAGATCAACGCTAAGTTTGATGGTATCATCGAATTTGAAAACGTACGTACGGTTGAATTCAACACTGCCGAAGAAGGTAAAGTTGATGTGGTGTTAGGCCGTTCTGGCGAGTTCAGGATTGTTGAGCAGGGAAGCAATAAAGTTATTGTTACCAACAACATCCCTTATGGTTCATACCTGTATGTTAAAGATGGTGCCAAAATCACCAAAGGCGACAGGATTTGTTCATGGGATCCGTACAATGCGGTTATCATATCTGAATTTGCAGGTTTAACTCAGTTTGAAGCTGTATTAGAGGGTATTACTTTCCGTGAAGAATCTGATGAGCAAACCGGTCACCGCGAAAAAGTAATTATCGATACCCGGGATAAAACTAAAAACCCTGTTATCCAGATTACCGATACAAAAGGTAACGTAATAAAAGGATATAACATTCCTGTAGGTGCTCACATTGCTGTTGAAGAAGGCGAGAAACTACAAACCGGACAGGTTATTGCTAAAATCCCTCGTTCAACTGGTAAAACCCGCGATATCACCGGTGGTTTACCACGTGTAACCGAGTTGTTTGAAGCACGTAACCCATCTAACCCGGCTGTAGTAACCGAAATTGATGGTGTGGTAACCTTAGGTGGTATTAAACGTGGTAACCGCGAAATGACCATCGAATCAAAAGATGGGCAGATCAAGAAATACCTTGTTCCATTGTCAAAACACATCCTTGTACAGGATAACGACTTTGTGAAGGCTGGTATGCCGTTATCAGATGGTTCAATATCACCAGCAGACATCCTGGCTATTAAAGGCCCGGCTGCAGTACAGGAGTACCTGGTAAATGGTATACAAGAGGTTTACCGTTTACAGGGTGTGAAAATTAATGATAAACACTTTGAAGTTATCGTTCACCAGATGATGCAGAAAGTAGCTATCGAAGATGCGGGCGATACCCGTTTCTTAGAGCGTGAAGCTGTTGACAGCTGGGATTTCATGAACGAAAACGACGAGATATTTGACAAGAAAGTTGTAGTTGAGCCAGGTGATTCAAATACATTAAAAGCTGGTCAGATAGTATCATTGAGAAGGTTACGTGATGAGAACTCGATTTTAAAACGTAAAGATTTGAAATTGGTTGAAGTGCGCGATGCTATCGCAGCAACATCAAGCCCGATACTGCAAGGTATCACCAGGGCCTCATTAGGTACCAAATCGTTTATCTCTGCAGCGTCGTTCCAGGAGACTACCAAGGTACTGAACGAAGCGGCAATCGCAGGTAAAAAAGACAACATGCTTGGCTTGAAAGAAAACGTTATTGTTGGTCACTTAATACCTTCAGGTACAGGTTTACGCGAATACGAAAATATCCGTGTAGGCTCACAGGAAGAGTTTGACCGCTTAATGGCTTCAAAAGCTGAAGAAGTAGAAGCATAAGCTTTTATAAATAATGAAAAGAGGCCGTATCATACATAAAATGATGCGGTCTCTTTGTTTTATGACTAATAATTGAATGATAATGTTGATATAAAGTTCACTTAAATATTCGCATTAATAATTACCCATGTTCTTGCTAATCTCATTTTCGACATTAAAATTCTGCATAGATGTGCCAACATTTGTGATCCATTTTGCTGTTTTGAACATACCGGTTATGTATGTTTTAGTTTGAGTCGATCGTGATATCCGAAAAATCAAATAATAGGGGTACCGACCCAAATAGGGCAACACCCTGAATTTTATTTACATACAATTAATAAGCCAACTAATGTAAATCGTTAATGAATGTTTTAAAGAGGGGCTATAAAAAGTACGAAGAATATCCAAAACCTGCTTTTATTTTCGATATTGTTCGTTTAGGGAATATAATATGAACATATCGTAGCCAGATGTGTGCAATGGGAAAACAATGCATTAATTCTTCGCCCAATTTAATAGTGATAAATTAAGATTTATATCAACGCAATAATAAACTATTTAAGCTGTTTCTTGTTTAAGGACTGTTGACGTGTCTGAATAGTAAATTGTTTGATACCTGCTTATTAATTATTATCCGTTCAGATCAATAGCTTATTTCAATTTAGGAAGATGGCGAAGTGTATGCAGCATCAAACAAATATTATTATGAAAAATTCAAACGTGTTTAACAAAGTTGTAAATAACAGAATAGGCCAGGGTTTAATTTACTATTTGATTTTAATGATTTTTATAATCTGCTCTGGTTTTGAATTAAACTTGAACAAGATTAGTTATGAATTGGGTGGTAGCGGGAATACTTATTATATAGATCCGGCCGGTAACGACTCAAACAATGGTTCGTCGCCAGGTGCAGCATGGAAAACTATAGCGAAGGTTAATTCTTTTGCTTTGAAACCCGGAGACCGGATTTTGTTAAAAAGAGGAGGAACGTGGCATGAGCGCTTAACCCCTTCTTTTTCGGGTTCAGCTGAAAGTCCAATTTTGATTAGCTCATACGGTAATGGTGCTATGCCGCTTATTTCTGGCTTGATAGAATTAAAAGGTTGGATAGCAAAGGGGGGAGGGGTTTGGGAAGCTGATTGTTCGTCATGTAAAGTGGGGATTAATATGGTTACGCTTAACAATAAGGTACAACCAATAGGAAGATATCCCAATGCCAATGCTAACAATAGCGGGTATCTTACCATTGATTCACACGTAGGAAATACAAGCATTACGGATAAAAATCTTAATGCTCCGGCAAATTTTACAGGTGGCGAAGTTGTAATACGAAAAAATCATTGGATTATTGATCGTAGCCCAATAACAAATCACAGTGGCAATACTATAAGTTATAAATCGGGTTCGCATTATGATGCAACAGACAAATTTGGCTATTTTATTCAAAATCATCCCTCTACCCTTGATATGATGGGAGAATGGTATTTTAATCCATCTACAAAAAAAATGCTCATGTACTTTGGATCTGCCGGACCTAATGGCCTTGTTGTAAAGGCCAGTACTATTGACACCTTGGTTACGCTTAATGATTCGAAAAATATCACTATTGAAAATATTGTAATTGAGGGAGCTAATGAAAGTGCGGTGGTAGTCAACCGTGCAAGTGGCATAATTTTAAAGGGATGCAATATTCTTTATTCAGGAGGTAATGCCATCACCGCAGCAAATGTAGACGGCTTCATTATAGACAGCGGAAAAATTGCCGAAACATTAAATAATGCTTTCACATGCCCAACATGTTCACATACGTCTATTACTAACAACACTATTATAAATACCGGATTAATTCCAGGAATGGGAAAAAGCGGCGAAAGTACCTACAATGCAATAAACATCTGCAATGCCAATAATACAAGCGCAATTATAAAATTTGGCAGCAATAATCTGATAGCTTATAATAGAATAAGCAATACAGGTTACCTGCCTGTTAATTTTAATGGGGATTCAATAACCATAAAAAACAATATTATCGACCATTTCGCCATTAATAAAGACGACGGTGGAGGCATATATATATGGACCGGGCCAAATAATCCTGAATATACAGGCAGGAAGATTTTGGGAAATATAATTTCATATGGCATGGAAGCCAGGAATGGAACTGATCATGGAAGATATCAATCTCAAAGTACAATGCCATGGACCGCTAACGGTATCTATATTGATGATAATGCTTCAAATATACAGATCAAAGATAATACACTGTTTAATAACAATGGCAGCGGCTTATTTATACATAACGCCAAAAAAATAGATGTTTCAAATAATGTTATTTATAATAATCATGTGCAATTGTTCATGGCTCATAGCAGCAATTTTGTTAAAAGTGTTGTTGAAAATAACCTAATATCAAACAATATATTGGCTTCAAATGACACATCGCAGGTTATTGGCGATTTTAGGGCCATCGATAATGTTGAAATTGAAAAGATGGGTTCATTTAACAACAATAAGTATATACACTCAAAGTTGGGTAAGGGTATTAATTTGGCGGCACAGAACAAATTGCCCAAAACGTTAAATATAACTCAGTGGAAACTTAGTCATAGTAATGATACAGATGACCAAACCTCAGATGACTCA
The DNA here is from genome assembly GCF_056401935.1 of Mucilaginibacter sp. P4_D1. Classification (NCBI taxonomy): domain Bacteria; kingdom Pseudomonadati; phylum Bacteroidota; class Sphingobacteriia; order Sphingobacteriales; family Sphingobacteriaceae; genus Mucilaginibacter; species Mucilaginibacter sp. P4_D1. The sequence continues at coordinate 56,275 of NZ_JBFUIJ010000038.1, forward strand.
TTTATTTTAAAATATAACGACACAAAACTTACCAAGGTAATTGTTCTAAATGGAACTTACTTCGACACAAATAACATCAAGTATACTAATGCTATTACCTTGAAACCATTTTGCTCGGTGATCTTAAGAAAAAAATAGATTTCCAGCAGAGCAATAGGTCTTTCTTTCTATTTATCACATGATGGGAATCAGTGAGATAAACCGTGACAAGCAGCTGTTTCAAAAGATTTAGCAAGGTTTTTAAGTTATGAACAAAGGAGGAGTTGCCTTGCTCGTGTCATGTCACCTGTGTTTTCGGGGAGAGTGACCTGAAGCTACGTATCTACCAGCCGCAGACCGGAAAAATAACCCCTCAAACATAAAGGAAATGTATATAGGGATTGTTCCATCCCGATCATTACACACGGCCAACCGTTTTCCAGGTAGCCATCTGCAAAGAGTTTATAGCGCTATTTATACAGCGTTGTTGTAAGATAGCGCTATAAATACTTTGCAACTGGCTTTGATAGTTGTTAACAAATTTATTGTCAGCTATTTATTAACCAAACCGCATTATGGCGCTTTTTTTAATATTTGCTTCACTTGAACTCATCTTATTCTCGCCAGGTTAGGTAGAGTATGMCATTTCGTTTTTGCCCTCCCGGCATTTTTTGGCAAAAATCTTACTGTTTTGCCAATATATTTTCTTTTTTAAAACTTTATATGCTTTCTTTTGTTTAGTCATTTCTAAATGAATGACCTGCTTTAATTAAAAAATTAAAGTGTTAATCGATAATCAAATTACTAGACAGCTATTACCTTACATTTTATGAACAATGAACAAAACGAGGATCAATTGAATATCGAGCTTTCAGAAGAAATTGCAGAAGGCATATATTCAAACCTGGCCATTATTTCTCATTCAAGCGCTGAATTCGTACTTGATTTCATTCGTGTTATGCCGGGTGTCCCCAAAGCGAAGGTAAAAACAAGGATAATTTTAACGCCTGAACACGCTAAACGGCTTTTGTCGGCACTTGAAAATAATATTGAAAGATACGAGGCAGCAAATGGTAGAATCAAAATTCAGCAGGATCATTCTGGCTTTACAATGAATTTTGGCGGGACCATGGGACAGGCCTAATTTTAAATTATTAATATTAAAAAGGTGCTTTGATTAGCGAAAAAATTATATTTTTGCTTTAACATTGAAAAAAAGTCAATAAACAGTTTTATTTTTAAAAAAATAGTGGCTATATTGCAGCCGTTATTTAAAGCTTAACTAAGCTCAAATAATTACATTTTTATGAAAAAACCCTACCTGAAAAAACTTTACCCCTGTATTCCGCTATATTTTTTGTTTCTTTTAATTACTTCTTGTTCTTCTTCAAAAAACATTAAATATTTTCAAGATATTCCAGACACAGCTAAGGTAACAGAGATTCCGGCTACTTCATTCGTGGCGCCCAAGATACAACCGGATGATATTTTGACAATTACGGTTGTTACAGTTGATCCTCTTGCTAGTCAGGTAATTAATATGGGAAATATTCCCGGGTCAGCTAATGGTTCACTTAATGTAAATCCAGCTGTCACCCCTCAGCAAATTATTGCTGGCTATTTAATTGATAAAAATGGAAATGTTGAATTACCGGTTTTGGGCAAATTAAAGTTGGCCGGTTTAACAACAAGTGAAGCGAAAGATGTAATTCAGGCTAAAGCTGCTACCTTTTTTAATGATCCTACCGTAAGCGTACGGTTTGCAAACTTTAAAATTAGTGTAACGGGCGAAGTAGGGCGTCCTTCCACCTACGTTGTTCCAAATGAAAAAGTAAGTTTATTTGATGCTTTATCCATGGCTGGTGATATCACCATTTATGGTAAAAGGGAAAACGTGCTATTGATCAGAGAAGAAGCTGATGGTCATAAGCTGGCATATCGTTTTAACTTGAATAATTCCAATATTATGAAATCGCCCTATTTTTATCTGAAGCAAAATGATATTATTTATGTAGAGCCTTCCAAATCAAAAGTGGCCGCAAATGATATTGCCCAAACGCGCAATATTACTATAATCAGTTCGGCATTATCAGTATTGATTGTTTTATTAACCAGGTTAAAATAGATTAAATGAGCAACCATAACACACAAATGGGAAAGTCTAATAAGGAAGAGGAAAGCTTTGATTTTAAAGAAATAATAGGTAGTGTTTTATCAAATTGGTATCTTTTTGTTTTGGGAGTCATCCTTTGCTTAGGGCTTGCCTTTTTATTTATACGTTACTCAACACCAGACTATATAATTGACGGTAAATTATTGGTTGATGATGATAAGAAGAACCCAACTTCATCTGCCTTAAATTCGATTGTTGATTTCTCAAGTATTTTTGATTTGCCGAGTAATGCTCAAAATGAGCTTGAAATACTAAAATCAAGATCTTTAATGACAGCAGTTGTTCATCAACTACAGTTGAACGTTACTGTCTTTAAAAAGGGAACGATAAAATCTGTTGAATTGTTCGATGAAACTCCCTTTGATATTGTATTAGATAACTCAACTGATACCATTGAAGATGCAAGATATGTCCTCGATGTATTAGATGCGCATCATTTTAGATTAAAAAACAGTAAAGCAAATGTTGATGTAAATGGCACATTTGGTACCCTTATAAAACTCGATCAATACAATATTGTATTTAAAAACAATTTGAAGCCTTTAATACCCGGCTCACAGTATGTTATATTAGTTCAGGCACCCGAAACTAAGGTGGAAGAACTTGGCGAGAAATTTGACGCGACCCTGTCAGATAAACAAAGTACAACTATTAATTTAACCTTTAATTATCCCAATTCAAAAAAGGGCGAAGCAATTATGCAGCACCTTATTGATCAATATATGCTGGATAATCTGAACAATAAAATTCGCATACTGGATAGTACACTGGTTTTTATTGATAATCGTTTGGTAGGAGTTGGCAGAGATCTTTCAGGCGTTGAAAAAAAATTAGAAGACTTTAAAAAGGAAAATAGCTTGGCTGATGTTGATGAGCAATCAAAGGCATTGGTGCAAAGTGCCAAAGATTTGAACAGTAAGTTAACCGATGCAGATATTCAGCTAACTATTATACAAGATCTAGAAAAATACATTCAAAATCCTGGCAACAGGACAATAATTCCGAGCACTTTAACCGTGCCCGATCCGCTGTTTGCCGGTGCCATCGAAAAATACAATGAGTTACTACTGGAGCGCAGCAAGCAGACTATTTCTTTTAAGGAAAGCAACCCCATCATAGTTAATATTGATAGTCAGATTGAAGGGATACGCGGAAATTTGCTTAAAAGCTTTGCTGCCTATAAAAAAGGCTTACAAGTAACACGGAGCCAATTAAATGTTCGTAATAATGATTTCAATAGTAAAATAAAAGGTGCTCCTGCTACTGAACGTATATTTTTAGATTATTCGCGTCAGCAAAACTTAAAACAGGAGTTGTACCTATACCTGATGCAGAAAAGAGAGGAAACAGCGATTTCGAAGACCTCTACCTTTTCAACTACAAGAATAATAGATAGGGCTAAGAGTGCAATTAAGCCTTATAAACCAAATAAGGGATTTATATTTACGGTTGGAGCATTATTAGGGCTTTTGTTACCTGCAGCATATCTGTTTATCAAGGATAGCTTGAATATTAGGATCATAACAAAACAAAATGTTGAACGTGAAACCGACATTCCAATCGTTGGTGAAATTGGAAACAATGTAGATCAAAACAATCTGGTTGTAGATTCCAATTCACGGTCTATAATTTCTGAACAGTTTAGAGGCTTGCGTACCAACCTTCAATATTTGTTAAAAAGTGGTGAATCACAGGTATTGGTTCTTACTTCAAGTATGAGTGGTGAAGGAAAATCTTTTATATCATTAAATTTAGGTACTGCTTTAGCCATAACCGGAAAGAAAGTTGTGTTTATCGAATTAGATTTGCGAAAACCAAAGCTTTCGGCAAATATCGGGATGGATAATTCCAATGGTTTTACTAACTACATTGTTTCTGAAAGCAACTCGCCGGAGAGCATTATCAGGCCTACTTTTTTTCATGAAAATTGCTTTATTATATCGTCGGGTCCAATTCCTCCTAACCCTTCTGAGTTGATATTAAACCAAAAGTTGGACGTATTGATTGCAACATTAAAAAAACAGTTTGATTTTATAATTATCGATACTCCACCGGTTGGTTTGGTGTCTGATGCATTATTGATAGAGAAATTTGCAGATGTGGTACTGTATGTTGTGCGACAAAACTACACCTTTAAATCACAAATTGGAATTATAAACGATCTCAAGGTAACTGGTAAAATAAGAAGGCCATATTTGGTTATCAATGATATTAAATCAAAGAAGGCTGGCTACTACGGAGGCGGATACGGTTATGGGTATGGATACGGTTACGGTTATGGGTACGGATATTCGGTTGATGTTCAGAAATCAAAAACAGCGTGGTTTAAAAATTTATTTAAGAAATAATAAGCGGAGTAATTAAATATTCGCAGCCATCCTTAAGTTATATATAGAATATAACGGGATAAGCTTATCACTTTGTGTGATATTGAAAATACAATAATTAATAATTAAAACGGGACTTAATATGCTTACTTACACATTGAGAGTTATGGAGATCAGGCAGGAAACTGGTGATACCGTTACGCTTTGTTTTAAGCAGCCTGGTTTAAAAAAAATTAAGTATTTGCCAGGGCAATATTTGACACTCATTTTCAGGATTAACGGGCGGAGATATATTAGGCCATATTCATTTTCATCAGCTCCTGTTGTTGATGCTTTGTTGGAAGTGACCATAAAGAGAGTACCTGGTGGGATAGTATCAAACCACATCCATGACACTATAAAAATTGATGATATTATAGAGGTTATGCCCCCTCTTGGCGATTTTGTTTACGACCGGATATTGTTTCCTAATGTAAAGAATATAGTGCTTTGGGGTGCCGGAAGTGGCATAACGCCGCTTATGTCAATTATTAAATATGCATTGTCATTGGAGGATGCACCCGGAATTACTTTGGTTTACGGTAACAGAAATTATGAAACTGTTATATTTTTAGACGCTATTAGGCGCTTGCATGATGCTTACCCAAACAAGCTTTCGATATGGCATTTTCATACGCAGCTTTCCGTTAGTGACCAAAATCCTTACCTGGTGCAAGGCAGAATAAATCCGTCAAAAGTACTGTCAGTGATGAAAGCAACTGGTGATATTGAAAATTCAATTCATTACATATGCGGGCCAGTTGGTTTAAAGGAATCCGTTAAAGCGTCGTTGAAAGATTTGGGTGCCGACGAATCACAGATTTTTACAGAAGATTTTGAGTTAGTTAAGAACCCTAAAGATTTTGAGGATATCAATACCCGATTCATCCAGATCTTTAAGGATCAACAAACTCATAAAGTAGAAGTTGTTAAAGGGCGAAGTATTTTAGAAGCAGGGCTTGATTCTTCGTTGGAGTTATCCTATTCCTGCCAAACGGGAAATTGCTCTGTATGTAAGGGCCAGGTAACTAGTGGCGAGGTTAAAATGATTGGCCTGGATAAGAGGCCGGCCGACCTTAAAGTTAACGAGTACTTATTATGCTGTACTTATCCGTTAACTGATGATGTTTGTATAGCGGTTGATTAATACCAGAAAAGATACTTGTGTTATAGGGTTAGCCCAGAAGCCGGCTAACATGAAATAAAGTATAAATATTAAGGAACATATATATTTAGTTAACATCATTCATCTATTTTAAAACGTATGAAAGTAGTATTACTCGCCGGAGGTTTAGGCACTCGTTTATCTGAGGAAACGGTATTAAGACCAAAACCAATGGTCGAAATTGGAGGAATGCCCATTTTGTGGCATATCATGAAGATTTATTCTTCTTATGGCTTTAACGACTTTATTATTTGCCTGGGTTATAAAGGGTACGTAATTAAGGAGTATTTTGCCAATTACTTCATGCACAAATCAGATGTAACAATTGATTTGACAAATAACTCTGTTAAAGTTCATGACTCGCAAGCTGAACCATGGAAAATTACTTTGGTTGATACAGGTAATGAATCAATGACAGGTGGTCGTATTAAAAGGATAGCACCACACATCGGCAATGAAAGATTTATGTTAACTTATGGTGATGGCGTTAGTGATGTAAATATTAAGGAACTTTTGGAGTGCCATGAACGCGGTGGAAAGTTTTGTACAGTAACCTCGGTACAACCATCTGGACGGTTTGGTGCGCTTAATATTGATGATCATAATAACGTGCACTCTTTTATGGAAAAACCCAAAGGCGATGGTGCCTGGATAAACGGTGGATTTTTTGTTTGTGAGCCTGATGTTTTCAAATATATAGCTGGCGACAGTACTTTATGGGAGCGTGAGCCGATGGAAAAGATTGCTGCAGATGGTCAGATGGTTGCCTACAAACATAGTGGTTTTTGGAAGCCAATGGATACGCTAAGGGATAAGCAGGAGTTAGAGGAAGATTGGGTACAGAATAAGGCTAAATGGAAAATTTGGTAATATGTTTAAAGAATTAGAAAAAATATATAAAGGAAAAAAAGTTTTTTTAACAGGGCACACCGGTTTTAAGGGCGCTTGGATGTTGAAAATACTATCTATGTTGGGTGCTGACGTAAAAGGTTATGCGTTGGCTCCTGAAAACGATTTTGATTTGTATAATTTAATCAAAGGAGATGAAATTTGTGATTCTGTAATAGCAGACTTGCGTGAGAGAGAAAAACTGATTGCATCTATCAGTAGTTTTCAACCAGATTTTATTTTTCATTTGGCAGCACAACCACTGGTGCGGTTATCCTACAGCATTCCGTCTGAAACTTTTGATGTCAATGTAATAGGTACAGCCAACGTACTTGATGGAGTAAGAACTTTGGAAAAAACTTGTCAGGTAGTTTTGATAACTACGGATAAAGTATATCATAACAGGGAGTGGGTTCACCCATACCGTGAAACTGATCGTTTAGGCGGGTATGATCCTTATAGTGCAAGCAAGGCCTGTGCGGAATTGGTAATTGATTCATACCGGAATTCTTTTTTTAACAAGGCTGTATATAATGATCATGGTAAAGCTATTGCAGTTGCACGCGCAGGTAATGTAATTGGTGGCGGAGACTGGGCCAAAGACAGGCTGATCCCGGATATCGTTAAAGCCCTTGCAAAAAACGAGAAAGTCATTATCCGTAACCCAAACGCAGTAAGACCCTGGCAACACGTGCTTGAACCTATAGTAGGTTACCTGTTGCTTGGTAGTAAACTGGTAGCTGACCCGATAGAATACTCAGAAGCGTACAATTTTGGACCGGGGTTGAGTGACGCTTTGCCTGTTCATAAAATGGTAGAGTTAGCTATTGCTTCATGGGGTACTGGTGAATTCGAGTTGCTAAATGCAGATAAGCAACCGCACGAAGCAGGGCTTTTAAAATTGGATATCAGCAAAGCGGTAAATCAATTAAAGTGGAAGCCGCAATATGAAGCCATTGATGCTATTGGAAAAAGCATTGAATGGTACAAGTACTACTATAACGCTTCAGCGGATATTATCGCTTTTACCGAAAAGCAGATTACCGATTTTATTGAAGCTGCTGATCATAGCTAAACGTATAGGTAAAGCGGTATACACTGCTGCATCTTGAATAGTATATTAATATTTGAAAAACAAGTCATTAGTAATAGCATGCTAAAACACATTAACGCGCCCGATCTGGAAAAGAGCCTGAGGGCAATCGCAAAAACTCAAACCACAAAAACTATTATTGCTGGTGAAAATTATATTCCGGTAACAGGTAAAGTTCTTGATGAAGATGATATTTTATTAGGTGTTGAAGCTGCACTTGATGGATGGTTAACAACAGGGCGTTTTGCGAACGAGTTTGAAAGGGACTTTGCGGCCTATTTCAACGCCCCTAAGGCATTACTGGTTAACTCGGGTTCGTCAGCAAATCTCGTTGCATTTTATGCGCTTACATCTCCAAAACTTGGAGATCGGGCAATTAAACCGGGCGATGAGGTGATAACTGTCGCTGCTGGTTTTCCTACAACAGTAAACCCAATGGTTCAGTTTGGCGCTATACCAGTGTTTGTAGATGTAGATATCGCTACGCACAATGTGCTGTCAGATCAGATTGAAGCTGCTGTTTCTCCAAAAACAAAAGCGATTATGATTGCTCATTCATTAGGTAACCCTTTTGATTTAGATGAGGTGATGAGAGTTGCTAAGAAATATAAACTGTGGGTGGTTGAAGATGATTGCGATTCGCTTGGCGCTACCTATAGGGGTAAAAAAACAGGCACCTATGGCGATATCTCAACATTCTCGTTTTATCCAGCCCACCATATCACTATGGGCGAAGGAGGAGCAGTGATTGTTAACAACCCCGAATTGATTAAGTTGGCTGAAAGCTTCCGCGATTGGGGACGCGATTGTTATTGTGAGCCAGGAAAAGACAATACATGCGGATGCCGTTTTGGCCAGCAGTTGGGTAGCCTGCCTTATGGTTACGATCACAAATACACCTACTCGCATATCGGATTTAATTTAAAAGTTACAGATATGCAGGCGGCATTTGGGGTATCGCAACTTAAAAAAGTTGATCATTTTGTACAACGCAGGCGCGAAAACTATAAAGCACTTTATGAGCGCATGAAGCAGTTAGAAGATGTGTTTATTTTACCAGAGGCAACACCAAATAGCGATCCATCGTGGTTTGGGTTTTTATTGACGCTGAGGGAGGGTGACGCCGCCGACAGGCACATGCTGGTACAGCATTTAGAAGAGAAGAAGATAGGAACGCGTTTATTGTTTGCCGGTAATTTATTACGTCAGCCTGCCTACGCAAACGTTCAGCATCGGACAATCGGGGATCTGAAAAATACAGATATCATTATGAATCAATCATTTTGGTTAGGCGTATGGCCCGGTTTAAATGAAAGTCACTATGATTATATGCTTGATACTATAACTGATTATTTAAAATAACTGATCGGGCCTCAATAGATATTGCTATGTATACAATTTTGATCACAGGTATTAATGGTTTTCTGGGTAGTAACGTGGCTAAGAGGCTCTCAATAAATCATACTATTCTGGGCCTTGTACGCAATCCTGAAAACCTGCACAGAATCAAGGGTAATAACTTTGAGATATATAAATCTGACGAGGCCGGCATCAAGGAACTGTTTGAAAAGCACAAGGTTGATGTTGTCATTCACACGGCTACGTCGTATGGCCGTAACAATCAAACTGTAGACGAAATATCCCAAACAAATTTTCAATTTCCGTTGAGGTTGTTAGATATGGCAATTAAAAATGGAGTTAAAGCCTTTATTAATTCTGATACAGTTTTAGATCGTTTTGTCAATTTATATTCGCTAACGAAATGTCAGTTTGCCGATTGGCTCTATTTCAGGAGCAATCAGATCAAAGTAATTAATTTACAGCTTGAGCACTTTTATGGACCAGGCTGCGACAATACTAATTTTATTACGATGATGATCGGAAGGCTTAAGAACAACGAAAGTCATATCGATTTAACTAAAGGTGAGCAAAAAAGAGATTTTATCTACTTTGATGATACGGTTGATGCCTACGAACTGATGGTAAATAAGATTGATAGTTTAGCTAATGCTTACAATAATTTTCAGGTAGGCTCGGGTAAAGTTGTAGCTATTAAAGAACTGCTTAATGAGCTTAAAAAGCTCACAAACAGCTCGACATTATTGAATTTTGGTGCAGTTCCTTATCGTGAAAATGAACTTATGATATCAACCACTGATAACTCGGGCCTTGTGGCGCTTGGTTGGCAGGCCAAAACAACGCTTACAGAAGGATTAAAAAAGACAATTTAATATACATAATTTAAAGGGTACATATGAAATACTTAATAACGGGAGGCTGCGGTTTTATAGGTAGTAATTTAGCCGCTGAAGTATTAAAACGAGGCGAGGAACTTTTTGTTTTTGATAGTCTTTACCGTTTGGGAAGTACCCAAAATCTTGCATGGCTACAAGAACGCGGCGCATTTGAGTTTTATCATAGAGATATCAGAAACTTAAATGATGTTGAAACAGTAATTAAAGATATAAAACCAGATGTTATTTTTCACCTGGCGGGGCAGGTAGCTATGACTACCTCTATCCAAAACCCGCGCATGGACTTTGAGGTAAATGTTATGGGGTCACATAACGTTTTGGAGTCGGTAAGAAAATATTCGCCAAATACTGCTGTTTTATATTCTTCATCAAATAAAGTATACGGAGATTTTGCTGATTTGACGTTTGAGGAAACCGAAACCCGCTACCAATGTAAGGAGTTTCCAAACGGCTTTGATGAGCAGTCCCCACTTTCGTTCCATTCACCTTATGGTTGCTCAAAAGGCGCTGCTGATCAATACCTGATCGATTATAACAGGATTTTTGGCTTGCAAACGGTAGTGTTTAGACATTCTTCGATGTACGGTGGCAACCAACATCCCTCAAATGACCAGGGTTGGGTAAGTTGGTTCATAAAAAATGCGCTGGAAATAAAGAGCGGCAAACTTAAAGAACCGTTTACCATAAGTGGAACTGGTAAACAAGTACGTGATGTTTTACATGCTGATGATGTAGTTCGTTTATATTTTGCCGCATTTGAAAATATAGAAAAAACCAAAGGGCAGGCATTTAACATAGGCGGTGGTGTGGAAAATAGTTTATCGTTGCTTGAACTATTTGACCTGCTTGAAGAATTGCTTGATATTAAAATGATTTACAAACAATTGCCATGGAGAGAAAGTGATCAAAAAGTTTTCATTGCCGATAATACTAAAATTACACGACTTGCAAAATGGAAAGCGCTTGTTGACAAAAGAACAGGTGTCTTAGAAACTATTAACTGGCTGAAAAGTGCGAATATTTAAACCAATAACTAATTTTTTAACAAAAGGGTCAGACAGATCTATTAATGTTAAGAAGAATATTGTCATTTCATTTTTTTTGAAAGGATTAAATATTGGCGCATCCTTATTATACGTTCCTGCTACCATCAAATATCTGGACACAACACGGTACGGAATATGGATTACCTTAACATCGATAGTTGCCTGGTTTTCGTTATTTGACGTTGGTTTAGGAAACGGCTTGAGGAACAATCTTGCAACTGCCTTAGCCAATGATGAAAAGCTTGTGGCTCGGAAGCTGGTAAGTACTACTTACGCATTGTTGGTAATTATTAGTGCAAGCATTGCTTTTTTATTTTTTATTATAAATCATTGGCTTTACTGGCCCTCAATTTTAAATACTCAAACATCTTTTCAGAGTGAGCTATCTAAATTGGCGGTTATTGTAATATTTCTTTTTTGTTTAAAGTTTGTATTACAGGTAATTGATGTGATTTTGCTGGCCAGCCAACGCCCTGCCTTTAGTAGTTTATTGGAGGTTTCCGGGAGTGTTTTGGGATTGGTAGCTATTCTTTTTTTGGCTGTATTAGGCAAAACTTCATTGTTGAACTTTGGTATTGCTATCATGTCAATACCAGCTTTAGTATTTCTGATAGCAAGCATCATCCTGTTTAGCAAAAAGTATAGGTTTTTACGCCCTGGACTTAAATACGTTGATTTTAGTTACTCAAAAAGCCTTTTGGGCTTAGGTTTAAAATTTTTCATGGTACAAATTGCTGTGATCATCATTTTTCAAACCAGCAATATCATTATAGCACAACTGTTTTCACCAGCATCGGTTACACCTTATAATATAGCCTATAAATATTTTAGTGTCATCATAATGGTTTGGGGCATTGTTGTAACACCAATGTGGTCGGCATTTACTCATGCTATGGCAACCAAAGATTATAAGTGGATACAACGCACTATAAGAAAACTTAACTACCTAATGATATTTGTTGCGTTTGTGATATTAATTATGTTTTTGGCAGCACCTGCAGTCATTGCTTTGTGGACAAATAAAAGAGTGGTAATAAGTAACAGAATGCTAATCATCTTCTCGTTTTATGCTATGATACAAGTATGGAACAATACTTATTCATATTTTCTGAACGGAACAGGCCTAATCAGAATACAGGTAATAACCTCGATTATAGCTTCGATAATTCATATCCCATTGTCAATATTTTTAGTTAGGTATTTACATTTTGGTCCCGAAGGGGTGGTGCTTTCTATGGCGATTTCACTTTCTATATTTGGCGTTGCAGGATCTATCAAATCTTTTAAAATAATTAACAAATGGGTAGCGGTAGCTTAGTTAGTATATTGATTCCTGTATATAATAGGGAGACCCTGGTTGGCAAGGCGATTGATTGTTCGCTTAGCCAAACGTATAAAAATATTGAAGTAATTGTCATTGATAATTGTAGTACTGACAATACCTGGAAAGTGCTGGGCGAATATGCCGGAAAAGATCCTCGCGTAAAAATATTCCGAAATGCCGAAAACCTTGGCCCGGTGGGAAATTGGATGGAATGTATCAAGCAATCAACAGGGGAATACGTGAAGATTCTATTCTCTGATGATTGGTTTGATGATGATTATATTGATAAAACAATAGGGTATCTTGAAAATAATGCCGACGTTGGCTTGGTTTTTTCAAAGACAATGCTTCATCAATTTGGTGAGGTAGTTCCCAAATACGATAATTTTGGTGAAAATAAAGTTTTTCCATCAAAGCATTTTATTTACAGGTATATACGTAGTAAAGGCAACGTCCCTGTATCGCCAGGTTGTGCTATATTCAGGAAAACTGATATCCAGAAGTCATTGCTATATCATATACCAAATCCTTTAGGTATAAATTATCCCCGTACTGGCGGCGGCAATGACGTACTGCTATTTTTGCTAACAGCAGCGCGCTATAAAAATGTAGGATATGTACATAATACAAACTGTCATTTTTCGGGTGGAGATGACTCAATTACCAGGAATGAAGACCTGATAATGCCATATTTGTATGCAACAGCCTTTTTTTTAAATTCATATCGAACTTTTACTTGGTTTTATAAAGCAGTTTTGGGTACAAGGTATATATACTACCTTATAAAAAGGCATAAATTCAATGTAGAAAAAATAAAGGAAGTTTATTTTTTGATACGATAACTTTTACCTGTAGTTAATGAAATCGTCGCTAAGCTTCATGAACGCAGGCTTCTTAAAAACAGAATATAAAAGTAACGAACAGCAGCAGCAATTGGGTTCGAAAGGTTAACAAAAAACTAAGAATGGTTATTAATTACGGTTATTAATGAGTACGATTAAAAGTTCGCATGTAGGGGGGGTAAACAAGTTGAGATCATTAAGGGTTTTCTTGTTGGTATCCTTGTGCTTTTTATCCGTGCAGCCCTGGATAGTGTGGGATCTTAATAACTTGTTCCCGGTTATTGGTTTATTCTACATGTTCATAGTATGTTTTACCACCTTAAAAAGGCGGAAGTACTCTGTTTTGCCCTTTTTGCTTATCATATATATGCTTATTCCACGTACATATGAAATTATATCATTTAAAGCAGCCTTAATAACTTCTATAGCGTTTGTTACTTTTTTGCAACATGAGGACGATGATGTTAAAAAAGAAGTTTTCGAAAAGTTTGTAAAGTTATTTAGTACTTTATTGGTACCTGGAATTATATTGTACCTGATTCATTATGTTATAAAGTTGCCATTTTTTATCATCCCAAGTAGAAACCTGGTACTTGTGCAGGAATACAGAAATTTTGGTTTTTTTGTGGAAGCGGTTCAGGATGTGGATGCCATACCGAGGTTCAGGTTTATTTTTGACGAAGCTGGGGTTGTAGGAACGGTGTGCTTTACGGTTTTAATTGTTGTTATAGCGCTTAGTAACACGGAGCTTTTTAATACGCTAATTTATTCAAGAATAACCAATGCACAGGATTTAATAGGTGAACAGCGAACCCAGGAAGTGTTTAATGCCCATTATGATAAATACGTGCAAACACCCCAATTAGCTATAGGAAATGGTATGGGGAGCGAATTTGCACTTGAAGAGCGTAAGGCGGCTATTGCTTCATATAAAGTATACATATATGAATACGGGATAGGTGGAGTACTGTTACTTGTTGTTATTTATTACAAGCTGATACGTAAGGTACTCAATCCTTTTAATTCAATTTTAGCTATCCTGGGGTTGTTGCTCTGCTGGTATCAAAGGCCCTGGATAAGCGATTATTACAATACTATATTGATATTTTGTGGTATCTATATGGTTCGCGATAAGTTGGAATTAACAAAAAAGGGAACCACCAAACCTTCAGAAATTGAAGAGCCATCGTTTGAAGGTGATGTTAAAGGGGCTAATAACTCTTTATCTTTTTAACACTATATAATATTTGATCATGAAATTACCAATAGCTATTGTTATACCTACCTTCAACAGGAAGCATTTATTAATTGAGTGTTTGAAATTGTTAAGAACTCAAACCGTTAAACCCGAACTAACTATAATAGTTGATGATGGATCGTCTGACGGTACCGGAGAAATATTGAGTAACGATTTTCCGGAAGTGATTTGTTTAAAGGGTGATGGCAATCTGTGGTGGACAGGATCAGTAAATTTGGGAATTGATTATGTATTAAAAAACTACCCTGCAATTGAGGCGATAATTTTGCAAAATGACGATGTGAGTTTTAAAAGTGATTGGATTGCAAATTTAGTAACGGTAGCCAAAGAAAACCCAAAAGCGMTGATTGGTTCTGCAACGGTTGACGTTGCTGATGGTGATACGATAACATATGCCGGAAAAACGACTCACCCATGGTTTGCTTATTCAAAATATTATCATCGTGGAGCAAAGCTTTCCTCGTTTAAGGAAGAATTACTAATTGAATCATTTGATTTAATTGGCCGAGGAATATATATACCTGTGGAAGTATTTAAAGCAACCGGACTTTTTGATTATGAACATTTCAAACACCGCGGCGACACTGAATTACCGCTAAGGGCAAAAAATGCGGGCTATAAGTTATTGGTTACATCTAGGGCCATAGTTATGGAATATACAGGTACTACAGCTTCAATCGATATTAAAGAGAAATATTCACTTAATGATATTAAAGACAAGTTCTTTGATTTCAGAAGTTCGGCTTATTGGAAGTATCGTTATTATTATGGAAAGATACTATCAAAGAATAACCCGGTGCAGCATCATTTCTTTTTTGTGTGCCGTATGTTTATTCACCTTGGCGGTTTTGTTTCAAGATTAAGATTGTGGTAAAATTTAGAACATTTTTGATAGTATGTTTAAAAATTAATTTGTATGCTTTTTAATTCTATTGAATTTATTTTTTTCTTATTACTGGTATTAATTATTTATCCACTTCTTAATCAAAAAGGGAGGTTGTATTTTTTACTTGCAGCCAGCTACTTTTTTTACGCATGTTGGGATTGGATGTACCTGGGTTTAATATTTTTTACCTCTGCCTCTTGTTTTGTTGTAGCCCGGCTAATAACAAATACCAAATATGCAAATTATCGCAAATTGTTTATGGCCTTAAGCTTAACGGTCAACTTTGGTATTTTATTTGTTTTTAAGTATTTTAATTTTGTTATTAAAGCCTTCGAGGATTTGGCGTCTGCGTTTCACGGAAATTATCAACTAAATGTATTGCATTTGTTGCTTCCGGTGGGTATTTCGTTTTATACTTTCCACTCCATTAGCTATGTTATTGATGTTTATAACGGCCGGATAAAGGCGGAACGCAACATCTTTAGGTTCTTGTTGTTCGTCTCGTTTTTTCCTCAATTGGTAGCGGGCCCTATCGCACGTTCGGAAAACCTGTTGCCTCAATTGCAGGAATTGAAAAACTATGATTATAGTAATTTCAGAAAGGGATTTGTGCTGATTTTTTGGGGATTATTTAAAAAGATGGTTATAGCAGATCGTTTGGCAATCGCGGTAAACCATGTGTATAATCACGTTGATAACGCATCTACATTGTCATTGATTATTGCCACTGTCTTTTTTACATACCAAATATATTGTGACTTTTCCGGTTATTCTGATATTGCTTTAGGTGTATCAAAGCTATTTGGTATCGATCTGATTGTAAACTTTAAGCAACCCTACTTTTCGAAAACTATTACGGAATTTTGGCGAAGATGGCACATATCGTTATCAACATGGTTCAGAGATTATCTATATATACCACTTGGAGGTAATAAAGTGTCAAAATCAAAATGGATATTCAATACTATGCTGGTGTTTGTGGTGAGTGGTTTATGGCATGGTGCAAATTATACCTTTTTAGTGTGGGGCGCTATACATGGGGCGATGCTGGTAATAGAACGGTTTATATATGGAGATAAAATAAGAAATATTACAAGTGGTATTACGTTCGCTAATATCTGCAGGTGGTTTGTTACTTACGTAGTTGTTGTAATAGCGTGGACGTTTTTTAGGGCCAATAACATAGGTGATGCCATAAAAATATTTGGAAAAATAGTTGCGTTTAAGGACATTAAACACGATTCGATAGCATTATTTACACAAGGAGGTTCCGAGGGATTGATAGGCTTAAAGTTTTATGATTTCTTCTTAGCGGTATTCTTTATTCTGTTATTTATAACAGTTAATTTCATCTTCCGCAAGGATGGCCTGCCAAAATTTATATTGAGCCGGCCGACAGTGGTAAGATGGAGTTTCTATATAGTTATAACCTTTGTTGTACTATGGTTTGGTAAATTTGGGATCAATGAGTTTATATATTTTCAATTTTAATTCATGGGAAATAAAATATTAATAAAAACTGTTATTTACTTATTAGTAATATTTGGCATATGCCAGGTACTGAATATTGTATTCCCATCAAAAGCCATAGTTGTCCAACGTAAATGGGTGACTGATATTATGGCCGAAAAAGATACCCTCCAATCATTAACCTTTGGAAGGTCGCACGGTTTTGCGTTACATTACGATCATTGGGATTATAAGGGGCAAAATTTATCTTTAGGAGGAGAAGATATAGCTTCAATTAACTACAGTTTGAATTATTTTTTGCCTAAGCTCACCAATTTAAAAGAAGTATTGATTTGTATTTCTTATTCTTCTTTGTATTTTGATAACGAGGCGTTGTCGAACGGCAATTTAAATGATGCACGTAAGGCGATATACGCATCCATTCCCTCTTATAAGTTGGTTTCGCCGAAAGATTATAACAATATGTTTTTTGGAAAAATGTTTGCGTTTATGCACGCCGACTATGGCTTCGAGGAATTTAAGAACCTCGTTCAGGGGAATAAAGAATTTACAGAGAGTGACCAAAAGAAAACAGCGTTAGATTCTATTCACATTTTAGAGTCGGCTTCGATACAAGCATATGATCACAGTAAAGATAAGACTATTGCACTGGAATATAATCCGCACATCAGAGATGAGTATGTGAACTATCTTAAACAAATAGCTTCATTTTTAAAATCTAAAAATATAGCGTGCGTGTTTTTTACCCCACCTTATTATAAGGAGTATACGCGACTTTATCCGCAGGGGGATATAAAAGAAACAGAAAAATTTATGCAGCAAATTTGTAAAGAAACAGGCGCCGAGTATTATAATTTCTCAACTTATCAGCCAATTGCCAATGATATAAAATGGTTTTATAACGCAGATCATTTGAATGAACGGGGCGGCGAGTCATTTACAAAACTTTTTAATAAAATATTACGCAATAAAGCAACAATTAAAATGAGTGATTATCCTGATTTAAGAGTCGCTCGTTAAATATATTATTATCTCATTATATGAAATTAGGTAAAGTAATAGCTCATATACCCGCAAGAGGGGGAAGCAAAAGAGTACAATCAAAAAATCTTAGGTATATGGATGGCAAACCGATGATTGCTTATAGCATTGAAAGCGGTTTGAATAGTAACCTATTAGATGAGGTGTATGTAAACACCGATGATGATTCAATTGCGGCAATCGCTGAAAGTTTGAATTGCAAAGTATATCGGCGACCGGCGTTATTGGGTGGAGACGATGCAACGGGCGAGGATTTTACCTATGATTTTATTAATGCCAAAAATCCGGATACCCTGGTGCTCATTAATCCTGTTTGCCCTCTTATCAGGCAGGTTGATATCCAGGGTGCACTTGAGGCATATGCAGCATCAGATGCGGATACACTTATTGGGTGTACACAAACACAAATGCAGTCATTTGTTAATAATGAACCAATAAATATTGTAGTTGACGGACCGCTTGCCCCATCGCAAAATAATCAGGTAATTACAATATGTAATTGGGCGGTAACTATATGGAATGCCAATGTTTTTAGAAAATTGTACGAAAATAACCGCAGTGGATATTTTGGTATAAACAGGCTTTTTTGGCCCCTTGATCCATTAGTGGCAGTAAAGGTAAGCGAGGAGAAGGATTTTAGACTTGCAGAAGCGCTCTTGATCGCCAGAAAACATCAGTCAACCCAGGATATCGCACCAAAGTACTGGGCAAAAGAGTAAAGGTGCCACATTTTACGCGTAATAATTGTAACAGAAAATAATAATTTATACTATGAAAATATTAACCTCGCCCTCGTCTTTTGGCCAAGTTGGAAATGAACCTGTAGATCTGCTTGTCCAAAACGGTTACGAAGTAATTAATAATCCTTACGGCAGAAAACTAACAGAAGACGAGGTTATAGAGTTAGCTGCAGATTGTATTGGTATAGTAGCCGGCGTTGAACCACTCACCGCAAGGGTTATGGATGCACTGCCAAAACTAAAATGTATTAGCCGGGTTGGTATTGGTATGGATAGTGTGGATTTAAGCTATGCCGCTAAAAAGGGCATAACTGTAACAAATACTCCGGATGGCCCAACCAGGGCTGTAGCTGAACTGACGTTGGCCATGACACTTGCCCTGTTAAGGAAGATTCCTCAAGCTCACTATGATCTTAAAAATAAAGTTTGGAAAAAACAAGTAGGTAATCTTGTACTTAACAAGGTTGTTGGTGTTGTTGGTTTGGGGCGTATTGGTAAACTTGTTTCTCAATTATTCAGAGGGATTGGAAATCCGGTGATTGGTTATGATCCTTATGCTGACAAGGAGTGGGCGTTAAATAATGGCGTTGAAATTACAGATATGGAAACGCTATTGGCTAAAGCAGATATTCTGACTATTCATGTTCCTGGGAACGAGGACGGCTCGGCAGTTATAGGTGTCAATGAATTGTCGGTGATGAAACCTGGATCATTTTTAATAAATATATCGCGTGGAGGTATAGTTGATGAAGAGGCATTATACAATTCCCTTGCGGCTAATAAATTAGCTGGTGCGGCAATTGATGTTTTCTCGACGGAGCCGTACGCAGGGCCCTTATGCGATCTTGATAATGTGGTGCTTACTCCTCATTTAGGTTCATATGCAGAAGAAGGGAAGTTGCTGATGGAAATTGACGCAGTAAAAAATTTAATTAACACACTAAAATAATACTATTGATGGATTATAAAGTTGGCATAATAGGCTATGGTGTAATGGGCAAAATTCGCCACCAGGCCATAGATGAAATTAAAAAGGGTACAGTGATAGCGATATCCGAACCCAATGCAGAGCCGGAAGTGAATGGGATTCCTAATATCAGCCATGAGCAGATTATTAATCATGCGGATATTGATATAATAATTGTTTGTACGCCTAATTTTTTAAATAAAGATTTAACTATAAGGGCATTAAACGCTGGTAAACATGTTTTCTGCGAAAAACCTCCTGCTTTCACCGGGGCCGATATACTTGAAATAAAGCAGGCCGAAACTGAAAGTGGTAAAAAACTGATGTACGGATTTAATCATCGCCATCATGATAGCGTAATGCATATTAAAAAGCTTATTGATAGCGGCGAATATGGAAAAGTTTTATGGCTACGTGGTCGTTACGGTAAAAGTGTTACAAATGATTATTTTAACCAGTGGAGAGCTAAAAAGGAATTAGCCGGCGGTGGTATTTTGATGGATCAGGGTATTCACATGCTTGATTTATTCCTGCACCTTTCGGGTGATTTTGACGTGGTCAAAGCAGAAGTTTCAAATTTATATTGGCATATGGATGTTGAGGATAATGCTTTTGTTATTCTCAAAGAATCGGCTACTGGCAAGGTGGCATCGCTACATTCAACAATGTCTCAGTGGCGCCATCTGTTTTCCCTCGAAATTTTTCTTGAAAAAGGATACATGGTGCTAAATGGTCTTATTACGTCTTCAATGTCGTACGGTGAAGAAACGCTGTCTATTGCTAAAAACAGATCTACAGCACCTGCGGCTACATGGAAAGATGAAGTTATAACCAAATACGTTGATAATAATAGCTGGCGTTATGAAATGAATCACTTTTTTGATTCAATTATCGACGATAAAGCAGTAACCATCGGTAATTCAGATGATGCATACAAACTGATGCGCATCATAGATAAAGTATACGAACAAAAAGAGTTTTAATCATAACTTATAAAAAATAAAAATCTATTACAATGGAAAGACAAGAAAAAGTTAAAAGCTATCTGGGCGACTATATCACCCGTTTGACAGATATCTTAAATAAGATTGAGGTTGCGAAACTTGAGCAGGTAATTACAGCCATGATTACTGCCTTTAAAAACGGCAATACTATTTATGTTGTTGGTAATGGCGGCAGCGCGGCTACGGCATCGCACATGCAAGCTGATTTTAGGTTTTTCGTTCGTTATTTCTCTAAATTTCGTCCGAAGATTATCGCTTTAACTGATAACGTACCTATGATTACCGCCATCGGTAACGACAATAACTTTGATGACGTTTTTGTTGAGCAAATGCGCGGCCAGTTTGTTTCTGGTGATGTTTTAATTGCAATATCAGCAAGTGGAAATTCACCTAACCTGGTTAAGGCAGCGGAGTATGCCAACGAATTGGGGGGTACCTCCATTGCGTTTGTAGGCTTTTTAGGTGGAAAATTGAATGATATTTCGTCGATATCGTTATATACGCCAAACCCTAAAGGAGATTATGGCCCAATTGAGGATGTTCACATGATTTTAAATCACGTCATCGTTAACTACCTTTCAACCGATGAGGAATTTTTAGCACTTACCGCTAAATAATCAATTAATATGGATAGTATATCTAACGTTAAAATTGATTTTACAGGTAAGGTAGCGCTTATAACCGGCGGCACCAGGGGAATTGGAAAAGCCATTGCAGATCGCTTTCTTGATGCTGGTTGTTCTGTAATTTTAACGGGTACGAATGCATCAGAAATTGATCAGCTAAACGCCGATAACAATGGTGACAGAATAAGTTATTTGCAACTTGATTTTACCAATCAGCAATCGGTTGAACAATTTTTATTAAAGCTAGATAAATTTGATAAGATAGATGTGCTCATCAATAACGCAGGAATTAACAAGGTTGCGCTTAACGTAGATACTACCGATGCCGATTTTGATTTGCTTCATAGCGTTAATGTAAAGGGGCCATATGTACTGTGCCGGGAAGTGAGCAAACTCATGAAAAAGAACGGGTACGGACGAATAGTTAATATCACATCCATTTGGAGTGCTATTACCCGGCCCGGCCGGTCTGTTTATGCCACTAATAAAAACGCAATTGTTGGGCTTACTAAAACATTGGCGGTTGAGTTAGGGAAGGATAATATATTGGTAAACGCAGTAGCGCCAGGGTTTACACTTACCGAACTTACGGCAACTACAAATTCTGCCGACGATTTGCAGAAACTGACAGAAATAATTCCAATGAACAGAATGGCCCAGCCAGTAGAAATAGCCAATGTTATACTTTTTTTAAGTAGTGATTTAAATAGTTATTTAACTGGTCAAAATATAATTGTTGACGGAGGATATACCAATGTATAATTTTAAAATAAAATCAATTGTTCACGACTATAGTGTACAGTTTATTGACGATACTCAAGCTGTGTTACTTCAGCAACTTAAAGAGGGTGATGTAATTATCATCGATAATAAAATAAAAGAGCTGTACAAGGATATGCTTCAGCCAGTACTTGATTTGTATTGGCATATTGGTATCGATGCTTCGGAAAATGTTAAAAGCTATCAAGGCGTAATGCCCATCATTGAAAGCCTGATAGATAATGGTTTCAGAAAAAATCATAGGTTAATAGCTATTGGTGGGGGAATAACTCAGGATGCTACAGCGTTTATAGCATCAATTATGTACCGTGGTGTTGACTGGTACTTTTTTCCTACCTCGTTACTTGCACAGGGTGATAGTTGCATCGGAAGTAAAACCTCTATTAATTTTAACAAATACAAAAACCAACTCGGAGGCTTTTACCCGCCCAATGAAATATTTATTAACCTGGATTTTTTAAATACGCTTTCATTATGGGACTTAAAATCAGGTATGGGCGAAATGTGCCATTATTTCATTGTATCTGGCGAAGAAGACTTTACAAGATTTAAAAATGAATATGCGCAAGCCCTTGTTGATAAAAAAGTTTTAGCGGGCATTATAAACAGAAGCCTGGAGATAAAGAAGGGGTATATTGAAAGAGACGAGTTTGATAAAAACGAGCGTCTTGTATTTAATTACGGGCACTCATTTGGGCACGCCATTGAATCACTGACTAATTATCGCATCCCACACGGAATT
Organism: Mucilaginibacter sp. P4_D1; assembly: GCF_056401935.1. Classification (NCBI taxonomy): domain Bacteria; kingdom Pseudomonadati; phylum Bacteroidota; class Sphingobacteriia; order Sphingobacteriales; family Sphingobacteriaceae; genus Mucilaginibacter; species Mucilaginibacter sp. P4_D1. The sequence continues at coordinate 78,920 of NZ_JBFUIJ010000038.1, forward strand.
GCAGTAAGTTATGGTATGGATATGGCTAACTTCGTATCAGTAAAATTGGGGTATATCGATAATTCAATTCGCCAAAATATCAGGCAGTTGTTACAGCAGATATGGGCTGGAACTACTATCAACGATATCTCGCTTGATAAATTTGCATCAGCATTAAGCAAAGACAAAAAGAACGTTGGTAAAATATTAGGCCTGATTCTTAATAAAGGTTATGGAAAAATATTTAAGGACATGAGACCCATGGATGAGCAGTTCATAGGGTGGTTAAACGAGTATTTTACAAACGAATTAAACTAAGCATACGATGATAGTAGATAAATTAAAGAACATTGATATTTATAAAGGCATCTCTGCTGACATTTATTTAGGGCTGCAATATTTAAAAAATGCTACTGCTGATATTGAAGTTGGCACTTACCCGATCAATGATAACGTGAAAGCTATTGTTAGCGAATATTATACTGTTGAAAAATTTGAAAGAGGCTACGAAGCTCATAAACATGTGATTGACATTCAGTATCCTATCAGAGGCCTCGAACGGGTTAAATGGTCACCTATTGAAGGTATGAATGTAAACATTCCTTATAGTGAGGAGCATGACCGCACTTTTTACAAAGATCCTTCACCCCGTGGAACACATGTTGATATCGGCGAAGGAATATTTGCCATTATGTTTCCCGAAGACGGCCACGGTCCGCAGCATTTTGTTGACGAACCACAGTTTATTAAAAAGATAACGATAAAAATAGCTATTTAGTAGGGAGAAGAATAGCTTAAGAATGGGTCTTGAGAATTTCGGTATGAAGAAGAATATTGGAATGATAGGCCGGGTTTAAATGCAGAATTGGCCGATTATTAATAGATGATGATTGGAAATTATGTCACTTACGCCCTGGAGTTTCAGGGTACGTGGGCAGATAAGCCATAAAGCTTTTCTTTGTCCGGGGATGAAGGCAAAACTATCTTGGTGATTAAAAAGATGTTTTGTGACACGTTGCAGCAGTATCAAATCTGTTATTGTTGTCCTGATGTTTTTTGAAGCTGGTAACGGCGACGCCGTAACGGTATTACCCGGCATAGATAATTAAACTATCAAAATGAAAGATATAACCTTAAAGAAAAAAATCAAGAATAATGAAACCGCATTGGGCTCATGTGCAACTATACCACATCGGTGGAGTATAGATATTTTGGCCGGGGCTGGCTACAATTTTATAGCTTTCAATATCGGCTTTTTATTTAAGGATATAAAGGCAACGCAGAAAATGAATTTAAAAAGGGGAAACAACTAACATGAAGGCTATTTTAAGTATCGCATATCATTCTTTAAAAAACCATGGCCCTAAAATGGTCTTTACAAGGTTTTACAAATACGCAATTGTAAAAGCTAAACGTCTTTTTTCAAAACCAGATCTGGAAAATATCGAGAAATGGAAAAGTATGAAAGGCAAATATGAGGGCAAAAGAGTATTTGTTATCGGTAACGGACCAAGCTTAAACAAAACGCCATTGTATCTTTTAAAAAATGAGTATACGTTGTGTTTTAACCGTATAAACCTGATGTTTGAGCGCAATGGCTGGACTCCAAACTTTTACATGATTACTGATGACTTGGTTATCAGGGATGTAGTGCAGGAATTAAATGCGGAAATATTACCAAATGTTGATTATGGTTTTTTCCCCGATATACATCCATATAACATTAACTTTCAGAAGTATGTTAAAAAGCGGGACAATGTACTTTGGATAAAAACAGATAAGCCAGGGTTTACTACAAATTTGCCTGAATGCGGTATCAATAACACTGTTGTAAATGCTGGTTTGCAGATTATGGCTTATCTTGGCTTTAAAGAGATATACCTTTTAGGAGTGGATGCTTCTATTGCTTTTTCTGATCATAATACAAGCACCGAGAATAACCGCGAACTTATATCGCAGGCTGATGATCCTAACCATTTCGATCCAAGATACTTTGGAAAAGGTAGAAAATACCACTATCAGCCAATGTATGAAATGGTTGAGAAGTTTAAGGTTGCCAGGGTTTTTTTGGAGGAGTTGGGCGTGAAAATACGTAACCTCGGTTATGATCCTCAACTAAAAGTATTTGAACGCCAGAATTTATTGGATGTTTTAAACTACGATGATAAAACGAAAGAGCGGTTGTTTATGGAAACTGTTGCTCATGGTAAAGATGTGTTGACCTTTGACGAACTTGTTAAGGATGCCGTTCATATAACCGAGGCTGCAACATTTGATCCAAACGCCGATAAAGTACGTATCGACGGTGAAGAAGGTGCAAAATTGGTTCCTAAGTCTATATTAACACACATTCCGTACGGTCCCTTTAATGGCTCATATGTGCTTATAAAACGGACTGAGCCTATTGTTTTGTAAAAAGTAGTTATATATTAATAGAGCTTTAATTATTAAGAAACAAGGTTATGTCAGAGAAAAACCATTACTTATCCTCGCTTGATGGTGCAAGGGCTTTGTCCATACTGTTAGTGTTGTTTGCACATCTGGGATTTGAAAAGAATGTTCCAGGCGGTTTAGGTGTTAATATATTCTTTTTCATAAGTGGGTTTCTGATTACAAGGTTGCTTATAGAGGAGTTTAAAAAACGGCAACATATAAATTTCAAGAATTTTTATATTCGTCGCTTATTACGTTTATATCCGCCGTTATTATTAATGATAGCAGTTGCATTTGTGTTTGCTTTTCTTGTAAATCAAAAGCTGTTACCAAGCGAGGTGTTAGCATCCATATTTTATTATGAAAACTATTTTGTGATATTTCATCCCGAAGTAAAATCTAATCTTGGAATTATATGGTCGCTTTCAGTAGAAGAGCATTTCTATTTGGTGTTCCCCTTGTTTTTTAGCTTGTTTATGCGAAACACGCGATGGCTGATAATATTAACGTTGCTAATAGTTCTTTCGTCACTTTTGTTGCGTGTTTACATAGGTTACAGTTATCACTTTAGCGAATTCTCATATAAGTATAACTACAATGCATCATTGTGCCGGTCCGATTCGATATTATTGGGCTGTCTTTCAAGCATGATATTATGGCTTGATAAAAAAAATGTATATCTTAAAGTTGCAGAATCTCTACCAGTATTTATAGGTGCGTTAGTTGTATTATTCATGAGTTTAGTTATCAGGAATGAATTTTTCAGGCAAACACTTAGGTATTCGGCGCAAAGTATAGCATTAATGTCAATAATTCCTGCTATGTTATTTGGGAAAAGGTATGCTTTCATTAACAGGTTTTTGTCCATTAAGCCATTGGTGTTTATTGGTAAACTCAGTTACTCACTATACCTGTTTCATTTGATTGCTTATCGTATATGTGATACTTACTTTAACATGAACCCAAAATCATTACCTTATTATGTTTTAAGTTTATCAGGGGCGTTTATCCTGGCTTTAATCAGTTATAACCTGGTTGAAAAACCCGTGATGAAATTAAGGCGTAAATTTGGTTCTCATACGGGCGATGCGTCCAAAGCACAGGATACCGTACCTTCATTACAAGTTGAGCAATAGTTAAATATTTTATATATTAGTATGCAGGATTATCTTCTTTTATCTCACATCGTATCACAGTTAACTCCGGCCTATGGAGATAAGGATAGGGTTTTTATCAAAACGAACTCGGCTATAAGTAAGGGCGATACAGCCAATACGTCGTGTTGGTTTTTTTCAAACAACCATATTGGCACCCACATCGATTCAGCTCACCATTTTTGCGAAAATGGACAGAAAACATTTGAAATTCCAATACGGGATTACTTTTATGAAAAAGTATCGATTGTTGATATCCCATGTACCGAGGCTAAGTTGATAGATATTGAGGATTTTAAAACTCTTACAACGATAAAACCGGATACCGAACTTTTGCTTATCAGGACAGGGTATGAGAATTATCGCGGAGAAGACAAATATTGGAACGATAATCCAGGGTTGGCACCTGAACTCGCTGATTATTTTAGAGAGTTATATCCTGCTTTGCGCTGTGTTGGATTTGATTTTATATCCCTTACTTCATGGAAGTTCCGGGTAGAGGGTCGTGCAAGTCATAAGGCATTTTTATGCCCTGCCGATGGTAAAAAATCTATTCTGGTAATAGAAGATATGGCCTTATTAAAGGCCCCAAATGAAATTGATTTAGTAGTAGTTGCTCCTTTAATGGTTGAAGACGGTAATGGAGGCGCTGTTACTATTTTTGCTAAATAAAATAAATAAAAACAATAGAGAAATAATCTGCCTCAAAAATTAAAAGAAAAATATGGTAAAAGTTGCACTTATCGGCGCCGGAAAAATGGGTATATCTCATTTATCTATATTGGGTGCTCATCCCGATGTCGAAGTTGTCGGGGTATGTGATACCTCAAAAATGGTAAATGATTTTTTATCGAGGTATTGTAATTTTAAATGTTTTACTGATTACAAGAAGATGATCAGCGAARTAAAACCKGATGCAGTAGTAGTGGCGGTTCCTACTAAATTCCACTACAGCATTATAAAGGATTTGCTGGATAGCAAAGTTCACATTTTCGCAGAAAAGCCGTTTTGCTTAACAGCAACAGAAGGCGAAGAATTGGTGAAACTTGCTGCAAAACAGAATGTTGTAAATCAGGTTGGTTACCACAACAAATTTATTGGAACGTTTGGTGAAGTGAAAAAAATTGTGAATAGCGGCGCCCTTGGCGAGCTTAATCACTTTGTGGCAGAATCATACGGGCCGGTGGTGATTAAAGCAAAACAGGAAACCTGGCGTTCAGATCCATCGGAAGGTGGCGGTTGCCTGCTTGATTACGCATCACACGTAATCGACCTGTTAAATGACATCCTTGCACCGGTTACTGCCGTAAAAGGTAGCCTGCTAAAGTCTATCTATTCAAAAAATGTGGAAGATGCAGTTTATTCTTTGGTTGAATTATCAAATAAACTCAGTGGAGTTTTATCTGTTAATTGGAGTGATGAAACTTATCGCAAAATGTCTACCTCGATAACAATCATTGGTACCAAAGGAAAAATTGTTTCTGACGCCAACGAGCTTAAAGTATTTTTAAAAGATGAAAATGCATACAAAGGATACTCAAAAGGCTGGAACGTAAAATATATTACTGATTTAACAGAAGAAGTAGATTTTTATTTACGTGGAGAAGAATATTCTGCACAGCTTGATTATTTTATTAAAGCTGTCGAAGGTAAGGTTCCAAATACAATAAACACGTTTCAAAGTGCATGGTATACAGACCGCGCTATTGATCTGATTAAAAAAAGCGTTAAATAAAATACTATGGAAAGAATTCTTTTTGGAGATAACCAGTTTTTTGCTGTTAATCATATATCTGACGAAAAATCAAGAGCACAATCTATAAAATTCAAGGATGATAGTGCCATTATAAAGACGCTTGATGAAGCGAGAGCGCAGGGTATTAATACATTTATGTGCACAACCCATGATAGGATTGCAAACATCTGCGAAATAATAAGGAAGGATCCTGAAAAATATAAAGACTTTAAAGTTTACCCGTGCATGCCGTATGCCCATAAGTATGCTAATGCTGTTACAGAATTAGGCATCGCAGGCACTATTAAGCAATACGTACCGGGTAACCTTTTTGGTACTATATTTAAAGGCGGCGTAGCTTTCTTGTCAAAAGATTTTATCTCGATCATGGAACTTTTGATTGATGCAGAAATGAAGATGTTTAAAGGTGTAAATACACCTGTGGTGTTTTTGCAAAATGTTATTACCGATCTTTTCCTGGGATTAGGTGCCAACGAAATTTTAACAGGTTTTCATAGCTATGTTAAAAAGAAATATAACGCCGAAGCCGGGTTTATTACCATGAACATGCCAAAACTGCTTGATGTACTTGAAAAAGGCGGCATTGAGAATCCAATTATCTGTTCATCAATAAATAAAGTTGGTTTCCGTATGTCTGGCGGTAAAGAAATTTACGAAGAAACGTTAAAAACACGTAAATTAAGGGCGATAGCTATGCAGGTGTTGGGCGGTGGTGCTATTGCACCAAAAGAGGCAATGGAGTATGTATGTAACTTGCCAAACATCGAATCGATATTATTCGGGGCATCTTCAAAAGCTAACATTGAAAACACGGTTTCGACAATAAATTATTTCGATTCAAAGAAATAATTCAGGTATAGGTATTTACTAAAAGAAAAAATTAAATGAAAAAAGTAGCTTTACTAACAGGCATAACCGGTCAGGACGGGGCTTATTTAACCGAGCTGTTATTATCAAAAGGATATGAGGTACACGGTATTAAAAGAAGAAGCTCTTTATTTAACACCGATAGGATTGATCACTTATACCAGGATCCTCATGATACAAACGTGCGCCTTACATTACACTACGGTGACCTGAGCGATTCAACCAATTTGATCAGGATAATCCAGCAAGTACAGCCGGATGAAATATATAACCTGGGCGCAATGTCGCATGTTAAGGTAAGTTTTGATACTCCCGAATATACCGCAAATGCTGATGGTATTGGTACCCTGCGGTTATTGGAAGCTATCAGGATATTAGGCCTGGAGAAGAAAACAAAAATATACCAGGCATCTACGTCTGAGTTGTATGGTTTGGTTCAGGCAGTTCCCCAATCAGAAACTACGCCTTTTTACCCTCGTTCGCCCTACGCAGTAGCTAAAATGTATGCTTATTGGATAACGGTGAACTATCGTGAGGCTTACGGCATCTACGCTTGTAATGGTATATTATTTAACCATGAAAGCCCACTACGGGGCGAAACATTTGTAACCCGCAAAATTACCCGTGCTACATCTAAAATAGCGATGGGATTACAAGATAAATTATACCTGGGTAACCTTGATGCACAACGCGATTGGGGCCATGCTAAGGATTACGTAGAGGCTATGTATTTGATATTACAGCAGGAAACCCCTACTGACTATGTAATAGCAACCGGCGTAACTACACGCGTACGTGAATTTGTTAGAATGGCTTTTGCTGAAGTAGGTATAACAATCGAGTTTAAAGGCGGGGGAGTTGAGGAAAAAGGTTACGTAGTATCGTGCGATTCTCCCGATTTTCAGGTTGAAATTGGTAAAGAAGTTGTTGCTGTCGACCCTAAATATTTCCGCCCGACAGAGGTTGAATTACTTATAGGCGACCCTACAAAATCAAAAACCTTGTTAGGGTGGACACCTAAATATGATTTGAAAATGTTGGTAGAAGACATGATGAATGCCGATGTTAACCATTTCCGTAAAGAGAAATTGTTAAAAGAATCTGGCTATACAATTAAAAATCAATTTGAATAATCCCAATGAATAAAGACGCTAAAATATATATTGCTGGCCATCGTGGAATGGTTGGCTCGGCAATATATCGCAAGCTGGTTAAAGAGGGTTTTAGCAATTTTGTTACCCGCACTTCTGATACCCTTGATTTAAGGAATCAGCAGCAGGTAGCGGATTTTTTTGCCGAAGAAAAGCCGGAATATGTTTTTCTTGCTGCCGCTAAAGTTGGGGGGATAGTAGCCAACAACACTTATCGTGCGGAGTTTCTGTATGATAATTTACAAATACAGAACAATGTAATTCATCAATCCTATCTAAACCATGTCAAAAAACTCATGTTTTTAGGTTCGAGCTGTATTTATCCTAAAATGGCGCCACAGCCTTTAAAGGAAGAGTACCTGTTAACCGGGTTGCTTGAGCCTACAAACGAACCCTATGCTATCGCAAAAATTGCAGGTATAAAAATGTGCGATGCTTACAGGGCACAATATGGATGTAACTATATATCTGTAATGCCTACAAATTTGTATGGTTATAATGATAATTATCATCCGCAAAACTCGCACGTTTTACCGGCACTGATACGTCGTTTTCATGAAGCAAAAGAGGCGAATGCTCCAAATGTAACTATTTGGGGTACCGGATCTCCAAAGCGCGAATTCCTGTTTGCAGACGATCTTGCCGAAGCATGCTATTATCTAATGCAGAACTATAACGAAGAAGGATTGGTTAACATAGGCACCGGCGAAGATGTCTCTATCAAAGAACTTGCGTTATTAATTAAAGAGATTGTTGGTTATCAGGGCGATATTGATTTTGATGTTACAAAACCCGATGGAACGCCACGTAAACTAATGGATGTTACCAAGCTTCACAGCCAGGGATGGAAACATACTATAGAATTGAATGATGGAATTAAATTAGCCTACAACGACTTTCTAACTAAGCTATAGGGTCAAAATGCAATAGCAGCTTACTTAATAAGCCAGTTGACTAAGGCGCAAGTGCAAAGCCTAATTTAAACTCAAAGCCAGTAAAGCCCGCATTATTGAATTGATAATGTGGGCTTGCTAGTTTACGCTATTCTTGTTTTGTAACTAAACACCCGAATGAAATTTGATGGCTTGGTTGGCCCTCCCGGTTGCTCGGTGGAAATATCTCCTGTCGTTACCCGGCCACCTTTTATTTCTGTTGGCGTTTATAAATAATAAACCGTCAATAATCAAAAATAAATTTCAAGGGCGATTTACACAAGGTTATTGGTTAGCTTTGTGTATAATGCCTAATTAATAATAGTAAAATAACTTATACTCGTTTTATGACAATTATACCAAGCTCTCTTCAGGGATGTATAGTTATTAGCCCCAGGATATTTAATGATGATCGGGGATATTTTTTTGAATCATACAATGAACAAAATTTCAATAAAGCACTGGGCTACGAAGTTAATTTTGTTCAGGATAATCAATCCTATTCAACCAAAGGTGTACTCAGAGGCTTACATCTTCAAAAAGGCGAATATGCACAGGCAAAGCTGGTAAGGGTTACAAAAGGAGAGGTATTGGATGTAGCTGTTGATCTGAGGACCGGATCAGCTACCTATGGGCAACATTTTTCGGTAAAGCTATCCGAAGAAAACAATCAGCAACTTTTTATCCCCCGGGGATTTGCACATGGCTTTATTGTTTTGAGCGATGTGGCAGTTTTTCAATACAAATGCGATAATTATTATAACAAAACTGCCGAAGGTGGTTTACATTATGCAGATCCGGAATTGAATGTTGATTGGGGTATGCCGACAAGTGAACTGTTAGTGTCTGAAAAAGATCTGGAGCTACCATTTTTAAAAGATGCAGGCGATCTGGGCTTTTAATAATTACATTTATCCCCGATAATTAAGATTATAAATTTCGATATGCAAAATATAGTGGTGTTTGGTGCTTCGGGTCAGCTGGGGCAATGTTTAAAAAAGGTAGCCGCCCTTAAAGGTATAACTTCGATATTTTTCCCCCTGGAGTCTGAGGCTAATATTCTTGATGCTGTTTTGCTGAATAAAGTATTTGAACGATATAAGCCTACGCACGTCATTAATTGTGCGGCTTACACTGCCGTAGATAAAGCAGAAGACGATATTGACCTTGCCCGTAAAATCAACAAAACAGGAGCCGAAAATTTGGCAATCCAATGTAAGGCGCATGGCGCTGCATTGGTACAGATATCAACTGATTTTGTGTTTAAAGGAGATAAACCTAACCCACTTGTTGAAGACGATATTGCCGAACCGATAAGCATTTATGGCCTTACTAAATTGGAAGGCGAGCAGGATGTTGCCGCTATATTGCCGGCGCATTACATTATCCGCACCAGTTGGTTGTACTCTGAATTTGCCAATAATTTTGTTAAAACGATGCTTAAGCTTGGCGCCGAAAGGGACGAGTTGAAGATCATTGCCGACCAGGTAGGCACGCCAACTTATGGCGTTGATTTGGCGGGCGTGATATTGGACATTATTACTTCTGGTAAAAATAATTATGGTACTTATCATTATAGCAATGAGGGTGTTACCTCCTGGTACGATTTTGCCAAGGGTATATTTGATATATCAAATACACAGGTAACTACTTATCCAATACGTACAAGTGAATACCCTACAAGGGCTGCAAGGCCTGCTTTTTCTGTAATGGATAAATCCAAAATAAAAAAAACATTTGGCATTAGTATTCCGTATTGGCGTGATAGTCTTATAGTTTGTATTAAAGCGCTTGAATCTGTACAATAAAATCTAACCGATACTCATATGAAAGGAATTATCCTGGCAGGCGGTTCCGGAACCCGCCTATATCCAATTACCAAAGCAATCAGTAAGCAGCTGATGCCTATTTATGATAAACCAATGATTTATTATCCTTTGTCGGTATTGATGCTGGCCGGGATAAATGAGATATTAATTATAACCACGCCCGAAGATCAGCCTGGCTTTGTACGCTTGCTGGGTGATGGAAGCGAGCTTGGCTGCCGCTTTGAATTTGCCGTACAGGAAGTGCCAAACGGGCTTGCCCAGGCTTTTGTAATTGGAGCCGATTTTATTGGAACTGATAAAGTAGCTTTGGTACTTGGTGATAATATATTTTACGGATCGGGCTTTAGCACATTAATGCAAAGTTTTAATGACGTAAAAGGGGCCGCAATATTTGCCTACCCCGTTGCTGATCCTGAGCGTTATGGCGTGGTTGAATTTGATAAAAATTTTAAAGCTGTTTCGATAGAAGAGAAGCCATTGAAGCCTAAATCATCCTATGCGGTTCCCGGCCTTTATTTTTACGATAACCAGGTAGTTGAAATAGCCAAAAATATTCCGGCTTCGCCAAGGGGCGAATTTGAAATTACCGATGTAAACAGAGTGTATCTCGAAAATGAGCAATTGCATGTAGGTGTCATGGATAGGGGTACCGCATGGCTTGATACAGGTACTTTTGATTCATTGAGCGATGCCACTGAATTTGTACGGGTAATTGAAAAACGACAGGCAACCAAAATAGGCTGTATAGAAGAAGTTGCTTACCGCATGGGATTCATCAATTACGAAGCCCTGCAGGCATTAGCTCAAAAGTATATTAAAAGCGGTTACGGCAAGTATATTCAAAGCATACAACAATAGTATCAGGGAACCTAAAATTATACAGAGCTTTATAAAAATGAAAACGGATTGACTTGCGTCAGTCCGTTTTTTGTATTTTTGGGTTGCCTTAAAAGCGGGAAGTATTACCAAATATCAATGCTGTTAGGGTTACGTAGCGTAAACAAACTATGGAAAATTTATATGACCTCGTTATCGTAGGTGGTGGCATAGTAGGTATGGCAACAGCCTACAAGATCAATACCCGCAACCCGGATAAAAAGATCCTGGTGCTGGAGAAGGAGAGTGAAGTAGCCGCCCATCAAACGGGTCATAATTCGGGAGTTATACATTCGGGTATTTATTATAAGCCTAATTCATATAAGGCTAAATTATGTGTAAATGGCCGTCGGGAACTGGTTGCGTTCGCAAAAGAGCATAATGTACCTCATGACATTTGCGGAAAGATCATTGTAGCCACCAAACAATCCGAGTTGGAATACATGAATAAGGTGTTCAACAATGGTATCGCCAATGGTGTAGAAGGTATCGAAAAGATAAGTGCCGAAAAGATCAAAGAAATTGAACCTTATTGCGAAGGGATTGAAGGCATCTGGGTGCCTTGTACCGGTATTATTGGCTTTGCTGCCGTTACCCGTAAATACCGCGAACTGTTTGAGTCCAAATTTCCCCAGAGTAAAGTACTTACCAATTGCGCTGCAACAGCTTTTGAACACCACACCGGCTATACTACTGTAGTTGCCAGTAAAGGTACCTTTAATACAAAATATTTGATAACGGCGGGCGGATTGCAGGCCGATAGGCTGGCCGCCGGTGCCGGTGCACCAAGCGAGGCCCATATAGTTGGCTTCAGGGGCGATTATTTTGATTTGACCGAACAGGGGAAAAGCAAAGTGAAAAACCTTATCTACCCGGTTCCAAATCCCGAGTTCCCTTTCCTTGGCGTACATTTTACGCGAATGATTGACGGTACCGTAGAGTGCGGCCCCAACGCTGTATTTGTATTTAAGCGCGAAGGATACGGTAAAACCGATTTTTCGTTAGGCGATACTATCGAGGCTTTAAAATTTAAAGGTACATGGAACCTGTTTACAAAACACTGGCGTTTTGGACTTGATGAGTACCGGCGCGCGTTTTCAAAAAAAAGTTTTTTAACCGGCCTGCAACAGCTTATTCCAAGCCTTACTATGGACGATTTGCAGCCCGGCCGCGCCGGCGTAAGGGCGATGGCCATATCTGCCGAAGGCGAAACCCTTGATGATTTTAAAATTGAGGCCAAGGATAATATGCTGCATGTTATCAACGCCCCATCACCGGCGGCAACGGCATCATTAGCTATTGGCAATGCAATTGCTGATATGGCTGCAGGCCAGTTTGGTTTTTATTAGTGTTTTCAAAACTTCCATAAAAAGCCGGCAAACTATTTGCGGGCTTTTTAGTTTTTATTATTCCTGCACATATTTGTTACAAAGTCCTGTTACATTTGGATTAAACTATCACAGCTGCTCCTGGTCATAGAATTGTAAACGAAAGTAATTCATTTATGAAATCATTAAAAGGTTTGATGCTGCTGGTGTTTGCGCTCATTGGTGGTTTGCTGATTTTTTCGTCGTTTTATGATCGGGATAACCCAAACGAGATTCATAAATTCCCCTATAAACAGGCTGGTTTAAGCAAAGATCAGGCAGCAGCACATTTACTAAGCCGTTTTACCTATGGCGCCACGCCGGGCCAGGTTGAAGCCGTAGCCCGCGAGGGCTTGGAAAAATGGTTTAGCGAGCAATTGGATGCTAAATTACCCGATGATTCCCTTAACCACGCGCTGGATAGCTTTGATGCGCTTAAGCTAAGCAACAGCCAAATTGTTGATACCTATCCCCGCCCAGGTATTGTAGCCCGGCTGGCCGTAAAAGATGGGTTTATCAATAAAGATTCAATTCAAAGTAACAGGCCAGAGTATAAAAAGTTGCTGCAAGACTATATGGTTCAAAATGGCATGAGGCCGCAGCAGGAGTTGTTCCGGCAGTTCATCAATCAAAAAATACTAAGGGCAGCCTATACAAATAACCAGCTGCAGGAAGTGATGACTAGTTTTTGGTTTAACCATTTCAACGTATCCATTACTAAAAATGAATGCGCCCAGTTTATTCCCGATTATGAGCGCGATGTTATCAGGCCCAATGCGTTGGGTAAGTTTAATGATTTGTTGTTGGCCACAGCCAAATCGCCGGCTATGTTGTATTACCTGGATAATTTTAGCAGCGCATCTGCCCTGCCAGAGAAGCCTAAAATAACACTCAAATTGGTGTTTGCTGATACAACCAAGCAAGCCATGGTACTTAACAAGTTAAAAAAAGCAAGGCAGCAACGTGGCCTTAATGAAAACTATGCCCGCGAAGTAATGGAACTGCATACCCTTGGTGTTGATGGCGGGTACAGCCAGCAGGATGTTACCCAGGCGGCTAAGGTGCTTACAGGTTGGTCGGTATATCCTATGGGCGATTATAGCAAGGGAAACGATATTATATCAAAAGTTATAGATAGGGGTATTATTGCTGATGGAATGGTGCATGACGGCGACTTTTTATTCACCCCGGGCCGCCACGATAGCAGCGGGAAGGTTGTATTAGGCCGGCACTTTGGCCCCAACGGCGGTTACGATGAGGGTGTGCAATTATTGAATATGCTGGCAAATCATCCATCTACAGCAAAATTTATATCGCGTAAGTTGGCGGTAAGGTTTGTGAGCGACATACCGCCACAAAGTTTAATTGATAAAATGGCCAAAACCTTTTTAAACAGTAATGGCGATGTTAAACAGGTTTTAATTACGATGGTATCGGCGCCGGAGTTTTGGTCGGCATCTGCCTTGCGCGAGAAAACAAAATCGCCGTTTGAGCTGGCCATAAATACGGTGCGTAGCTTAAACGCCCAGGTGACACAACCATACCAGTTATATACCTGGATAAACCGCATGGGCGAAAAAGTATATTACTACCAGGCGCCAACCGGCTTCCCGGATAAGGGCCAGTACTGGATAAATACAGGCGCTTTACTTAGCCGGATGAATTTTGGGCTGGCTTTTGCCACCGGGCGCATACCAGGAATTAAATTCGATTTGTTGAAATTAAACAAAGGCCACGAGCCCGAAAGTAGCCAGGCGGCGCTTGTTACCTATAGCAAACTTATTATGCCCGAACGGCCACTGGATAAAACCATAAAACAATTAACCCCAATGCTCAATGATCCGCAGCTGGTGGTAAAGGTAGATAAGGCAAGCAATAGTAATACGCCGCCGGTTAAAGATGCCTTATCAGTGGTGGGCGACACCGCGGGCAAAAAAGCCAGGATACAGGTAATGCCTAAGCCCGACGAGGCAAAATCAATGATGGCCCAGGTAGTTGGTATTATCATCGGATCGCCGGAATACCAACGACGTTAATTTGATAAATTGCAAAAGATTATGTTATCAAGACGAGGATTTTTAAAAACAGGTGGCCTTGCCCTTTTTGGTGTTGGGTTAATGGGCGGCATCCCGGCATTTATAGCCGAAGCTGCCGCGCAGGATAAGATAATAGCGCCTTATAAAAAAGGCAAAACACTGGTGTGCATATTTCAGCGTGGCGCTATGGATGGATTGATGGCTGTAACGCCGTTTACCGATCAATACCTTAAAGAGGCCCGCCCCGGCTTATTTATGGATGCTGCCAAAACAGGTAACGATAATCCATTGATTGATCTGGATGGCAGGTTTGGATTACATCCCGCTATGAAGGCTTTTGAACCCATGTTTCGCGAAAAAAGGCTGGGCATAGTGCATGGTATCGGCTCGCCAAATAATACCCGCTCGCATTTTGATGCGCAGGATTATATGGAAAGCGGTACCCCTTTTAATAAAGGCACCGCCAGCGGCTGGCTTAACCGTGCAGTTGGCCTGTTAGGTCATGATGCGCTTACGCCCTTTACGGCGGTAAGCCTGACATCGGCCATGCCCCGGTCTTTTTATGGCGATAACCCGGYCGTGGCCATCAGCAACCTGCAGGATTTTGCATTGCAAATGCGCGGTAACCCGGCAGGTGCCAACCTGGCCGCAAAAAGCTTTGAGGAGCTTTATGACAGAACCGCTCCCGGTTTGTTAAAAGATACTGGCAGGGAAAGTTTTGATGCCTTAAAAATGCTGCAAAAGGCCAATGTTAAAAATTATGCACCCGCCAACGGAGCTGTTTATCCAAACTCGGCCTTAGGCAACTCTTTAAAGCAAATTGCGCAGCTGATAAAAATGAATGTGGGTATGGAGGTAGCTTTTGCCGAATCAAATGGTTGGGATACGCACTTTAACCAGGGAACAAGTAACGGCATATTTGCCCGCAATGTAGCCGACCTGAGTAATAGTATGATGGCTTTTTGGACAGATATAGGCAGCTCCTGCCAGGATGATGTAACCGTAATGACGATGACCGAGTTTGGCCGCACTGTTCATCAAAATGGCACCGGTGGTACCGATCATGGCCGCGCATCCTGTAACTTTATTTTAGGCAACAGTGTAAATGGCGGCCTGGTGCACGGCAATGTGCAGCCACTTGCTGCGGAGAACCTGGAAGATGGCCGCGACCTTGCGGTTACAACCGACTTTAGGAATGTGTTTAGCGAAGTGGCCGATAAGCACCTCAGGATCAGTAATGATAGAGTGCTGTTTCCTGATTTTACTGCCAAATCAATAGGGGTATTTAAAGCCTGATTATTGCATCTTATTTTATAAAGTAGTTTTGGGCATTAATATGGCCAGGACTTTTGTGCTTAATAATGAGCGGTTTAATTGTTAAATAATTTATAATGAAACTACTGCTTTGTTGAATTGTTAATGTATTTTAGTACTCAAAGTTGCTAATTTTCGATTATGATATATTCAGCTTAATTCTTAAAATTACACATGAACAAAAACTACTATGCCATCATCATGGCAGGCGGAATAGGTAGCCGTTTTTGGCCTATAAGCCGCACATCGCATCCTAAACAATTCATTGATATTCTTGGAACCGGCAAAACCCTGATACAAAATACATACGAACGCTTTTTGAAAGTTTGTCCTAAAGAAAATATTTACGTTGTAACTAATGAAAATTACACCAAACTTGTAAAGGCCCAGCTTCCGGATATGGAAGACCAACAAATACTTACCGAGCCGGTTATGCGTAATACCGCCCCTTGCGTAGCTTACGGGTGTTTTAAGATAGAAAGCCTTAACCCCGATGCCGCAATTGTTGTAGCCCCCTCAGATCAGCAGATATTAGATGAGGATGCTTTTGTAACAGCCATCATTAAATCATTAGAGACTGCTACTGCCAATGATTGCCTGGTAACTCTCGGTATCAAACCGTCAAGGCCGGATACCGGGTATGGTTATATTCAATACACAGATCATACAATAAATGAAGATTTTCACAAAGTGAAAACCTTTACCGAAAAGCCAACGCTCGATATCGCAAAAACTTTTATCCAAAGCGGCGATTTTTTATGGAATGCCGGTATTTTTGTATGGTCGGCCAAGGAAATTGTTAAGGCGTTTGATACCTTCCTGCCCGAAATGCACGAGATTTTTGCTGATGCCAGGCCGGTTTATAATACAGATGGTGAAAAGGCCCATATACACAAAGCTTATCAGCAATGTGTTAACATATCCATTGACTATGGGATAATGGAAAAAGCTAATAATGTTTATGTATTGCCATCGGAATTTGGCTGGAGCGACCTGGGTACCTGGGCCTCTATTTACGACCTGGCCGAAAAGGATTATGTAGGCAATGCGGTTATCCCTTCAGAAAAGGTGATCATGTACGATTCATCAAACTGCATGGTAAATGTACCGGGCGAAAAGCTGGTGATTTTAAAGGGACTGCATGATTTCATCGTAGTTGAATCCAACAATACCCTGATGATTTGCCCGCGCGACGAAGAACAGAACGTGAAACAAGTAGTTGCCGACGTAAAGAGCAAGTTTGGGGCGAAGTATATTTAGGTTGTAGATTTCAGATGTACAGATTCTAAATTTCAGATGAGGCCGTATCATAAATCAAATGATGCGGTCTTTTTATTTTACGGCGGATAAATCGATTTCAAGTAGTTTTTTGATGTTGATTTCGAACTAACGAATATTATTGATTAAGAACGAGTGAAAAGAAGGCCTTTAGGCAGCTTTTTTTCTTAGGTTTTGTGCGATTGAAAGTAAGCCCCATTCTATCGCTACTTTTTCTTTCCCACGGAGCATGAAGCGTCGGAACCCGTGGTTCTGTTTGATATTTC
>NZ_JBFUIJ010000039.1:0-63572 GCF_056401935.1 Mucilaginibacter sp. P4_D1
GTAAAACGTGGGAGAGTAGGTCGGTGCCAAATCTTATCCGCCTTAAAGGCTGAATCGTGAAACCCTTCATCATACTGATGAGGGGTTTTTGCGTTTTGAAAAGTTCAATCATTCATTAGTTCATTGGTGTTCGGTTGGATACCTTGCTTTGCTGAGTTTAGCTTACAAAAGGTACACGTTTGTGGTAAAAAGATGTACTTCCTGCGCAGGTTATTGGTACTAATAGGCAATAAATATGCAATAAGTTACTACAGGTATAAATTGCTATGCGGGTAAACGGTTTACTGACAAGGTAGTGTCACTTGAATGCAGCACACCACCTCCAGGTATAATAGTGGGTAGTTTTAAAAATTACTTACAACAGGGACTTATTAGCAACCCAATTTCGTAGCAGATGTTTGTTTGCTGTTAAACTGCCAATCATGAAAAATTTATTGGTGCTTAGTGCTGGCGATGTATCTGTTTTTTCCCGTACCACTCCTTCCTTGTTGATATAGCTGGAATGAAGGAAATAGCAACCGGTAGTGGTTTTAACAATATAGCCGGTATGAAAATCAAGGCCAATAATGAAAACCGAGTTAATCGGCTGTTTGGCCAGGTAGCTATTCAGTTTACCGAGGCTATTAAATGATTCAATGCCCACGCAGAGCTTTTTGATCATGTCGCCGGAACGAACTTCGGCAAGGCCCACCCGGTTAATCTTAAAACCGAGGTCTGTTAAGGTATTGGTTATAAAATACCCGCAAGCAATACTTCCTGCTTTGGGTTGCTGTGTAGTTCCATGAAATTCCCAGGGGGTACCCGCCCAATAGTTATAAATATCCTCATCTATCAGTTTGAACAAATAGTTACCAATATCTTTTGCCGGGTGTTTAATCAGTAGGCTTTTATGGTCAATTACACTTTTTTTAAAGGTGTTATAGTCAACCTTGTTATTAGCAGATAATTGCGCGTTTTTATAATTGCCATTGCCAAATGCTGTAATAACAATCCAGGTATAAAGGGAAACTAATTGTGCAAGGTGCATAAATTGCTGCGCATGAGAACGTGCTGTAACTAAGGTACATAAATGCTTTCAATTCTGCATTGCAACCCGTCGGTTTTTGCAACAAGAATGTTTGCGGGCAACCTCCTCAGCGTTTTGACGCACTGTTCCACCTCGCCGGGGTTCGGCTATGTCGGGGAGGCATTATCTTTTTTAGCACAGGTTTTGTGCGCTGCTGCTTTAGCGATGACAGGCCTGCGCTTTGCTACATATCTTGATGGCCACAAAGTCGCAACTTAGCCCCATTGCTTCATCTGAAAAAACATCGTTTTTAGCCATCTATCTTGCTACTTGATACTAACTACTTGCTACTTTAAATGGGCGTTTCCCCGTTGGTAGAAACGGGGGCGGGCTTTTCATTCATACGCCTGCAGGCGTTACGCTCGTGGGCCGGTACCCATTGCAATCCCTAACGCGAACGCCGGAAACCGTAGGCTTCAATGCTCCACAAAAATAAGATGATTTGCATGCGGGCACATTTCGATGTTATAGGGGTGGCAGCTGAAATACTTGCTTGCACCGCAGGGCAAACGCATATAAATTGGGTTAACATAACTTAACATATTTCAAATATATTTTTTATAAATATTTGATAATCAATTTTTTGTATTTTATCATGGTTAACACTAAACTGATCGTGCAGTTTAGACACATCTAATATTTGTGCGTGTCATCGGGGAGTTAATACGTTTTAGCATAGGTGTTGAGTAGAGGTTTGAGCGTTGGCTCAGCTGTGCTTTAATCGGTATTTGTTTAAAGGAAGTCACAAGTGACACTCACGTACACAGCCGTACAACAATTGTGCCCAAGAGGGGGCGATCCGCTTCCCTTTGCCCAAAATCTGAAAACAGCTCGCGCCGTAACCGACTAATATTTGTTTCAAAAATCCGGTACCCCGTATTTTAACGGGGTGCCGGCAGGTGAAAACACCTATTGCAAAATAACTTTTATGCTACTAATTTAAGTCCCGAAACTATTGATACCCCGATAACTAAATGAAACCACGAATCCTTATCACCACCGTATTATCCGGCTGCTTCGCCTTGTGCTTTGTGGGCGCGACCAACCCGAGCGGCAAATGGACCGGCGCACTTCGCCAGGCCGACAGCACCGCCTACCCTTTAACTTATAACTTTACGCTCATCGGCGATTCTGTTGCCGGTACAGCCAAAAGCCCGCTGGGCGAATTTCCGATTGACCAGGGAAGGCTGGATACCGCCGGACTGCACTTTAAAGTTACCGTAAACGGGCTTGATGTCTACCACAACGGAACGGTATACGCCGATTCCATAGGCATGAACATGAGCTTGAACGGCTCGGTGGTGCATTGCAGGCTCAGCCGGTCCAATTAAAAAAACAAATAATTTAGATAATCCCTGATACTTTATCCATCATCACATGCGGTTTAAAACCCTCGTCCTGCCCTTATTATGCCTGCTGGCAGCAATCTTCCCTTCCGCGAGCTTGCTTGCGCAAACCACACCATCCGTCTCGCCGCACTTCGCGTTACGCACGGACCTGATTCCGGCATCGCCCAACGCGGCTTCGCTCGGCAAGTACGGCGTGGTGCCCGTTTCCATGCAGACGGGCATCCCGAGCATTTCCATCCCCATCACCGAAGTGAGCGGCAGGCAGCTGAAGATTCCCATAACACTTACGTACAACAACAACGGCTTCAGGCCGACCGAGGCGGCAAGCTGGGTGGGCTGGGGATGGTCGGTAAACTGCGGCGGAGTGATCACACGCATCGTGCGCGACAAGGTCGACGAGTTCGTGCAGTCGCAGTACAGCTACAACAACACCAGCTGGCGGTACACTACGGCCGACTCCGTCACCCGCAAGTTCATGGACCAGGCCCTGTACGACAATATCGTAGACACAGAGCCGGACGTATACGCTTACAACTTCGCCGGCTATACGGGCAAGTTCTTCATCAAGAACGGTACCTGCCACCAGTATCCCTACAACCAGCTAAACATATCGTACCTGAGCCCGACCGGGGGCTTCGTAATCACCGCCCCGGATGGTACCGTCTACACGTTTAACGTGGCGGAGCATACCGTAAACCCGCAAAACACCAACCAGGCTCCCGAAACCTACGTGCTGCCGACAGACTACGTCTCCAGCTGGTACCTGGGAAACGCCACCTCGGCCGACTACAAGGACCAGATTACGTTCAGCTACTCGTCGCCGGTGATGATCGACCAGCGGGGGCCAGGCAGGCAGGGTATGACCGTGGAGCATCCCGGCGGCGGCGGCCCGGTTTACACGCCCGGACTAATCAGCTTCGCCTACCCTACGCGGGCCGCCGCCGTACAGCTTACGCAGGTGACCAGCTCAAAGATGACGGTGGTGTTCAATGCGGCAACTGCCCGGCTCGACATGCCGACGGCCCAACTGGACAACATTGACATCAAGAACTACCAGGGCACTGTCGTTAACCGCTTCAAGTTCAACTACGGGTATTTTTCCGATCCTTCTCTGGGCATCTACACCACCCACCGGCTCAAGCTGCTGGGCGTTGACGAGGGGATAAACGCGGCAATGCTCAAAAGGCACACCTTTTACTACAACGGCGGCTTCGGAGGGGGGTACATCGGCACATCGCGGAACCTGCCGGCAGTTGACCACTGGGGATACTCCAACGGCGGCGACATCTCGGAAACGGCCAACATGATGCCCAATACAATCTATCCGCAGGGCGTAACCAAGGACCCCAACATGTCCTACAGCCAGCAAACTGTGCTCAACAAGATCGTCTATCCTACCGGCGGATCCTCGGTGTTCGAGTACGAGCCGAATATCTACAGTACCGGTACCACACTTCTTGTCAACAATATGAACAACGGCGACAACATACACCGGATGGACAGCACCACCACCAATGTCATCTCGTCAACCACCAGCTTTACCATCACCAACGCGCAGATGGTGCACCTATACTACTCCAGGAACCCCAAACTTGGGATGTACTACGCGCCAAGCGGCTACGGCCCAGATGACCCGACGAAGAACTTCACGCCCGAGGTGACGATCACGCCGGGCAACTATACCTTCAGCATTAACTACTTCAGGGACGACGCCAGCAAGGCCGATTCGGTGCTCCTACAGCCAGGCACCTACAGCATGCTTATCAAGTGCGACGACAAGGAGAACGACGTGGGCGCCAGCCTGCAGTACAAGCAGCAGACCAGCCAGGTTGTGGAGGGCATCCCGGGCCCCGGCCTCCGGATCAGGCGCATCAGTAACTACCTCAATTCTTCGGCCACAGGTACGGCATCGGCGGTAAAGGAGTACGTGTACAAGGACAGCACGGGCACGTCTACCGGCGTACTGATCAACGTGCCGTTTTACGATGAGGGTGATTACACCGAGATGCAGTACAAAATAACGGGCCTGGAAACCCGGTCGTACCGGAATTACAGCGCCGCAAGCAACAACGGCCTTAGCGTGAGCCAGGACATGTACTACAAGAAGGTGTACGAGAAGGACGTGAACGGCAGCGAGTTCCTGCTGAGCAGCAGCGAGTTTGACGCCTTGGGAACGGCAGGCAACAACAGCCTGTCTGTTGTGCAGAAGCGCAAGACCGACTTCAAGCGCGTGGGCACCAGCTACGTGCGCCTGCAAAAGCAGGAATCCAGCTACGACCTCGACGTTACCGAGACGGCGCTGTTTATAGGCATCAAGCCCCACCTGGCCGTCCGCAGGATTCCCTGCGTCGGCATATACCCGCCGTCTTTGGGTTGCGGGTTTCCCGAAGAAATGCTGCGGGAGTACATCTACAGCAACTACAATACCGTGCCTGCCTTCCTGCGGCTGAAAAGCGAGCGACATGTGAGCTATGTGAACACCAGCGACTCGGTAGTTACCTCGTCGGCCTATTTATACACCATTCCTTACCGGAATAAAGTGCTTGCGTCGACAACTGATTCAAAGGGTACTACCCGGGTGGAGAAATACAAGTACCAGGCAGACTACGCCACGGGCAGCGGCGCCACCGGCATCAGCATGGTGATTGAAAAGCAGGGCTGGCTCAAACGCTCGGCCACCGATTCGGTAATGACCGATGGGGTGATCACCGATTATGACCAAAACAAACCCCGCACCCTATACAGTTTCATTAATGCCAACCCTGTTGCCAGCCTGAACCAGGAAACCAAGAACGCGCAGGGCTTATATACCAGTATCCTGAGCGACAGCAGGTATAAAGCACGCATTACCACCAATTACAACAGTACTACTGCCAATGTGGAAAGCCAGGACATTGCAGGCTATTACCCTACAACCACCACCAGCCACCAGGTAGCCTACCTGTGGGGTTATCATAACAATTACCCCATTGCCCAGGTTAAGAACGCCGACCTGGCCGGGGCGGCCTATACCAGCTTTGAAGACGACGACAACAGCTGGACTTATACTGCTGCCAATGTGGTTGGCACCGATGCGCGCACGGGGGTAAAAAGCTACAGCGGCACCATCAGTAAAAGCAGCCTGCCATCGGGCAATTACAGGGTAAGCCTTTGGGGCAAGGGCAGCGCCACTATAACCATTGGCGGCGTAGCCAAAACCATGACCAGCACCTGGACATTGTATGAATGGACGCTGACGGGGATAACCAGCATATCGATAAGCAGCAACGGCAATTTGATTGACGAGGTAAGACTATGCCCGGTAGGCACTCAGATGACCACTTACGTATATGTACCTCTGACCGGCGTAACCGCCAGCACCGACGCTAAAGGCATGACCACCTTTTTCGAGTACGACAGCGAAAGCCGGCTGGTAAACGTAAAGGACCGGCAGGGCAATATCCTGAAAAACTACGATTACAACTATGCAAATCAGGGCCCGGTATGGCAGGACAGCGGGGTGCCGCCGCGATGCGTTACGAACGGCGTTGGCCAAAACACGGGCGAGCAGCAAAAGCAGCAGGTGGATACCAACCCCTACAGCCCAACCTACAACCAAACGCAATGGGTAAGCAATGGTACCAATACCTCGGCCTGCCCGGTGCCGCCAACCATTTATGTAAATGTGTCGGTGGGCAGCACCAGCGTAAGTAACGGGCTCACGTACAATACGTATGTGTTTAAATCGTACTCGGATTCCAACTGTACGCAAGCATATAATGTGCCCGTTACGCTTACCATCAATTACCAGTACATAAAGAATGCGACCTACAATGACGGGCGCTCGCCGAACCCTGAAGTGACCACCACAAACAGTACAGTTACCATATCTTCGGGTACCAACCAGGGCACCAGCGCATCGCTGCTATCATCCGGTTGTTTTACCAATAGCAGTATACAAATCTGTTATTCGTCGTCGGTAACCGTACAGGCGGGAACTGGTTATGTACCCGTAAACCCCGAGATATAATAATTCCATCATACCCCATAACCCTTATTTAAAAAAGAACAAATGGAATTACACGATAAAATATATAAAAGCATCCTGCTGGTGGCAGGCCTGCTTATTGGCAATGCACTATTTGCTCAAACCACCACGCAAAACTATGTGCGCAGCCGGATACCGCGCACGGCTATAAAAACCAATACCCGGCTTGACCAGCTGACAACGGTAAAAGACTCGGTGATGACGACGATCCAGTACGTCGACGGGCTGGGCAGCCCGCTGCAAACGGTGCAAAGGCAGGCATCTCCGGCGGGCTATGACGTGGTACAGCCCTTTGCCTATGACGGGTATTACCGGGAGGCGCAAAAATACCTGCCCTATGTAAACAGCACGACCAGTTACGGTACCTACCGCACGGATGCGCTGGGCGCGACAACTGGCGTAAAGGCTTTTTATAATCCATCGAACGGGACAATTGAAGGCAAGCAAAGCAATGCCATTGTGCTTACACAGTTCCCGTATGCGGTAACCGCCTTTGAGCCCTCGCCGCTGGGCAGGGTAATTGAGCAGGGAGCGCCCGGCGCGGCCTGGCAGTTGTCTGCCAATCCCGATGCCGACCATACGGTAAGGGTTGCCTTTACCAGTAATGAGCAAACCAGCACATTTAGTACTACCAATGTAAGCAGCACCAATCTGGGCAGCCGCAAGGCCGCACTGTATACCGCTACCATTAATGCAAGTGGCAGCAGGAACCTGGTACGTACAGGCAATACAGCTACCTACAGTCCTAATCAATTGGATGTAACCATAGCCAAGGATGAGAACTGGAAGGCAACCGACGGCTGCTTCGGCACAACCGAAACCTATAAGGACAAAGAAGGCCACATTGTGCTGAAACGCACTTACAACATTAAAGGCACGGTTGCCGAGATGCTGAGCACCTATTACGTATACGATGAACGGGGCAGTCTGAGCTTCGTGCTGCCGCCGGGAGCAAGCCCCGATGCTACGGCCACGATAAGCCAGGCAACAATTGATAATATTTGCTACCAGTACCGTTACGACGGCCGGGGCAGGCTTACGCAGAAAAAAGTACCGGGTAAGGGCTGGGAGTTTATGATCTATAACACCTTAGACCAGGTGATCGGCACGCAGGATTCGGTGCAACGCATGAAAGCGCCGCAGGAATGGACAGTTACCAAATATGACGCAATGGGCAGGCCAGTAATTACGGGAATATTTCAGCATACCGGCAGTACCGGGGGCGTAAACAATCTTGCAACCGTACAGGGCCTTGCTGATGTGGTAACCACCCAATGGGAAACCACCACTACAACTGGCACGGGTTATACAAGTAATGCATGGCCAACAACCATCAATACGGTGCTAAGTGTTTCTTATTATGATAGCTACAGCAATATCCCCGGCCTTCCATCCATGTACAACCAGCTGGGCAATACTTTGTACAGCAGCCATACCACCGGGCTGGTTACAGCCACCAAGACGTTGGTGCTCAATACTACCGCCGATTACCTGTGGAGTATGCCGTACTATGATGAAGATGGGGAAGTGATCCGCACGTTTACGCAGCACTACGTGGGCGGCTCGTCGGCGCTGAGCCAGTACAACTACGACGACGTCATCACCGGGTACAACTTCGCCAAGCAGTTGGTAACCAACTACCGGGTGCACTATACCGCCAACGCTGCCAAGACGGCCCCGGTGCGGAAGCTGATGTCGTCTGAAGCCTATTCCTACGACCATATGGGCAGGCGCAGGTCGAATGCCAGCCAGCTGCAGGACAGCACCAATACCATCCAGGGTGCAGTACGGGTATCCTTAGCCAGCTATAACGAACTGGGGCAGCTCACCAAAAAAAGCCTGCATTCGGTCAACGGCACCTCCAATTTTTTACAGAACCTGGATTATAGGTATAACCCAAGGGGATGGCTGACCAATATCAATAACCCCACCCTGAGCGCCGATGGGGGGATAACCAATACCGATACCAACGACCAGTTTGGTATAGAGTTGAAATATGATAATGCGGCGGTGCCGCTGTACAACGGCAACATTGGCAGCACCGCGGTGAAGACCACGGCCCTGTCGGGCACCAGTTACCCGGCCCTTACTTACAACTACAGCTACGACAAGCTGAACCGGTTGACGGATGCCATAAGTACGACCACAACCACAGGTGACGGTTTTTACAACGAAAACCTGACTTACGATCCAATGGGCAATATCCAAACGCTGAAACGGTACGATAAAAACGGAACAGCAGCCCAGCTGATAGACAACCTGAGCTATACCTACGTAAGTGGTAATAAGGTTGACCGGATTGATGATAGCGGTACCAACTCAGGGTTTAACAATACGGTAAGCCAGGTGGGTGAGTATACTTATGATGGCAACGGCAACCAGCTTGTTGACCTGAATAAAGGGCTTACCCAGGCTTACAATATGCTGAACCTGCCGCAAACTGTGGTCAGGTCCGGTATATCCGTTGCCTATATCTACGATGCCACGGGCAGGAAGCTGAGGAAGCTGTCGACGACCGTTAGCACAACCACCGTAACCGAGTACGTGAGCGGCATCCAGTACGAGTATACTGGAACTAATCCCGTGATTTCCTTTATTCAGACGGAAGAGGGCCGTGCGAGAAAAAGCGGGATCGTATACAAGTACGAGTATGATTTGAAGGACCACCTGGGCAACACCAGGCTGACCACCACCTGGGACCCATCGGACGTGAACCAGCTTACGCCGCTTAACTCGCAGCGGAATGACTATTACGCGTTTGGATATACCATACAAAGTTTGATCGGCTCTTTGCCAAGTTCTCCAAATCACTATCTTTACAATCACAAGGAGCTGCAGGACGAGACGGGGCTTTACGATTACGGCGCGCGGTTCTATGATCCGGTGATTGGGAGGTGGAGTGCAGTTGATCCATTGGCAGAGAAAATGAGGAGATGGAGCCCTTACAGCTATGCGTTTGATAATCCCATTAGATTTATAGATCCTGATGGAATGAAGCCTGGCGATGTTTTTACATCAATGGACGAGGCAGCGAAGGATTGGGGAAGATACTATAACGGTAATTCAATATGGGCGAATCGAGAATACGCTTCATCCATTTATACTGTCGTCAAGGATGGCAAAACCTTTTTTGCTTATACAAAGGCCGAAGCTGGCGACGCCCGCCATTCCAATGCCCCAGTTCCTTGGTGGAATCACACTGTCGCGGACATACACTCCCATGCAGGATATGATGAAAAATGGGATTATAAAGTTGATCCTCATACAGGCAAGTATGTTGACTGGAATAACACTTTTTCCGATCCCGACAAAGAACTAAATAATCATTTTGGTTATCCTGGATATGTAGTCACACCTAATGGAAGCTTGCAAAAATATGATCCAGAAACTGGTAAGATAACTCAAATAAGCTCAGACATGCCAGGCGACCCAAGAGACGATAGACGCGTAAAGAAAATAAAGCCTGTTTTCAATGAAAAATTGGAAATTTACCTTTTTAAGGATGCTCTTCACGATTTATTGCAGGGATCTGAGCATAACAAAGGCAATAATGGAGGGAACGATGCCTACAATACAATTATGTCCTGGATTCAGAAAAACCCTTCAATTAAACTAAACTTCGAATAATATGAAAAACAAGCCTATTAAAATAACAGTGATGTTTTTTTTGTTCACACTCCTTTGTTCATGCAAACAAAAAGTATCTGACGGGCCTAAAGTGAAAGGCCTTGTTCCCAACAAGGAAACGGCAATTAAAATAGCTGAAGCAGTATGGTTGCCCATATACGGAAAAGATATCTATGACGAAGAACCGTTTGACGCTGTTTTGACCGAATATGGAACCTGGATGGTTATGGGCTCACTTCATGGACAACATGGCGGAGGTGAGCTTAAGATCATCTTGCAACCCAAGGATGGCAAAATCCTTTTCGCTGGCCGAGATCCTGGAAAATGAAGCGGGCATGAATCTCCCCTGATAGATGGACTCCATGCTAGGTATTAAATATGCAAATCCTGGATGATTGATTTCATCCGGGGGGGTATACCCCCCCCAGCTACCGCAAGCACTTTTCCCCAGCTACCACCAGGGCTTTTTGAACGCTACCGCAGGCCTCCTGTCCTGTGGTACTCATGCAATGCAGGGTGTATGTTGGATAATATAAAGCTGTAGAATAACCAGAGCCTGGCCGTGATGCCGGGCTTTGTTTTGAAGGTGCTAAGAACTTAGATATTAGCGATGTTAAAGCTAAATTCGGCACAAAATATGATATCGGCATATAACAAGCGAAAGCTTACGCAGATAAATTAAATAAGGCAAAAACATCAACAACCAAAGAATAAAGCATGGATTACACAATAACGCCATATGAGTCTCTCGGAAATATCCCTTTGGGACTACATAGAAATGAAATCAGGAAACTCCTAAAAGAGCCTAATATTGAATTTTACCGTAACCAATTTTCTAAAACTCCAACTGATTTTTTCGAAAATTTAGGGCTTTTTATAGGTTATGATGAAGATTTTTTATGTGAAGCAATAGAAATAGTGAAGCCTGCAAATCCGATTTTGTTTACGATTGAACTGTTAAACTTGCCCTATGCGTCGGTCGAAGAGCAAATTGCAGAGTGGGACGATGGGTTAGAGATTATGTATACAGGTTTTACATCTTATAAATTTGGCGTAGGTGTGTATGCCCCGAACAGAGATGACTCTCCGAATGAAGTTAGCGAATCGGTAATTGTGTTTAAGAAAGGGTATTACGATTAGTACCCCCAGTTGTCCGTAGTCTACCCTCGCCCGCGCTTTGTTAGAGTTGTTCTCCAACAAACTCGTTACCCGTTATAATGTCGCAGAAAGCCAAACCATTCTGGCCACTATCATAATACCGGGCCGGCGAATATTTGCGCCCTTCGCCCTTGTTGATATGGTTACTGCGGCTGCTATGTCACCCTTTAAGGGCTGTTTGGTTGGTGTATTTTAATCGATGGGCGATGCCCGTCGCAGATGGATGACGCCCTTTCGGGGCTGGCCTGTTGGCGAATTTTTAATCGATGTGGAATGCCTGTTGCCATTTCGAGGCCGGGCTATAGGCAACATTTTCGTACACGACCATAATTTAACATTGCCAGCCCTGAAAGCGTATAATCTGTCAGCACGGGGCGGCGCCCCGTGCTGCAAAGCGATACATGTGTGACAGCCCTGAAAGGGTGACATCTGCTTTACAATAATATGATTATAATTACTGCTCACTCAAAACTGCAAACTATTTCACCACCGTCACACTGCCCGATAGCGCCTTCTTGCCATTCTTCAGGTTTACGATGTAATAATAGGTGGCAGGCGGAACGGGTTGGCCGTTAAAGGTGCCGTCCCAGGAGGTGCTGTAGCCGGCTGATCTGAATATGCGCTGGCCGTAGCGGTTAAATACTTCTACCGTGTTTTTGGGGTAGGTGCTTAAGCCGGTGATGGCCCAAAGATCATTGCTGCCGTCGCCATTGGGCGAAAAGCTGTTGGGTATGCTGATATCAACCGGAACTGCCGGTGGGTTTACGGTAATAGCAAACTGAACGGGTAAACCGGGGCATTCATTATCGCTTAAAATAGCCATAAACCTGCCCCCGGGTTGAACCGGAATTTGTTGCGCAACGGTGTTGGTAGCCGCGTTGATAACGGATATATACGGCGAAAGGGAATTAACCACGTAAACCTTGCTGCCATCGCTATTGGTGGTGATGCCTGCCGGGTTTTGGCCTACATCAACAGTGGCGGCAATGCTGCGGGTTAAGGTGTTGATGACGGTAACTTTTTTGTCGTTAATGAGGGATACGTAAAGCCTTGCCCCATCCGGGCTTATGGCCAGGCAGTTGGCGGCTGTGCCAACATCTATTTTATACAGGATACGCCTGGCGGCAATATCTATAACGGCTACATCGTGCGAGTTGTAATTGGCTACGTACAGCGTTTTATTATCGGGACTGATGATAATACTGTTGGGCGTTGTGCCGGTAATGATGGCATATTCAAAATAACTGGTAGCGGTATCATAAAACTGCACAAGGTTTGAGCCTGCATTGATGATGTACAGTTTTTTACCGTCGGCGCTGATGGTCAAATCATACGGGGTATCGCCTGTGGTAACGGTTTTTATAACGGCGTAATTAGCCGTGCTGATGGTGGTTAACTGGTTGATGCTGGCATCGGTAATATATAACTTGCTGCCATCGGGGCTTATGACCATGCCAACAGGATCGAACCCGGCCGGGAAAGTGGTGATTACTTTATTGGTGACGGTATTGATTACGGCTATGGTATGCGAGCCCTCGTTGTTTACATACAGCAGGCTTTTATCGGGACTAAACACCAGCCGCTGCGGGCTGGAGTTTGCCGGCATCCCCTCGGTAATAACCTGCTCAACACTATTGGTAATGGTATTGATAAGCGAAACCGAGTTTGACGAGCTGTTGGCTGCATAGGCGTAACTTGCCGGCGCGGGTGTAACTGTGATATGTGCGGTTACAGGCGCGGTGCCGGTATTTATAGCTGTAAACGGGGTTATATCCTGGTTTCCGCTTGCGGCCAGGCCGATGCTGGGATTATCATTTGTCCAGCTGAAGCTGCGTGCGGTGCCTGTAAAAATAACGCCGGTGGTAAGCTGTCCGTTTTGCACGGTTTGATCGGGAATGGGGTTAACCAGGGGCAGGGGATTAATATGACCGCTTACCCTTGCTGTTTGCGTTACTTCGCCCGAGGTTAGCGCGACATCGCCCGAAATATTACCAGCCGCGGCCTGTGCCGATGAACGTACATAAACTACCTGGCTGGATATTAAACCGGATGTTTGTGTAAGTACAACGCTTGTATTAAAAGTACCATCGGCAGTAAGCGATACCTCGAAAYCGCCGGGTGCGGTAACCTGTACATCGGCAGATAAACCACTTGCCGATACCGTGAATTGCTGAACAGCCGGGCTGGTAGAGGCGGTACCGGCACAGGCAGAAATAGCCCCGGTTACTTCGCCAACAATCAATTGCGGCGCGGCGGTTGTGGATTTGGATAATATCTTAAAAGCAACATTTTCCCGTGGGCCTGGCGCTGCCAAAGCCTTTATCATTACCAGGAGTAGTAATGCAATTATAAACGGTAAATGCAGGTGCTTTTTCATATAACTTCGTCGCCGGCAAATTAAAACGACTGTTAAACGCTGTAATTTTTGTAAATATAAGGCTAATATTAACTTAACTGATAATGGCGTCCGCGGCAAACTTGAGTTAACAGGGTTTATCTTAAAACACGGGGTTGTAAATAATTTTATTTATTTGGTACTATATTATACAATAATTTAATTATTGATACAATTAAGTACTATATTTGTTTGTTGATTAGTTGGTTTATCCGGGTTGATGAACCATATTTACATAAACAATCATTTTAGCTTATTTTGAACAATAAAACCAATTTTGCTGTTATTGGCTCGGGCTTTGCCGGTTTAAGTGCTGCTGCATACCTGGCAAAGGCCGAATACCAGGTTGATGTGATTGAAAAAAATGCAACCATAGGCGGCCGTGCCCGGCAGTTGACCACCAATAACGGTTACTTGTTTGATATGGGCCCAAGCTGGTATTGGATGCCCGAGGTATTTGAAAAGTTTTTCAATGACTTTGGTTATAAGCCTGCCGATTTTTATGAACTGAAGCAACTGGATCCCGGATTTTCGGTAGTTTTTGGTGATGACGGTGTTATGGCCGTGCCTGCTGACTTCAGCGCCTTATGCCAATTGTTTGAGTCGATAGAAACCGGCAGCGCGGCGCAATTAAAAGTGTTTTTGGCTGAGGCCGCTTATAAATATAAAACGGGAATGAATAAACTGGTTTACAAACCCGGTTTGTCGCTTACCGAATTTTTGGATTGGGACCTGTTTAAAGGAGTTTTTAAATTACAGGTGTTTACTGCCTTTAGCAAACACGTCAGGAAGTTTTTTAAAAATCCCAGGCTAATAGCGCTCATGGAGTTTCCTGTACTGTTTTTAGGGGCCATGCCCGAAGATACCCCGGCTTTATACAGTCTCATGAATTACGCCGGCCTACAGCTGGGTACCTGGTATCCGAAGGGCGGTTTTGGTAAAATTATTGAGGGGATGCAGGAAGTTTGCAAAGCGCAGGGCGTGAAATTTCGTACCAATACGGCTGTTACTTCAATTAAGGTAGTCAACAACCGGGTTTCGGCAATTGCTACTGCCCATGATACGAAGGACTATGATGGCGTTATCGCTGCGGCGGATTATCATCATGTAGAAGAAAAACTGCTGGAGCCACAATTCAGAAATTACCAGGAATCGTATTGGGACAAACGGGTAATGGCGCCATCAAGCCTTATTTTTTACCTTGGTGTAACACGCAAAATAGATAGGCTTGACCACCACACTTTGTTTTTTGACGCCGATTTGAAACAGCACGCGCAGGAAATATATAAAGAGCCCCAATGGCCTTCAAAACCACTGTTTTATGTTTGCTGCCCTTCAAAAACCGATGACACCGTGGCACCCGCAGGGCACGAAAACCTGTTTATCCTGATGCCGCTGGCACCTGGGATTGAGGATAACGGCGACCTGAGGGAAAAATACTTTAATTTGATTATGGACAGGCTTGAACGTTTTAGCGACATAGCTATAAGGCAACATCTGGATTATAAGCAAAGCTATTGTATAAATGATTTTGTTGCCGATTATAACTCCTATAAAGGCAATGCTTATGGGTTGGCTAATACACTCATGCAAACGGCAAATCTTAAGCCATCCATCAGCAACCGCCGGGTAGGTAATTTATTTTATGCCGGGCAGCTTACAGTTCCTGGCCCCGGTGTGCCGCCGTCAATTATATCGGGTAAAGTTTCGGCMCAGCAATTAATCAAATATTCAACCAAAAATAAATGAAAGCGAGATTCGATAAATTATCTGCCACGTGCAGCAGGGAAACCACCCGGCTATACAGTACCAGTTTTTCGCTGGGTATCTATTTTTTAAAGAAAGAGCTTCGGGACCCCATATACGCCATTTATGGCTTTGTAAGGCTGGCCGACGAAATTGTGGATAGCTTTCACGATTATCCCAAAGCTTTGCTGTTAGCTGAGTTTAAAGAAGATTGTTTCCGCGCTATAAGCCGTGGCATCAGCATCAACCCTGTACTCAATTCTTTTCAGCAGGTTGTTAATAAATATCACATCAACCATGACCTTATCAGGCAGTTTTTAAAGAGCATGGAAATGGACCTGGCAGTGCAGGAGTACACCCCCGATAAGTACGAGGAATATATACTTGGTTCGGCACAGGTAGTGGGTTTAATGTGCCTGCATGTGTTTACCAACGGCAACGCTGATGAGTTTGAACGGCTGCGCCTGCCTGCTATGAAATTAGGATCCGCCTTTCAAAAAGTGAATTTTTTAAGAGATGCAAACGCCGATTACCAGGAACTGAACCGGAACTATTTTCCGCAAGTAAACCTGGCTTCTTTTTCTGATGGTGATAAAAAAGCTATCGAGCAAGATATTCTTCGCGAGTTTAACGAGGCACTGGACGGTATCAGGCAGCTGCCCCGTTCATGCCGCAAGGGTGTTTACCTGGCTTATGTTTACTACAGGCAGTTATTTCGGAAGATAGCCAATGTGCCGGCCGAGCGGGTGATGGAGCAACGCATCCGTGTATCCAACGGGCATAAATTTTGGCTGATGTTTGATTCGCTGGTGCGGTACAAATTAAATGTGTTATGAAGCTTGCCTTATATATTACGCTGATGCTTCCTTTACTTAGCCTGCAGCAGCCAAAGCCGACGCTAAAACAGTTGCGGTCGCTTTACAGGTATTCTGCAACCGAAAAGGACTCGTCGGCGAAATTTCTGCTGCTTACAACAACAGTTGATAGTGCTGCTACACCTATACTGTGTTGTTACAAAGGCGTGGCCCAGGTTATACAGGCCCGGTTTACAGGTAGCCCTTTCAGTAAGTTGAAAAAATTCAACACCGGTAAGTTGATGATAGAAAACGCCATAGCCCGCGATACCCTGAATGTAGAAATGCGTTTGTTGCGGTACAACATACAGGCAAATGCCCCCGCGTTTTTAGGATACAATGGCAGTTTGCAAAAAGACGAAGCATTTTTAAAAGCCAACTGTTACAAGCTTGATGATGCTGAATTAAAACTAATGGTAAACAAAGCTGTGGCCGCCCCCAAAAGCAATTGATAATTTAATACCGGTACGATGGAAGAGCATGTTGTTTTGGTTGATGATGATGATAACGAAGTGGGTACCATGGAAAAGATGGAGGCCCACCTGCAGGGTAAAAAGCACCGCGCATTTTCGGTATTTGTTTTTAACCTGGAAGGCGAGTTGTTATTACAGCAGCGCGCATTGGATAAGTACCACTCGGGCGGTAAATGGACAAACACCTGCTGCAGCCACCCGCGGCCCGGCGAGGATACACTTGAGGCTGCCCATCGCCGCTTAATGGAAGAGATGGGTATGGATTGCCAGTTAAATCACGTTTTTAGCTTCAGCTATCTTGCCGCGGTGCAGGCAAACCTCGTTGAAAACGAATACGACCACGTATTTTTTGGCGTAAGTAACGCGGTGCCCAATCCATCGCCCGCTGAGGTAGCGGCCTACCGGTACATCAGCCTTGATGACCTTGCCCGGGAGCTTGTTGAACATCCTGCCGATTATACGGAATGGCTGAAGATCTGCTTTGAGCAGGTGCACACAAATTATTACCAATAACCCCAATTAACCTGCAATAATGAACGCTTTAATTATCATAATCACATTTTTTGCGATGGAGGGCGTTGCCTGGTTTACCCATAAATATGTAATGCATGGCTTGTTATGGGTATGGCACCGCGACCATCATAAAAAAGAACAGCCCGGTTACCTGGAAAAAAACGACCTGTTTTTCCTCGTCTTCGCTATACCGGGTATCAGTTGCCTGGCCGCGGGTACCTTGGGGGCCATGCCGGTTTTTACTTGTGTGGGTACCGGTATCACGCTGTATGGTGCCTGCTACTTTTTTGTGCACGATTTATTTATACATCAGCGCATTAAAGTACTGCGTAACTCGCAAAACTGGTATTTAAAGGCCATTCGCAGGGCGCACAAAATGCACCATAAGCATATTGGGAAAGAAGAAGGCGAGTGTTTTGGCATGCTATGGGTTCCTTTTAAATATTTCCGCGAAAACAAAAACAATCAGCCGGCATGAAAAGCACTTATCTGTTGATTGATTTTTTTTCAATCCTGGTACCTTTTCTGTATTCGTTTCATCCAAAGCTAAAGTTTTACAAAAACTGGCCGGCCTTTTTTTCGGCCGTAATTATTACGGGTTTACTTTTTATTGGATGGGACATGTATTTTACCCATCTGAAAATATGGGGGTTTAATCCGGCTTACCTGATCGGGATAAATGTAGGTAACCTGCCCATTGAGGAAGTACTGTTTTTTTTATGTATTCCTTATTCCTGTGTTTTTTCTTACGTATGCCTTAATATGCTCATCAAAAAAAATATACCGAAGGCGTTGGAATCTGCCATTAGTATACTGCTGATAGTTTCATCGGTTTTTATGGCGGTATTTTTCAGGAATTTAAGCTACACAGCCTTCACTTTTATGGCGTTGGCTGTCCTGGTTTTTGTGGCAAGGTTTGTTTTGCAGGTCACCTGGCTACCCGGTTTTTATGTAAGCTACCTTATACTGCTATTGCCATTTTTAATTGTAAACGGGCTGCTTACCGGCACAGGTTTGCAGCAGCCGGTCGTTTGGTATAACCCGGCGCAAATGCTTAATATCCGCATCCTGACCATACCAATTGAAGATATTTTTTATGGCATGGACCTGATACTTTTAAACGTAATGATTTATTCATGGATAGGGGATAAGCAACGCCGCCACCATGAAGTTGCTAAAAAAATGGTAACAGCTATAAACCTGGTTTGAATTGTACACCGAACACTCAAATATATTAATGATAAACAACGATACTTTAATTAAAAACAATACGAGCAGCGATTTTGCCGATGCTGCCCTGGAACACGCGGGTTCGGCATTTGACACGCCTTTGCGCAGCGATGCTTTTGAGCTTGACGATGAAACTAAAATAGAATTGATTGAAAAGCATTTTGCCGGCATTATGCATGTGTTAGGGATGGATCTGGACGACGATAGCCTGAAAGATACACCTAAGCGGGTTGCCAAAATGTATGTTAAGGAGATATTTAGCGGCTTAAACCCGGCTAACAAGCCTGTGCCCACGCTTTTTAAAAACCCTTTTAATTACAACCAGATGCTGGTTGAAAAAAATATAGCGGTATTTAGCAATTGTGAGCACCATTTTGTGCCTATTGTTGGTAAAGCTCATGTTGCCTATATCAGCAACGGGCAGGTAATTGGTTTGTCAAAACTCAACAGGATTGTTCAATACTGTTCGCAAAGGCCGCAGGTGCAGGAAAGGCTTACGATACAAATTGCAGGCCTGATAAAAGAGGCCCTGGGTACCGAAGATGTGGCGGTGATAGTAGATGCATACCACCATTGCGTTTCCAGCCGGGGTATAAGGGATGTAGGCAGTACAACTATTACGGCCGAGTACAGCGGCAAATTCCTTAACCCCGAAACAAAAAATGAATTTCTTAAATACATAGGCTCATGAATTTCCAGGGCAAAAATATTGTAGTAGCGGGTGGCAGTTCGGGCATCGGCCTGGCCCTGGTTAAACAGCTTAGCCAGGCCGGGGCACAGGTTTATGTTATTTCAAGGAACCTGTCTGGCAGTTTACCTCAAAGTGTTAAGCATCTTGCAGCTGATGTTACCGGCAATCTGGAAACTGCAGCCACTTTTTTTCCCGAAGTATTGCACGGCGTAGTTTATGCTGTTGGCAGCATTAATTTAAAGCCGTTCAGCAGGCTTACCGACGCTGATTTTTTGAATGATTACCAGCTAAATGTGGTAGGTGCGGCCCGCGTTGTACAACAGGCGCTTAAGGGGTTAAAGGCCTCGGGTTCATCATCTGTAGTATTTGTAAGTTCGGTAGCGGCAAAAACAGGCATGCCTTATCACGCCAGTATAGCAGCGGCAAAAAGCGGGCTCGAGGGTATGGCTCTTTCGCTGGCAGCCGAACTGGCCGCTCAAAAAATAAGGGTAAACGTGGTTGCGCCATCGTTAACAGATACCCCTATGGCGCAAAACCTGTTAAGCACTGCCGAAAAAAAGGAAGCATCAGCAAAAAGGCATCCCATGGGTAAATACGGACAGCCCGAAGATATCAGCCAGGCCATCGCTTTTTTACTTTCGGACGATAGCAGCTGGATAACGGGCCAGGTTATAGGTATTGATGGCGGATTGGGTAAATTGAAAACAAACTGATATGACAAGTATTAATAGCAGGCAAATTGCGGCTATGGAAAAGCGCTACCGGGTTAACCTGGTAAATAGTTTAAACGGCTATAAATCGCTTAACCTGTTGGGTACCATTAACCCCGATGGTATAACCAACCTGTGTTTGGTTAGTTCGGTTTTTCACCTCGGGTCAAACCCGCCGTTATTCGGCGTGATCATCCGGCCCGAGCGCGAACATAATGATACCCTCCGTAACATTAGCCTGGTGGGGCAATATACCCTCAACAATGTGTTACCGGCATGGTACAAGCAGGCGCATCAAACCAGTGCAAGCTACCCATCAGGTGTGTCGGAATTTGATGAGTGTGGATTTAAAAAAATGTATAGCCAGGGTTTCCTGGCGCCCTTTGTTGCAAGCTCCACCGTGCGGATGGGGCTCGAACTGCGGGAAATGACAGACCTGGCAATAAATGGCACTACGATGGTGATAGGCGAGGTGGTATTACTAATGGCCGATGATAGCCTGTTAGCCGATGACGGAACGATAAACCATGCTGCCGCGTGCACCATGACGGTATCCGGGCTGGATAGTTATTACCTGCCGCAGCCGGTGGGCCGCCTGGCGTATGCCAAACCGGGTGTTCAGCCGAAAGAAATAGAATTATAACTATAAATGGATGGCTCGATTAATGCAACAATGAAGAGCGGAAGGCTTGCCGCAGAAGCTATTATTCAATCAATGAATTAAAATGAGTGGGCACAATACTTATACCAACGAGTTTTTGAACGGCAAAAGATTGCTGGGCGACCAGCCTGCAGATGCGTTTATTGCCCAGGCTTTTAAGGATGCCGGCTTGAAAAAGGATTTGCAGCTTTGGTTAAGTGGTACCGCGGGCTATAGCCGTTTAACTGAGCAATTTCCGGGTGTGCCATTCATAAATGAAGCCAATTGTTTGCCGGCATGGGCCAGCCCCAGGCTAATGAAAACCGGCGCCGCTTTTTTTGCCAGGCACGCCGAAACTATCATGACTTTACTGGGCCTGCTTTCGCTTCCGTATTGTTACACCGCTGCTAATGGCGCCATGGTGCTCTATCTCTCGGAACGGATGAGAAATGAAACCAGTAAAAGGCTGCACGAAACCGCGGTATTTGTTTGGGAAATAATGGCGCCCGGCGCCTTTGCAGGCGAGGGTAACGGTTTTACCGAAATACTAAAAGTAAGGTTAATGCATGCCGCCGTACGGTACTATACGCTGCAAAGCGGCAAATGGAACGATGATTGGGGACTCCCTATTAACCAGGAAGATATGGCCGGCACTAATCTTTCGTTTTCGCTGATCGTTATCCGGGGCTTGCGGCTTATGGGCTTTACGGTGAGCGAGGCCGACCAGGAAGCCTATATCCACTTGTGGAATGTTATCGGTTACTTATCAGGCCTTCAGGAGAATTTGATCCCCACGACTTCAAAAATGGCGCAGCTGCTTGATCATACCATTAATGCCCGCCAGTTTTGCGTTTCGGAACATGGCCGCCAGCTTACGCAAACCCTTACAACACATATCGTATCGGTAAACGAGGGCAAAGCCACAGCCAATGAGATACTGGGGCTAATGCGTTATTTACTGGGTGCTGATGTTGCCGATATGCTGGGCATTGATGCCCGCGTTTTGCCAGCTTATAAATTAACACTGCTGCGCACCTTAAATTTGTTCAAGGGGTTTAAGCCCGAAAAAGATCCGCAAACGGCTTATATGAGGGCCTATTCGGAGTTCAAAAAGCAGAAAATAGCATAACAAGATAAAACTTATAAATTTGGCAACAAATGGCGGTAACCGTTAGATAGAAAAATCATGAAATCATACAAACTCATTCATCAATTGATAAGCCTTGTAGAAGAGATGGAGAAGGAGAACAAAGGCGATGAAGTTTCCATTCAGGATTTTACCGGTTTTTTACTTAACCATGTAGCCGACCCTGCCGACGATTATGTTAATGGCGATGTCCGTTTCGGTAAAAGCGAAAAAATGGCGCTTGAAGTGGCCTATCAACTGGATAATAATATAGGCAGGTTGTTTGTATTTATGAGCCGTTACGCCAAATTCTACATTAAAAAAGCACTGGATGGCACCCCCCTGCAAACCGCCGAAGAATTTACCGGGCTGGCTATTTTGCTTACGCATGATCACTTAACAAAAAGCGAATTGATTAACTATAACCTGCAGGAAAAAACATCGGGCACAGAAGTGATCAGGAGATTGATAGCTGCAGGCCTGGCCAGGCAATGGGATAACCCCGAAGACAAACGCGGCAAATACGTGGGCATTACCGATAAGGGCAAGCAGTTATTATACGAGGTTTTTGTAGATACAAGCTATGCCGGCAAAATGATAACCGGCAAGCTCAGCATTTCCGAGAAACTTACACTGCAGCACCTGCTGCAAAAGCTGGAAGATTTTCATTACGAACATCATGAAAAGAAAACCATCAGCACAAAGGCCGATATGAAAGCCTTTATTGAAGAAGGCGTTGATTAAAAACCAAACGCAACATTTTTTGAAACTATATGGAAAATAGCATCTCAATCATCTCGCCAGGCGAACTTACCGCCTTATTGTTATTGGCTAAGCAAGCCGGAGCAGGTATTTTAAGCGTTTACAATACACATATCGAGGTAACGCTGAAAGACGACTTGTCGCCCTTGACGCTGGCAGATAAAGTATCCCATGATATCATTACCGAAGGTTTAACCGCGCTTACTCCCGCTATCCCGATAATTTCTGAAGAAGGCAAGGATATTCCCTATGAGACCAGGAAAAATTGGGAATATTACTGGTGCGTTGATCCGCTTGACGGCACCAGGGAGTTTATTAAACGCAACGGCGAGTTTACCGTGAACATTGCGCTTATGCATAACAATACCCCGGTTTTAGGCATCATCTACGTACCAGTAACCGATGATCTTTATTATGGAGGTGAAGGGATTGGCAGCTGGAAGGAAACAACCGAAGGCGGGAAAACGCAAATTTATGCCGACGTGAACGCTTCGGAATGGATATCTGTAGGCAGCCGGTCGCATGCATCAGCAGAGGAAGCAGAGCTGCTGGCGCGATACCCTGTTTCGGCTACTATTTCCATTGGCAGTTCCATTAAGTTTTGCTTGATAGCCGAAGGTAAAGCCCATATTTACTACCGCCATGGCCCCACCATGGAATGGGACACCGCCGCCGGCCAGGCCATTGCCGGTTACAGTGGCGCAGTAATGACAAGGCCCGACGGCCAGCCATTCGAATACAACAAACCATCGTTATTAAACGGAAGTTTTTTGGTTAAGGTAGGATAGGGGAAGCATATATAATTTCGGACAAAAAAAACAATTAGGCTTATGTGAATAGGTAAATAGCCATCGTGCTGATTCCATGACCTGGCTACTGGATATTAGAGCCCTCTAAACGGCGAAGGTCATGCATTTTTTATAGCAGATAGTAATTTTGAAAAGCCACTCCGTTAGGAGTGAAATGTCGGTAGAATAATCAGGCCTCCGTCTTTTTCGTGCCATAGGTACGAAACTATCAACCATGTTTAGCCATTTATCAATGCTTATCCGATCTGAAAAATTCAATAGTGACGTACCTACGGCACGTAATTATTTTTTGACCTATTTCGACCGACATTCAACCCCTATGGGATTTTTCTAAAACATGTGCACAGCCCTCGCCCGAGGGGATGGCATCCCCCCCCAAAATACCCCAAAGATGCTATATAGCATCTTTAAACAACGGCCTACTTTAGTTTCAAGTTAATGCCGTAGCCCTTACACTATTTTGTTGCCGCTAATTTCTAAAAGATAAGTGCTGTTTGATGTGGATAACAGGAGTTGAATTATACGGTTTGAAAACGCTGTTGATTTAACTCCTATTGATAAATGAAGCATTTCTGTAAGTTTTGTAAAGGTACCACCCTTAAAATACTGCTTGCTTTTGCCGTATTAGCCTGTGTAAGGCCCCGCGTGTTTGCGCAGGACTTAAGCAATATCCAGAACGCTAAGCCTGTAACCATAGGAGGTGCGTTCCAGGCCACCGGTATCGGCTATGGGGCCGAGGGTATTGCCGATAGGCGGCAGCCCTTTAACTACCTGCTCAACGGCGATCTTTTCTTTAATTTTTATGGTGTGGTTGTCCCGGTAGGCTTTAGCTATACCAAATCGCAATCAACCTTTGTGCAGCCTTTTAACCAGTTTGGTATCAGCCCAACCTATAAATGGGTTACCCTGCACGCGGGTTACCGCAACGTTGAATTTTCGCCTTATACGCTGGCGGGGCATACCTTATATGGCCTGGGTGCCGAACTTCATCCCGGCAAATTAAGGCTGGGGTTTATGTATGGCCGCTTAAATAAGGCAACCACGGTTGATACCACATCGGGCGCATTGGTGCCGTATTCGTTTTCGCGCAAGGCATACGCCGCAAAGCTGGGTTACGGTACCGAAGCCAACTTTTTTGAACTGAGCTACCTGCAGGCAAAGGACGACAGCACATCGGTAAGCAGGAACGGGGTGCCGGTTACCAGCTATGTAACACCTGCGGCAAATACGGTAGCCGGGTACGAAACCCGTTTTACATTTTTCAAGCATTTGTTTTTTGAAAGCGCGGGGGCCCTAAGCCTGTACACCCGCGATTTAAATTCGCCCATTAAAGTAGATACTTCCAAAAACAGCCTGCTTAAACAGCTTAAAAGCTTTGCCGATATAAACGGCACCAGCCAGTATTTTACCGCCCTGAACGCCGCTATGGGCTACCGCGATAAATATGTAGGCCTGAAGGTAGTTTACAAACGCATCGACCCGGAATACCAAAGCATGGGTGCGTATTATTTTGATACCGATTTGGAATCATGGTCGATAGCGCCAAGTTTTAACTTTTTTAAAAACAAGGTGAGGCTGGCCGGTAACCTGGGTTTTCAGCACGATAACCTGCTGCATCAAAAACGATCAACCAATAAACGCGTTATTGGGGCCGGCAATATGAACATCGAGTTCAGCCGGTCGTTTGCTATTGATGCCAACTACAGCAATTTCTCCAACGATCAAAAGCCCAATACGGTTAAATATCCCGATTCGCTGCGTATTGTGCAAACAACCAGTAATATATCTTTCACGCCCCGTTACACCATCATCACTGCCGATCATGTGCATGTAATCAGCATCACCGCTGCCATGAGTAAACTGAATGATTTAAACAAGATCATCACCAGCCAGCTTACCACCAACCGCAATGTAGATACCAAACAATATTTTATTACCTACGCGCTCACCTTTACCAAAAAAAGCCTCGGCCTGGTATTCAATGTAAACCGGACTGATTTAACCAGCCCCGAAGCAAAATATACCTACCAGGGCGTAACCGTGGGCACCTTTGGTTCCTTTTTTAAAACAAAGCTGCAGGCCAACGTGAATGTATCGGCTATGCAGGGTATTACCAACCAGGGTAAAAGCCTGATCATAAATGGCTCGGGCGGTTTAACCTACCGGGTAAACAGGCTCAACTCGCTTAAATACGCGGCCTTTTACACCGGTAACAACCCGGCGCCGGGCAGTACCCAAAAATCAACCAGCGAATACAGGAATGAACTTAGCTACCTACTTAACTTTTAAGCACATGAAAAAGAAATACAATTTACTTAAAGGATTAATAACTGTAATGCTGGTAGCCGCGCAATGTGCGGCGCATGCACAGGTAACTATAAGCACCCAGGTGTTCCCACCCTTTCGCGCACATTTAACAGATTACTCATCGCACCCCGAGCAAATGCTTATCACCGTCATGAATACCGGTACCAAAACCTTACGCATTCAGCTGCGGGGTAATGTTACCGGTGATAATGGGGTAGAGCTGCGGGTAAGCTCGACCTATAAAAGCAAAACTCCGATAACATTAACTGCCGGCGGCATCAGGGTAATAAACGCCGGCGATTTGCCTTACTTTTTTGATTTTACCAAATTTGTATACACCGGCTATACCCAAAGCGACTTTTTCAGGGTAGGCGGCCTGCCCGAGGGCAATTACCGCTTATGCCTGCAGGCATTTGACTACGATACCAACGCCGTACTAAGCGGCAGCGATCCAACCGGCTGTAGTAACGTGTTCACGGTAACCAACGTAGATCCGCCGGTAATTACCGCCCCTTATGACGGGCAGCAGATCATCGCCCTGGCAGCCAATATATTTACCATCAACTGGACAACCCCCGCCGGGGCGCCGCCATCAACCATGTACAACATTCGTATTGTAGAGGTATTGGGCAACAAAAACATCAACGATGCTGTGATGAGCGCCCAGCCGCCCTATTTGTTTGATAAACAGGTAATGGGTAACACCTATGTGTACAGCCCAGCCGACCCGGCACTTACCGAAGGCCGGCAATATGCCATGATGATAACCGCTATCGACCCCAATAATACCGTAACGTTTAAAAACA
Source organism: Mucilaginibacter sp. P4_D1 (assembly GCF_056401935.1). Lineage (NCBI taxonomy): Bacteria > Pseudomonadati > Bacteroidota > Sphingobacteriia > Sphingobacteriales > Sphingobacteriaceae > Mucilaginibacter > Mucilaginibacter sp. P4_D1. The sequence goes on from NZ_JBFUIJ010000039.1 coordinate 26,290, forward strand.
AAGGGAACAGCACTATTATAGGCTTTACCTATAAAGCCCCAATGAAACTGTTAAACGCGCCGGTAATTACCTCGGCGCTTGATGTGGCTTCCATCCCATCTCAAATTACGTTTACTACAGATGGTACCCCCGTGCATAAAACGCTCAAACTTCGTATTGTAAGTGTTGATGATGGCCAAACACCTGCCGACGCCCTGGCTTCGGTAAACCCTACATTTGTATTCGAAAAGCAAATAGTGTTTGACCAGATAACGCCCTACCAGGACAAACAATATTATCCAAACCTGGTTATTGACGGTCATCCGGCTATGTTCTATGATATAGCCTTGCCACCATCGTACAGAGTATCGTACATGTATCGTGAGGGCGATGGGTTTCATACCATATACCTTACGGCAATTGGCTTTCCTGCAGCAAAGCAGGGCGCTAAGTTTGCCGCGGTAGTACAGGAGATAGATCCTGACAACCCTGTAGCCATTATCAACAACGGTATGAGCAGTATCATGACATTCAGAAATGGCGATCCGTTAAGCATCGTACCAACTATGAGCTTTCCTGCCGATGCATCTACTCTAACAACAAGCGGCATTCAGCAAAGCTCCGCAGGTTTTTACATGAAAATGGCCGATCCTAAATGGCCTTATGCGGGTATGGTATACAATTTGAAAGTGGCCGAAGTGCCCGACGGGTTTACACCGGAAATAGCTATGAAAAATGCCACAGGCTATGTCTTTTCGGCCCCTATTAATAATTCGACAGGTACCTATCAAATTTTTTTTAAATATAGCCTGTTAACAAGCGGCAAAAAGTACGCGCTACAGGTACAGGTGGCCGATACCCGGAACCAATACATTATGGCCAATAACGGTTATGGCCCGGCAACCAGTTTTACATATCAAAACGTTCAGCCGGTAGCTATTACTACCTCTGCCGATTTGACGAATGTGACCATGTTTAAAGACTTTCATGATAATCCGCAAAAATTTAAGGTAACCATCACCAATAACCAAAACACAACGCTTTATTATGCCACAACACTGCGTATTTACAAGGATGGAAACCAAATAAGCCAGGGCACAGCCGCTAATACAGCCGTATTACCCGCCGGTCAGTCATACACTTATACCGGATCTGATTTTTTTGGCTCTCAATCAGACCTGGTTTCGGGTGCCTACCAGGCCGTTGTTGAATTATATCCGCAGAAAGACGCTGGTCAAAAGTACGGCACTGGCGTATCGGCAACAAATACCACTACACTTGCTTTTCCTACCAGCTACAACATACCCTACACGGCTGTTCCGTTGCTTAGCAGCCCAACCGGTGATATTACTTTAACGCCGGGCGATGGTATGGCCATTGCATGGGCTACCCCCGATGGTATATCGGCAGCTACAAAATACCGTTTAAAATTACGGCAGGATAAGATATTGCTTGATACTACCATAGCAGGCAATACTTATCAGTACGCGCAAAGCAAGGGGCTGTTAAAATCGGGCGTTAATACAACTATAAACGTGCAGGCCATTGACCCTAACAATACTTTTGCCTTTACACATGATGGGTTGGATGTAAATTTGAAATGGGCACAGCTTGCGGGTGCGCCAGATGGTTTAGCTTACCATGTACAGCTTTTGCAGGGAAAAAATGTGATAAGGGATACCGTTACCCGGTTTAAAAACTTTTTAATCCGGCAAAACGCAGGCACACTCGTTAAGGGGACACAGTATACAGTAAAATTATGGGGCGTTGATGCAGCCGACACGGCGGCTATAGACTGGGCGGGAATGGCTACCAAAACATTTGTTTATACCCAGGCTGCTTATCCGGCCGGATATACTAATGTTAATGGCACAGTCAGGCTAAATTCAGGTGCCCCTTTGGCCAATACAAGTATCGCCATAAACGCAACTATTTACACTTTTACATACGCGTCAGATCGCGATCGGTTCAACGGCTTTAGCGAGGACATGCTGAACCGGACGGAGGCCGACAGGGAATATTATATGGGTTTCCGGCTGTCTACCATGGCAGTAGGCACCGCGGTAACTGATGGGCAGGGCCATTTTTCAATTAAATCGCCAGATTTGGCTACGCTGAACGGTAAATTCGCGCGGGTTTATATGAAACCGGTCTCCAACAGCGATGTTATCAGCCTGCGCGATACCACTGTAGAACTTGTGGCGGGAGCTAACAATAGTATGGGCGTTTTAAGGGCCTATAAATTTGGCGAGCAGTACAACAGCACCTTAACAGGCACCGTTAAATTTGCTTTCAGGCAAACAGAAGTTTCGGCTACCGGCGGCGACTATAATTTGCCGGGTACGGTTACTTATCCGCTGGCAAATACCAGGTTTAAGCTGCGCATGTTTACCAAAAAGTTTACCCAGCCCGCGGTTTGGTACTGGTACGTATACCACAGCTCGGAAGATGATGTTACACGGTCTAACCAGCAGGGGCTAAGCACAACCGATGAAGAAATTGGCGAAGTAACCACCGATGACAAAGGGAATTTTACAACAACCATATATAACAAAGCCAATTTTGATAAGGTAAATTACATTACGCTTGATGACTGGCCCGGCGTGTTTTACTATAAAGTTTACCTGGTAAGCACCGATGGGCGTTTTATATTACCTGTAGCCCAAACAACCTTGCAGGCAGCCGATAATGTAAGTTTAGGTACGCTTACCGCCCTGGCCAATACCTACAGGTTTACGCCGACCATAGCGGATGGCAAAGGTACCTCCAACGCCGATGGGCAAATTGCCTTGTACCGGAAATCGGACTTTTACACCACCAACACCAATTTACAGGCTGAAGGTAACCTAAGTGTAAAGGCAACGGCAGATACTGTTATAAATGGCGATAAATACCGCAAAATAGGTATTACCGCGCCCGGCAAATCACTCAACGGTTTGTTTTACAACACCAATACAGGCGATGAGTATAAGGTTATTGTAAGCGGCGCAAGGTATATTACCAATACAGCCACCATGAGCTACGCCGGTAAAGGTACCACCGCACCAACACAGCCCGATAATTATGCTGCCACGTATACCATGAGCTACACGCAGCCAACATTTGCGGGCCATGTTACTAAATTCATCAACAATGTTAAGTACCCGGCTGCCAATGCTGTAGTGCGCGTGGCGTTACCGGGGGGCGCGCTGGGCAGTAATACCGATATTTTGGTAAGTACTGATGAGTCGGGGTATTTTAAAGCCACCTTGCCGGCCGATTCTATTGGGTTTTATTCGGCAAACTCGCCGGCGCATCCGTATTCTATCCGCCTGACCGATGACACCGATCCGCTGGGCAGTTTCCGCGATACCTTGGTTATCAGCCAGCCCGGCCAGCAGCGGATAAAAGATGCCAGCATATTTATACCAACGTTTACGGTATCGGGCAAAGTGATTGATCAAAAAAATCAGCCTTTGGCGGGTGTAATGGTACTTTCAAAAACGCTGGGGCGATCGGTAGTTACCAAATTTGACGGCACATTTACCCTGGGTTCGCAAAATGGGGCCGATACGCTGATATTGAGTAAAACATCATGCAGCACCAACAGGTTAGGCATCAACATCAATGGTGCCAACCTTGCCCTGCCCAATATTACCCTAAGCAGGCTCAGTTACCCGGTAAACATCACCGTAACCGATAATAACAACGCGGCTATTGCGGGTGCTGTCATCAGCATATCAAATGCCACCGGCGGCAACTATACCACCAACGCGCAGGGCGTTGTAGCGGTAAGCACATATGATAGTAACCCCGAAATAGAAATAGCCGGCCCGGCCGGAAGTAATTATGTTAATGCCCAGGCGGGCCCGCAATTAGATGCCAACGCGGTTACCAGCTTAAAAATTAAACTGGATCATGGGGTTGTTATCAGCGGTAAAGTAACTGCCGATGCCAATACCGTGGCGGGTGCACAGGTGGCCGTAGATGGACTGGAATACATAAAAGCTGCAACCGACAATGCTGGCAAATACAGCATTAACATCCCCAAAGGGAATAACCTGCTAAAGGCTTCAAAACCAGGCTTTGTAACCGATAACAAACCCGGGAATTATGCTGCAGATCAGTCGCTTGACTTTAGTCTAACAACCGCACCCGCCAGCTTAAAAACCTTGTTAGGTTATCCAATACAAATTGATGCCATTGCCGATAATGGCGGCAACAAGATCATTAGCGGCTCATTTGTAAATGTGCCGGGCAACAGCACTTTTTCCGTTAAAGCAGGTACCGGAATCAAATTCCATAATATCGAGGTAGGGGTGGTTAACGGCATATACGCCCCCATAAAAGGCGATGTACAAACCGACGAAACATCGGTACCTGTAAAGGCTTTTGGCTACCTGCCCCTTAACCTGACCAACGGCGGTAGCCAGGTAGTTATAAGCAATGTAAATAATGGCCAGTCGGGCGTAATCAAAGGCGATTTGAAGGTAGACTATGCCACCTTTATCCCTGCCGATGCCGGTACAATCATCAACAGCGATGCGCAGCATTTTGTATTGGCCAGCCAGGGCGCTACCGGGCAGGTACCAGTTTTCAGCACAGCTGCCGATGCTGCTAATAGCACTACACTTTACCTTAAAGCTGCTACCACAGCCCAGCAACTTACATTGGCCGGGTTTAAAGTTGCGGTTGATATGCCCAACAGCACCATTACAGCCAACGGGATCCATTACATTGGCACGATGAGTTTAGCAACTGTAAAGGGTATGGGCAACAGTTCCCTGGCTTTAGATGATATACAGGTTGATACAACCGGGCACGTAAGCAATGTAGTTGCGGCTTATAACGCCGGCTTTGATATTTTTAACTGGAAGGCCAACGTAAGCAGTGTTGCCTATAATGATAACGGTTTTACTTTTGGCGGCAACCTGAAAGTGTTCCTGCCATCATCGCAGGCGTTTACACAATCCATCGCCTTTACAGACATGGTGATAACTCCCGACCAGATTTTTGGCGGTAACCTGCAAATGCCCGATGATGGTATTGATGTGGTAGGTGCCGCCAGCTTTAAGCCGGGCAGTACGCCATTCAGCTTTGGTTTAACATCCGATGGCAGCGCGTATTATTTAACCGGCTCGGGATCGTTAAGCGTTGCAAAATTGTTTGATGATTTCAAGATCAACGAGTTCACCATTCAAACCGATGGTAAGTTTTATGCCGATATCCCGCTTGATTATAAAAAGGATTTTGTGGGCCTTGGCAAAATGCATGTTACCGGAATTAAGGTAAATACCATTAATACCCTAAGGGTTGATATTTTGGGCGAATTTGAGTTAAGCGCCATCCCTAATTTTAAGGCAACGGTTGGCAATGTACACTTTGGGCAGGGCAAAACCGTAAGTGTTGATGAGTTAGGCATTGAAATGGATTTGGCCAGCATTGGCAAAACAGAACTTAAAGTAAAATACGTTGATAATGCCGATACCACAGGTTTTGAAGGATCGGGCAAGTTTGGCATTACCACACTTGGCTCATCTGATGTTGGGTTTAAGTATTACAAAACAGCACAGGGCCTTACCGTTGGCGGTAATTTTATGGCGGCTACCAGGATCCCGCTGGGGGTAACAGGCTATTTTATTACCAGCGTAGGCGGCGGCTTTACCTTAGGCCCCCACAGCGATTGGACGGTAACCATTTCAGGCATTATCCAGGCCGGGCTTAACGCATCGTTATCAAAAACAACGGTTAACCTAACGGTAGCGCCGGGACCGGTAATAACGGGTACATCAGAAACTATCATCAAGCAAATGGCAACCATAGATGGTAATATAGTGCTTGATATCCCGAATAAAAAACTAAACATTGATGTTACCGGTAAAATGGACCTGGTGCCCGGTCTGGCATCTACAGCCGAGGGCTGGATAGTAATAAGTGTTGACCCTAATGATGCTTATTTTTTCCTGGGCGCGCAGGTTGATATGAATACCATGGGCGGCATACTATCCAACAAGGGCGAGTTTTATGCAGGTGTTAACGTTGATATTACCAAACACAAAAGCGATTTAAAGCAGTATTTTGATAAAATGAACCAGAACGACCCCGTTTTCGCCAATAATATCTTCAATGGCTTTAGCGGCAGGGTAAGCAGCACCACTTCCAAAGATTTTAGCTACAATTTTTATATAGCCAGTATAAGCGCTCATCTTAACTACAGTAATTATGGGTCGGTTTATGGCAATATAGGCGCAAGTCAGTACGGTTTTAACCTGGGTACCAAATGGGATATCGGCGGAAGCGCCAGCGTTGGGTACGATGTTTTTAGCGCCACGCTTAGTGTTGGGGTTGATTTTGGAGCCAACCTTACCGGCACCTACAATTCGGCAACCAACCATTTATCGCTGGCTGCCAAAGGCAACGCGGGCTTTCATGCCAATTACAACAGCAGCGGCTGTTATAATGGGATAGGAGTAGATTGGGATTGTTGTTGTTGGGGAATTGTATGCTGGCCAAGTGGTTTAACGGTGGGCATTTGCGCCAATGCCAGTATGGAAGTTGATGTTGATTCAAGTTCAGGGGTATCTGTTAAAATATAATCAGTATGAAGCGTCAAATCATGAAAATAAATAGGATCCTGGTTGTCATTTTGTTAATGACCGGAAAACAGGTTTTTGCGCAGTATGCAAACAGCACTATACCGGTTTACAATTACCGGGGCAACCCAATGATATTGTTTTCGCAAGATAACAAAACCACTGTGCAGCTAAGCCGTGCCATTGGCGATACAATAAAAGGCTTTACGCCATTGCAGGTGCCGCAAATGGCGGCAACCATGCAGCAGTTCAGGCTTATTGCCGGCAGCATACTTACCGATACCTTAAAAAGACGGTTAAAGCTGGCTACCGATGCAGCCTTGTGGAATCATCTTAAAGCCAACCACGATTTTAAAAGCTACGGCTACCTGGCATTAAACGGGGGCTTTTTAAAGGCCATGGGCGTAGCGCTGAACGATAGCATTGGCACGCAGCCAACGGGTACAACGGTATACTATAAATTAAAGGTATCCGGCACGGTTAAAACTACATTTACCGGAACCTACATTGTGGGCGAACCGGCGAGGTTTGAAAAACCAAAACTTAAGCTACGTAAACTCCAGGATGGTGTTATCCGCTTAAAATGGGCTTATAAGCCTATATTCCGGGAGCATGTGCCGCTTTTTGCAGGGGTGTATTATTACACTGTCGATGGTGGTTTCCAGGCCCTGTCTTCAAAAATAACATCTACCATAACAGCCGACTCGGTCTTTTTTTCCTATGTAACCAAAGCGCGGCCACTAAGGTTAAACAAATTTTTTATCCGCCCTGCCGATTTATTTGGCAATGAAAGTGTAGTGCCGTCAGATACCGCCACCCTTACGGTAGCCTATACCGGGCATATGCCTGTTGTTGAAGGCATAACCGCTCACAGCAGCGTTAAAGGCATTACACTGGAGTGGAAGCACATGGAAGAAAATATAGGAGCCATCGGTATCGAGGTGCAGCGCTCGTTAAGCATGGCAACAGGGTATAAAGTAATTGATACCGTTGCCGCGACAGCAACTTTGTATACCGATGATAAGGTTAAAACAGCGGTCCCATACTACTATCGTTTACGATCGGTACGTGACAAGGATACCAAAAACGACCAGGTATCATCATATACCACCGCCGTTTATATGGATAAGGGCAAACCCGATGCCCCTTACGCGCCAAAAGCGATAACCACGGCCAAAGGGATACGCGTGGCCTGGAAAAAGGTGGCCAATGCCGATGGTTATTACGTATATCGCTCGTTAACAAGTGATGATAGCAAGCCCGAAACTATCTCGCACCTGCTGGCGGATACTGCCACATCGTTTTTGGATAACGCGGCCAACCGCAGCAGCCGTACCGATTACTATTACACCGTAAAAGCCATCAGTAAAAGCGGCATCGAAAGTGATTTTTCGGCACCGGCAACAAGCCGGTTTGTAAACGGCAAAGATTTTATTGCCGCCCCGGCGGGTTTGCGGCTTAGCGTAAAAGGTAAAATTATACACGTGGAGTGGCAGGAAAATAAAAATCCGGATGCCTACGTGGTGGGATATGCAATATATAAAAGAAAGACATCTGCCAATAACCCGCCATTAACTGATGCCGCCAGCCAGCCGGCCACCACTACTGCGAAGCAACTGTACTTTACCAGGGTTGATCAAAGTAAAATCGGCCTAAAGGCAACTTATTACGATGACAAACAGGCAAATGATGGCGCTTACGAATATGCTGTAGCCACGGTAGATGCCTTCGGCAAGCAAAGCCCTTTATCGGCCATAGCCTCAACTGCTTTTTTCGCTAAAAACGCCATAGTAAGGCCGCCATCAAAAATGTTTGCCCGGTATATTGTGGATGCCGTAGAGTTAAAATGGGAACCATCTGACGAAAGTACCGCCGTTACCTATGCCATATACCGCCGGGCTGTCGAGGATAAGGACATGGTAAAGCTGGCGCTGTCAACCGCGGGAGATAATACTTACTTAGATAAAACCGCCCTGAAACAAAAACTTTATGTTTACCAGTTGAAAGCTGTAAAGGATAATTTGGAAAGTAAAGAGGGAATTGAGAAGACGGTAAGGACATATTGAGTTTAACAATGTTTTTCGGTTCCTGCTTCGATGGAGAGTTTTCTGTCCTCTCGAGGAATCTCCAATACTATTAAGTTGGCGGAAACCTCAGAAAGTGTTAAGCTTGATGAAAAATGAAAGCTTTTTCCACTCTGGGGGCGGTCTATTATGTAGCGTGCCTCTGGCATGTAAAAATTGATATGTATTTTAACGGCGTTGGAGAGTTTCAGAGGGAACCGCGTTTTATCATCTCATCCATCCTTCAATTTTGTAATTCTTACTTATTAGTTTTCTTTCTTTTCCTCCGTTGTCGGGTTTAAACCAAACCTCAAATCTTGCGGCGTAGGGTTTTCCCCAATCGCCTTCATATATTGTAAAATCTGAGATTGTACCGTATTTTCTTATCGCGTTGGAGGGATTGTAAATAGCAACCCAGCTTCTTCTTTCAAGTTCATCGGCCGATAATTGGTCATTTTGGGTTATCTCAAACGCTTTGATATATATTCTTCCGGCATCTATCTTCCCCGTCCAGAAATCATATTCATAAAGCCCGGGTTGGAATGAATTATACAATTGAAAGTCGGTTACTGTTACCTTCCTGTTTGTCACGCTATCTGGCCGTTTTTCGTCAGAGGCTAAGTCAGCAGGGATACTAATCGGGATATTAGTTGGTATCGTCAAATGGTCGGCGTATGTGTCTGGTCGTTCCTGGTCTATAAAAAACATTGCTATCGCATACGCCACTAAGGCCAAAATTGTACCGCCAAACAACACAAGACTAAAAATTCCGGCCAGCCACTTTCTTTTTATAAACTGGTAGATGGTCGAAATCAAAATAACAAGGAGTGCAAGCCCCAAAAGAATAAGGGCAAAAATCCCAAAAGCGACATTTTTCCAAATTTCTGAAAAACCAAATATCAAACAAGCAACAACTAAGAAAATCGTTGGCCTCCACCATTTGTCAAAAAAAAATCTAAAAAAATCAATCATAAGTTTAGGGTTACGTGACTATCAGGTTGCCCGTTCGGCAAGCGCTGAAGAGACGCAATTAAGGTAAGATTATTTTAATACACTTCCCCAGATATAAAACGGAATTTTGTATCATTAGATATGGAGGAGCACGACGTTTTATACAATGGTTTTGCACTGCTTATAAAAGGGTGTCGGTGCCGTACAATGCCATCTGCAGGCTGTTATCTAAGTTGTAGATGTCGGTAAGGGTTATCAGTTCGCCATCTTTTATTTCGCAGGTTAAATAGGTGATTTTGATGGGCATGGGCTTTTTAAGGAAGATGTTTTGCTTAAAGTAGGTATTCAGTCCTCTATCCAATGCTTTGATCTTGTCGGCCGAGTCGTCATTTTTTAACAAAAGGGTCGCAAACCTGCGTGCTTGTTCAATGCGGATACAGCCGTTGCTTAAAGCCCGGTTCTTTTTTGCAAATAACGATTGCTGCGGAGTATCATGCAGGTATATTTTATAAACGTTATCAAAACGGAACACCACCAATCCCAGCGCGTTGTCGCAGCCTATGGTTTGCCGGGCATAGTATTGGGCCGGGCTGCTTTTTATTTTGGCTAAATTAACCGGGGTTGGTTCAATAAATTCGCCGGCCTTATTGTATAATCCGTAGTGGTTGTTATCCAGGTATGCGGTGTCGCTCATCGCGTTTGGCAGCACGGTTCCGGCGAACATTGCTGCGGGTACTTTCCATTCGGGCGCTGTTGTTAAATAAGTTATGGCACTTTGCAGGGTTGGCGTAGGCGTTTCCGGCCTGCCCACAATCACTTTAAAATTACAGGTTGAATCTTTAATATGCAGTTTTAAGCTGTACGATGGAATATTGATGTGGATGTAATATTTATCATCGGTGTTAACCCATCTCAGGCGTTCCATATTAATGGCAATCTTGCGTTCCTGGGCTTGCGGAAGCTCGTAACAATTATTTTGGCGCAGGCCTTCAAGTAGATACAGTTTTCGCCTTAGGTCTGCATATTCCGGCATGGTTGGCTGGGCTGCGGCTACGGCCGTTATTAAGTTTTTTTGCAATAGGGCCAGCGCCAGGATTTTATCAGCCATAAAACCGGCATCAACCAAAGCGTCAATTTTGTTTGCCGGGTATTCCGGGTTTAGTTTTCCGTAGTGCAAGTTATTTATCAGGTTGATGATGGCATCGGTTAACATAATATCAAATAGGGCCCGTTGTTCAAGCCGTACCTTTTTTAGGGTATCCAAAATATGATGTAATTGATTATTAGTTAATTCTTTAGGATGGTAGTCGGCATGTGAAAGCCCGAATTGTAAAACGCAGTCAATCAGCTGAATAGCCTGCCACGCCGGCCCTTCATAATTTTGTGGTTTTAGCCATATAGGCATAAAGCCCTCCTGCGCATACATCCGGCTTACCGATTTGGGATAGTATAGTTGCAGCCTCACATCCTTATCGGCCAACTGCTTTTTAATTTCTTTACCCAATAGGCTATCGGCCGGGTTACTGCTGTTATTGGTAGCAAACGCGACTTTAGCACTGGTACCTGATAGCATGAATATGGTTAAGCCTGCCAATAAAATGCCTTTGTTAAATTTCGATTTCATGCCAATTAAGTTATGCTGTAAAAATCGCTAATTGAAGACCCGGAAATAATGACTTCGGGCATCTTTTGACCTGATTTTAAGCACGATAATGCCMATGAAAAATAAAAAAGCGCCCGTATAAACAGGCGCTTGCAATTGTTAAATAATAAGGGGTCAAATTAAGTTGTAATATTGTTATTTACCTGTGCGGTGTCCAGCACCAAATTAAACAGGTCCTGTTTAACCTGTCTGAATTCGCGGGTTAGGTTGATCATAGAATTGGCCAGTTTTACCTGGGTGGAGGCAAGCGCATCGGTATCTTCCGGAATAATGTCTTCCGACATCAATTCCAATAGCCTTACCTGCCTTGTCAGCAATTCTTCAACTTCTGTGTCCTGCAGGTGCTTTAATGCCTTGCCGGTGGCAATAAGCTGGTGGATGTGGTTCATATCCTGCAAACCGGCTATATGCTTATCCAGTAACCTTTGCAGAAACGATGTTTCTACCTTGAAAAATTCAAGATCGGATAACCACCGTCGGGCTATTACGTAGTACTGTAATGAACGTGCAGATATTGATGTATTAGCTTGCATATCAACTTTAGTAATTATTAAGATGGTGTTATTCACCTGCTGGTAAAATTAGCAGGCCTCGAATACCTAAAAAATGACCATCGTCACCTTATGCAAATTAAGCGCGTTCAAACAGCCATTTAATTGGTTTGGGTTTTGCTTTCGTTTTCAGGCCATATTGTTTGATGCTTTTTTCTTTAATAAGGTTAACGGCTTCTTCAATATCATCGGTAACCAGGTAAAGGTCGGCATCAAATTCGCCTATGGTTGCGTTCCTTTTCATCACCTGTATATGCTCAAGCAGCTCTTTATGGTATTCGGTCCCGAAGATGATAACCGGGAAATTGTTTATTTTATGGGTTTGTATCAGCGTGAGTGCTTCAAAATATTCGTCTAAAGTACCATAGCCGCCAGGCATCACTATAAATGCAAAAGAGTATTTAACCAGCAGTACCTTACGCAAAAAAAAGTGCTTCATGTATACCCACTTATCCAGGTAGGGGTTGGGTTTTTGTTCAACCGGCAACTGAATGTTACAGCCTACCGATCGTCCGCCAACATCTTTGGCGCCGCGGTTGGCCGCTTCCATTAGGCCTGGTCCCCCGCCCGTTAGTATGGTAAACCCAAGTTTGGCAAATTCGGCCGCTGCTTTCCTGGTAAGCTGGTAGTAGGGGTGGTCTTCCTTGTACCTGGCCGAGCCGAAAACGGTTATACATGGGCCTATAAAATGCAGGGCCCTAAAGCCGTGGATGAGGTCGGCCATGGTTTTGAAGGTAAATTTGAGTTCGCTTAGCCTTGAATGCGGGCCTTCAAGAAATTTGATCTCGGCATTATTCATAATCGCGGTTTATTGGAGGTTATTTATACTAAAATTAAATACCGTGTAAAGGTTGATGTTAATCGCGGTTTAAAACATGACTATGCTCATTAAACTAAGTGGTGGTTGTCAGGTTATAAAGGGCAGAGTTAACCGGCCCGGGCAATAGCAACCAACTGGTCGTGGATAAAAAAATGATCATCGTCACATTTAAACATGAAAACTATTATATTTTAATTGGCTGTTTATGCCAATATTTGTGACGTTCGTCAGTTTATTGATAACACCTGTTTATGGAAAATGCGGCCTTACTAAAAGCTATTATTGAAAACGCCATTGATGGCATCATTACCATCAACGGGCGGGGAATTGTGGAAACGATTAACCCTTCGGGATGTAAGCTGTTTTTGTGTAAGCCGGAAGATGTTGTTGGTAAAAATATATCGGTATTAATGCCGCAGCCTTATAAGGCACAGCATGACGAGTATATACACCGTTATCAGCAAACGAACGACCCTCACATCATTGGCATAGGCCGGGAGGTTACCGGTTTACGCACGGATGGTACAACCTTCCCCTTCAGGCTTGCCGTAAGCGAAGTGGATTTTGCCGGCAGAAAAATATACGCAGGTTTTATACATGACCTTTCACGGGAAAAAGAAGCCGAGGAACAGTTAAAAGATTATGCCGCCCACCTGGAAGATTTGGTTGAACAGCGCACTCAAACCCTTAAAAATACGGTACACGCGTTGCAACAGGCAAAAGAAGAGGTGAGTGTATCGCTTGAAAAAGAGAAAGAGCTGGGGCATTTAAAAAGCCGTTTTGTATCAATGGCTTCGCACGAATTCAGGACACCCTTAAGCGCGGTGCAGTTATCAGCATCATTAATTGAAAAATACGCGCAGCCTTATGATAATGCCAACATCCGCAAGCATGTTGCTAAAATTAAAAATGCGGTTGGTAATTTAACAACCATCCTTAATGATTTTCTGTCGCTGGAAAAACTGGAGGCGGGTAAGGTTGAGCCAGCTTGCGCCCCGTTTGACCTGGTGAAATTTTCGGAAGAAATAACCGAAGAGTTGCAAATGGTTGCCAAACAAAATCAAAACATTATTTATCAGCACACCGGCACCCGCAGTATAGTTAGCCTCGATCAAAACCTGCTCAGGAATTGTATTATTAACCTGATATCGAATGCTATCAAATATTCGGGCGAGAATACTTTTATCGAGTTTAACACCGAAATTGCCGATAGCAACTGCGTAATAACCATTAAAGATAATGGCATTGGTATACCCGATACCGATCAGAAACATTTGTTTGAAGCATTTTTCCGGGCGCATAATACAGGTAACATTCCGGGTACCGGGTTGGGCCTGAATATTGTGGCGCGCTATACCAGTTTGATGGATGGCCGTATTGAATTTAAAAGCGATATAAACCAGGGAACTTTGTTCACCATAACTTTTCCAATATCATGAGTAAGAAAGTTTTGATTATTGAAGATAATAATGACATCCGCGAAAATGTAGTTGAAATTCTTGAGTTGGCCAACTACCAGGTATTTGATGCTAATAATGGCAAAAAAGGGGTAGAGCTTGCTATAAAAGAATTGCCTGATATTATTTTGTGCGATATTATGATGCCCGAACTGGATGGCTACGGCGTTTTATACATGCTGAACAAAAATACTGATACGGCTGCAATTCCGTTTATATTTTTAACAGCCAAAGCCGAGCGGGTAGATTTGCGCAAAGGGATGGAATTGGGTGCCGATGATTACCTTACCAAGCCTTTTGATGATATGGAGCTTTTAAACGCTATTGAAAGCCGGCTGAAGAAAAAAGAACTGCACCAAAATTTCTATAGTAAATCGCTTGACAGGTTGAACAGCCTGATAGCAAAAAATGACGGCCTGGCCGAATTAAGAAAGATAATTGCCGAGCGTAAAGGCCGCCATGTTAAAAAGAACCAGGTAATTTATTATGAGAGTGATAAAGGCAACGGCCTTTACCTGGTAATAACCGGCCGCATAAAAACAATAAAGCTTGCCGAGGACGGGCGTGAGCTGATGACAGGCATTTACGTGGGTGAAGACTACCTGGGTATTAACGCTATTTTATCTAACGAGCCTTATTCAGATACAGCAACCGCGCTTGAAGATAGTACGCTTTGCCTTATCCCCAAAGATCAGATAGATCACCTGTTGAACCATTATCCTGATGTAGCCCGCGAATTTATAAAATTACTGGCCAATGATATCCGCGATAAGGAAGATCAGCTCATGCAGCTGGCTTATCACTCGGTACGTAAACGAATGGCCGAAGCTTTAACCCGCCTGCACCGGCAGGATGCAAATAATGAGGGCATAAAAATAACCCGTGAAGACCTGGCGGCTATGGCTGGTATGGCTACCGAAACCGTAAGCCGTACACTATCTGATTTTAAAGATGAAGGATTGATAGAAAAAAAAGGCAGCCTGATCACTATTCTTAAGCCAGAAAAGTTATCTAAAATGAAAAACTGATAACGATCATTTTTTGGGCTGATTACGCTCATACTATTGGGGGCCGCGCAATTGTAGCTTTGTTTTTATAAACAAGATACGATGAAAGCGGTAGCCTACAGTATAAAACCTTTCGAAAAAGAATACCTGGCAAAGGCCAATCAAAAAAAGCACGATATCACCCTTATTTCAAATCCATTGGGGCCTGATACTGCTATTTATGCCGAAGGTAAAGACGCTGTTATTGTGTTTACCAACGATGATGTTTCGGCCGTTGTGATAGGCAAACTGGCCGCACTTGGGGTAAAATATATCGTTACCCGATCGTCGGGTACCGACCATATCGATAAAGATGCCGCCGCCGCGCATCACATGAAAATTGCAAACGTACCTTCTTACTCGCCACAAGCCATTGCCGAGCATGCCGTAGCTATGGCCTTTGCCCTTAACAGGCAGGTAGTTAAAGCCGATCAGCATAGCCACGCATTTGATTTTAGGAACGATGGCCTCATCGGCTTTAATTTTGCCGGTAAAACCGTTGGGATAGTAGGCCTGGGTAGCACAGGCAAGGCCGCAGCCGCAATTTATCATGGGCTGGGTTGTAATGTTATTGGTTATGATCTTTTTTTTCCGGCCGATGAACCTTACGCCAAACCAGTATCGCTGGAATATTTACTGGAAAATGCGGATATCATAACCCTGCACGTTCCGTTAACAGCCGACACGCGGCATTTTATAAATACCGAAAGTATTGCTAAAATGAAAAATGGAGTGATGCTGATAAATACGTCCCGCGGTTTGCTTGTCAATACCGAGGATGCGCTTTCGGCGATAGAAAGCGGCAAAATAGGGTACCTGGGCATTGATGTGTATGAATTTGAAAAAGGTTTGTTTTTTGAAGATCATCAAAATGATGCCACAAAAGATCCTTTGCTAAATAAGCTGATGGAGCACCCTAATGTGCTGGTAACACCGCACCAGGCATACCTTACCCGCGAAGCGCTGCAGGAGATAGCCAATTCAACCATAAAAAGCCTTGATTTATGGCAGCAAAACAAATGTGTGGGTAAAGCATGCGCCTGTGCAAAAGAATGCCAGAAAACGGTAACCAACAACATCATGACCGACGTTAAATAATGGAAAATAAATCGCTCCTGCTTACTGATAAATATAATGTAGCTGTCCCGCGCTACACCAGTTATCCAACAATGCCTTACTGGGATGCCAATACCTTTAGCGTCGAATTATGGCAGCAATCTGTAAAGTTTTCATTTACTGAAAGCAATGCGCAATCGGGTATCAGTTTATACATCCATTTGCCTTATTGCGAAAGTTTGTGTACTTACTGCGGCTGCAATACCCGTATTACCAAAAATCACAGGGTTGAAGAACCTTATATAGCCGCTGTTTTAAAAGAGTGGGATATGTACCTGGCGGTTTTTAACGACAAGCCGGTGATAAAGGAAATTCATATGGGCGGGGGCACCCCTACCTTTTTTAGCCCCAAAAACCTGCAAACGCTTATAAAAGGGATTATTAAAAAGGCCACGATACACCCCGATGCCGAATTTAGCTTTGAAGCACACCCGGCAAATACAACGGTAGATCATTTGCAGATTTTGTATGACCTTGGCTTCAGAAGGCTATCATTAGGTATACAGGACTTTGATCCTAAGGTGCAGTTTATCATCAACCGCCATCAAACTGCCGACCAGGTGATGGCTGTAACCCAACAAGCCCGCAGGATAGGTTATACCTCCATTAATTACGATTTGATATACGGACTGCCTTTGCAAACTTTGGCCGGCCTTGCCGATACCATGAACAAGGTAGCCTTATTCAGGCCGGATAGGATTGCGTTTTATAGCTATGCCCACGTGCCATGGATAAAACCCGGCCAAAGGCGTTTTACCGAGCAGGACTTGCCCGATGCTGCTGCCAAAACCAAGCTGCACGAAACCGGTAGGGCTTTATTAATGCACTATGGCTACCACGAAATTGGTATGGATCATTTTGCATTACCGGGCGATACGCTTTTACACGCAGAACAAAATGGCAAGCTGCACCGCAATTTTATGGGCTACACCCATCAGCATACCCGGTTACAGGTTGGCCTTGGGGTATCCGCCATCAGCGACTCGTGGTACAGCTTTGCGCAAAACGTAAAAACGGTTGAGGAGTACTTTCAACTGATAGCCGATGGCCAACTGCCCGTATTTAAAGGACATATTTTAACTGCGGAGGATTTGATTGTCAGGAAGCATATCCTGAACATCATGTGCACAGGGCAAACCGTATGGAACCATCATGGCGAGCCGTGCGCTGCCGTAGCCGACGGACTGGATAGATTAGATGCATTGGCCGACGACGGCCTTGTTGAATTAAACTCCCTGGGACTTACGGTTACCGAAATGGGCAAACGCTACCTACGCAATATTTGTATGTGCCTTGATGCCCGGCTATGGGCCGATAAACCCGCCACGCAGTTGTTTAGTATGGCTATATAAATCATGAACGCAGAATGCCCGATACCGAGATCTTTATAGTCAGGTGTCGGGCATGCTATAGTAATTGCGTCAAACTTTTAACCTCGTAATAGTTTTTAACGTTGGGATGGGGGGCTTTCTAAATCAAATTTTCAAAAGCTATTGCTTCCCTTCACCACCATCTGTGCCGTATTCCTGCTGATTTGTTCCAGTAGTATTGTCTTACCGGCTGTTAATTCCTTCAGCGAAATTTCATCATAATGCCTGGTGGTGATCAGCGTTAAACCGCTATTGTATTTTACTTTAAATTCCTGTTTAAGATTGCGTAGCAGTTTGTCAAAACGATCTTCATGAAAATCAAAACAAACCGTAAAACTGAGGGCCGAGGTTTGCATTACGTTTACTTTTACCTGGTTTTGGGCAAACAGGCCGAAGATTCCGCTCAGGTGATCTTCTGATATAAAAGAATAATCAATAGGCGAAATGGATAGCAGTACCTGGTTTTGCTTCAGGATGATAACCGGCTTTTCAAACTTGTTGATGCCATCTTCTTTAATTACGGTGCCAGGGGCTTCGGGATGGGTAAATGGCTTTACCAGCAAGGGTATTTTGGCGTTTTGTAAAGGCTTTATTGTTTTTGGGTGGATAACGCTGGCGCCGTAATAGGTCATCTCGATGGCTTCGGTATAAGATAGTTCATCAAATTTTACCGTGTCGTCAAAATATTTGGGGTCGGCATTCAGGATGCCGGGAACATCTTTCCAGGTGGTAACGGATTGGGCACCCAGGCAGGAGGCGAAGATGGATGCAGTATAATCAGATCCTTCGCGGCCCAAGGTAGTGGTAAAGTTTTCGGATGTACCACCTAAAAACCCCTGTGTTACAACCACGCCTTTTTGCAACATGGCGGGGATATCCTTGCTAATGCTTGCCCGCGTTTTATCCCATTGTACAAGGCCCTCGCGGTAGCTGTTATCGGTATGGATATAGCCGCGAACATCAAGCCATTGGCTTTTTATGCCATTTTTGTTAAGGTAAGCAGATACAATGCGGGTTGATACCAATTCGCCAATGGATACTACCTGGTCGTAAATAAAATCGTAACTATCGTGTGGCTCATCTTCAATGGCCCAGTCAATCTCCACAAAAGTGTTGGCCACATCGTCAAAAACAGGATCATTGGCTTCAAACAACTCGTGCAAAATATCAAAGTGATATTGTTTGATGCTGTCGAAGATACTATGCATATCCTCGGTTTGATCTACATAAGCTTTAGTGAGCTTCTCCAGCGCGTTAGTGGTTTTGCCCATGGCCGATACCACGATGAGTAATTGCTGGCCATCGTATTGTTTAACAACATTGGCCAGATTAATAATACCATCGGCATCCTTAACTGATGCCCCTCCGAATTTAAATACAAGCATTTATTTAATGAATTTGCCCACAACCGAATTTGGCCTGAGCAATGTTTTAATTTGTGAATAGGGGATAAACAGCTCCGTAATACCCGCGGCATAAGGCTTAATTTCATATTGGTTGTAAACAAACTTGAGCCCTATAGGCGTAACCGAGAAATTATCGTTCAGCGCGAATTTATTATCCTTGAAAAAATAGTCGCGGGCCAGGGAAGATGTATCGCTTAGTTTTTCATCCTTCCTAAAAATACCTTCGGCAACGGCCTTTAATTTATCGCCATAACCCTCAATAAAAAGATCATTTAAGGTAATGTTTTTGTTGGCTTTTGCATTCCAGTTGATAAAATATGTTCCTGATGATCCATGTGCGCCGCCCTGGTAGGTATAACCACTAACTTCGAGAGTGGTAATGCTGGAATCCTGCATCAGCACTTTGGCATAGGCGCTTACAGTCCACTTAGGATGCTTTTTTAAATAATCGGCATAAGCCAGTAAAAATTTGGATGCGTTGTGCAGGTATTTAATATCTGCATTGCCATTGGTAAAAATACCCGATAACTTTTGCATAACCGAATCGTTAAGCCTTGGTTGCCCATCAAAAACCACGTAGCTGGCTTTTACAACCGTATCCTTATGATTTGTAGGCTGCCCTGGCAAGGTAGCCGGAAAGGTTGTAAGGCCATTTGTTGAATACCGAAGCGTGTCTTTAAAAACATCCTTATCTTCTTTGGGTTTAACACTCCATTGGCACGATGCAAACGTAAATCCGACTAAAATAAAACAAAGCTTACTGATGGTTTTCATGTTAGATGTTGTTTTGGTAATTATAGCTTAATATACCAATAGCTTGTTTGGTTTTACAAGGGCATTGTTTTTGAACGCTGGCTAAGACTCACCCGACGAGGCTTCGCCCGTCACCCTCTCTTCACGTGCGGTGGAAAGAGGGGCTTGAAAGTATCACTCATTGCCAGTAATTTAACTTTATTTAAGCCCCTCTTTCCGGCGAAGCCGAAGAGAGGGTGGCCAGCGCAGCGTAGYCGGGTGAGTCTTCCCCGCCATGCAATGCCGGTTGCTAATACCTCTGCAACTGCTCTTTCGACAACGACACATTAAGCCATCCTGCCTCAATATTAGCCTCGTATTTTTTGTAAAAGTTAATAGCAGGCTGGTTCCAGTCCAATACCTGCCAAACCATACCGCTAAAGGCAAGTTCTTTGGCTTCTACAATCAGCCTGTCAAGCAAAAGTTTGCCAATTTTTTGGCCGCGATAGGCTTCGGTAACAATTAAATCTTCCAGGTACAGGCGGCAGCCCTTCCAGGTAGAGTAGCGGATATAATAAAGCGCGAAACCTACTATCAACCCGTCAACGTCGGCCACATAAGCCTTCCAAACAGGTTTAGCGCCAAAACCGGCATCAATAAATTCGTCTAAAGTAACGGTTACTTCCTCCGGCGCCCGTTCAAACAGGGCCAGCTCATTTACCAATTCCATCAACCGCGGGCAATCATCAATGGTGGCAGGGCGTATAGCCCCCCCCGCCCCCTGAAGGGGGAGCTTTTGATTGGTTTGGTTTGTTATTTCGTTAGTTTCCAATTTTGTAAATTCTTTAATTATGTAAAACGTGCAGCGCTCCTGGGCACCTATTAAAACAAATAATTTGCGAAAAATTCCGGCTCAGTTAACCTAATCAACCCAATCCAACTTAATCAACCACTCAACCACTCACCACTCCCCAACTAATTATTCTTCCAATGCTTCACCACCCTGGTGCCAAAAATAGTGCTGCCCAGGCGTACCATGTTGCTGCCTTGTTCAATAGCTATTTTATAATCAGACGACATGCCCATCGATAAAATGTTAAAACTATCATCTTTTCTGAAATAGCTCACTTTTATTCCGTCAAAAAAGGTCTTCAGTTCGTAATATTCGTCTTTTATTTGTTTTTCGTTATCGGTATTGGTGGCAATACCCATTAACCCGCGGATGCGGATATTTTTACAAGCTGCAAATTCATCCGAACGTAACAGCTCTATCGCTTCATCAAAACCCAGCCCAAATTTGGTTTCCTCGTCGGCAATATAAATTTGCAGCAGGCAATCAATTACCCTGTCGGCTTTTTGGGCATGTTTGTTTATCTCCTGTAGCAGCTTTACGCTATCAACAGATTGTATCATGCTTACAAAAGGTGCGATGTACTTTACCTTATTGGTTTGCAGGTGGCCAATCAGGTGCCATTCAATATCTTTGGGCAATTGCTCCTGTTTTTCAACCAGCTCCTGTACCTGGTTTTCGCCAAATAAACGCTGCCCGGCATCGTATGCTTCCTGCACTTCGGCAGCGGGTTTTGTTTTTGATACGGCCAACAATATTACCTTGTCGGCCTCCGTTTCTTTTTTTAAGCTTTTGATATTATCTGCAATGCTCATTTATCCGTAAATTTGCTTAATTAATCAGCCGCTAAATTACAGAATGTATAAATACTTGACCTTGTTTTTTTCAGTAACACTTTTTTTGTGCGGTTGCAAAAGCGATAGTGTCCCCTCAAAATTTATCCAGCCCAAAAAAATGACTGGCTTATTGGTGCAGATACACCTCATAGATGGCTCGTTATATAATGGTTTGCAGGGGGGCGATAGCCTGTACAAATATGGTATGGGCAAATATTTAGATGCTTTCAGGAAATTCGATACCGACTCGGCCCAGTTCAGGAAAAGCATGCAGTACTACGCCAGCGAACCCGACAAACTGTTTAAAATATATGACTCTGTTGAGGTTAGGATAAAAACCATGTCAGATTCTGTTAACCTGTCCCAAAACAAACAGCGCGCAATTACCCAAAAGGCCGATTCGCTAAAAGCGGATTCGGTAAGGAAAGCGTTGCTTAAACCAAAAACACCTGCCCAAAAAGCCGATTCGGTTAAGCAGGCAAAAATCAGGGAAAGAGTGATGGCCCGGAAAGCCGATTCATTAAAGGCCGATTTGGCTAAACAGGCAAAAACTAAAAGAGCGATGAATTCAAAAATCGACTCGGCAAAAAAATTAAAACATAGAAAAAAACTTAATGCTGTACCCATTAAATAGTGTAGATAAGCTTGGGTTTACCGAAGTAAAGGAATTAATAAAGGCTCATTGCCTGAGCGAGATGGGCCAGCAAATGGTTGATAAGATACAGGTGATGAGCAATTACGACCAGATTGCCAAGTTTTTAAGCCAGGCCAACGAGTTCAAAAATATCCTGGTAAACGATGCTGCACTACCCATTCATCATTTTTTTGATATTAAATCCCTGGCCAATAAAGCCCGTATAGAAGGTGTTTTTTTGAGCGAGGAAGAATTTTACCAGGTGCAGACATCTCTGCAAACGGTATTTGCCGTTATCGCTTATTTTAGCGAGCGGGAAGGCCTTTACCCTAACCTGGAGGCGCTTTTTGAGCACCTGCCTATTGAGAAAGCCATTCTGAAAAAGATTGACGCCGTTATTGACCCCAAAGGAAAAATACGCCCCAATGCATCGCGCGATTTGCAGGAGATAACATCGGGCATAGCCAAAGCCGAACAGGAAGCTCGCAAAAAAATTGACCAGATTTTTAAAAATGCATCATCGAGTGGCTGGACGGCCGATGGATCGCTCACGGTACGCGATGGCAGGTTGTGCATCCCGCTCCTGGCCGAAAACAAGCGTAAGCTAAAAGGTTTTATTCACGATGAATCGGCCTCGGGCCAAACCGTTTACATGGAACCCGAAGAGGTATTTACCCTCAACAACCGTGTACGCGACCTGGAATTTGAGCGCCGCCGCGAGATTGTTAAAATATTGACCGCCTTAACAACCGAGTTAAGGCCTTATGCGCCGCTTTTACTATCATACCACAGCCTGCTAACCAAGCTTGATTTTGTACGCGCCAAGGCCCTGTTTGCCATTGATATTGAAGGCGAAATGCCCCAGGTGGTGAACGAGCCAAAACTGAAATTATTTAATGCCCGCCATCCGCTACTGTTCCTGAATTTTAAAAAGGAGCAAAAAACAGTAGTGCCGTTGAATGTGCAGATTGACGAAGGTACACGCATCATTGTGGTATCGGGGCCTAACGCGGGCGGTAAATCTGTTTGTATGAAAACGGTTGGCCTGCTGCAAATGATGGTGCAGGCCGGTTTGCTGATACCGGCTGCCGAAGCCAGCGTGATAGGTGTATTTAAGCAGATGTTTGTTGACATAGGGGATGACCAATCTATCGAGAGCGATTTAAGTACCTATAGCGCCCATCTATCCAAAATGAAAAATTTTGTGGAGCAGGCCAATGGTAAAACCTTGATACTGATTGATGAGTTTGGTACCGGTACCGACCCGCAATTTGGCGGCCCCATTGCCGAGGCAGTGCTGGAATCGTTGAACCATAAAAAGGTGAGGGGGATGGTGACCACGCACTATAGCAATCTAAAGATCTTCGCCAGCAATACCGAGGGGATAGAAAATGCATCGATGCTGTTTAATAACGTAGAGATGAAGCCGCTTTACCGGCTGGAAGTTGGCAAGCCCGGCAGTTCATACGCTTTTGAAATAGCCCAGAAAATAGGCCTTCCGCCAAACGTTCTTAACCTGGCCCGGAACAAAATAAGCGAGGGCCAGAAGAAAGTAGACACCCTGTTGGTTGACCTTGAGCGCGAAAAACGCGAGATATTTGAAACTAAACAAAAGCTGGACAAGCAGCAGCGCAAGGTCAACGAGTTGCAGGCCGAGAACGAAAAGCTGAAAAGCTACCTGGACGAAAATAAAAAAGTACTGATACGCGAAGCTAAAGACCAGGCCAAAAATATTATCCTGAATGCCAATAAGCTGGTTGAAAACACCATATCCGAAATTAAAAGCAGCAATGCCGATAAGGAGAAAACCCGCACCCTGCGCGAGAATCTGAATATTGAGCTTAAAAAGAACACGGTAAAAGTTGAGCAGGTAAAATCAACCACAGCGGCAGCTGCTGCCGAGGAGGAGCTGAAGCCTGGCGACTGGGTAAAATTAACCGATTCGGAAACTACCGGGCAGGTGATAGAGATCATCCGCGATAACGTGGTAATTGCCATAGGCGATTTACGCACCGTGGCTAAAAAGAAAAAGGTGGAGCGGGTGAGCAAATCATCGGTACCCAAAGACGTTAGGCGTACCATGAACTCGCATACCAGCGATTTTGCTAATTTTAGCCCGGAGATTGACGTACGCGGCCAACGAACCGAAGATGCCCTGCACAATATCGAAAAACTGTTTGACCGTGCCCTGATGATGGGGTTTGGTAACCTCAAAATCATCCACGGCAAAGGTGATGGCATCTTGCGCAAAATGATACGCCAATACCTCAAAAAATACGACCAGGTTGACAGACTGGAAGACGAGCACGCAGATAGGGGCGGGGATGGGATAACTTATGTATATTTGAAATAGACAATGACAGTGTATTTTGCTAAATATCGTTCGGTGATATTGTTAGCTGGACTGTTATTGTTCTCGTTTACTATTCAGGCGCAGGTATATTTAAAAAGCAACGAACGGGAAGTGATCAGCTTTAATACTATCAACGGTAAAAAATTAACCTTTGCTGTAAATAGTCATAAAAAATATGTGGTTTATCGGTTTGGCACCGTTGATCATATTGATTTGGAATATCCCAGAGACCTAAATAATAGCTTTAAGAAATTTAAATGGGATTATTACATTAGAGGCGGCGGCGTACGTAATGAAGCTACCGAAATATTCCAATTACAATTTGTTAACGACGGTTTTACTTACAAATTATACGAACAATGGGATGCGGTTAGCGCGGGTACATTGCATATTATAGGAGTTATTGTAACGAACAATAAAACTAATAAGGTAATTGATATTAAAGGAGATCTCAAAACTCAACAAGGAAGCTTAAGAGAGCTGAGGGAGATAAAGGATATTGAGCTATCTGAAGATGAATTGTAAATGTGCTACATTTGATATATCGATATAAAATAATAAGCAACTCTACGCATGGCCCTAAAAACTATCACTCCAATGTTATACACCCGGCAGGTACGGGAAACGGTAGATTATTACATCAATAACCTGGGCTTTACATGTGTTGGCTATGATGAGCGCTGGGGTTGGGCAACAGTTAGCCGGGATGATATCGAAATTATGTTTGCGCTACCTAATGAGCATGAGCCTTTCGGGATGCCCAAGTTTACCGGTTCATTGTACATCCGCACCGATAAGGTTGATGACTTGTGGAAGGAGTTGAAAGAACGCGCCATTATTTGCTACCCCATTGAAACTTTTGATTTTGGCATGCGCGAATTTGCCATTTACGATTACAACGGCTACCTGTTGCAATTTGGCACACCGGTTGATTAGGGCTTCGCGTCATTGGTCATTTCGCTGCGCTGTCATTGGTCATTAGTTCGTCGGGTGCTTCAATGTTGCTTGTAAAGGTATCCAGAGGTACGGGTTTGGTGTTTAAAAGGGTGTCGAAAGGTGTGCGAACGGTGCATGGCAGGAGGGATGTTTACGGGCTTGTTTTACGTCGGCAAATTTCATAAATTAGGCCTGTAAACCGGCAAAAAAATGCGTAAAATTTACTTTGTAATCCTGTTCCTGGTATCGTCAGGATCCCTATCAACTTGCCAGGCGCAAAGCCTGGTGCTCAAAAGCAAGGATACCCATATCCGTTATACCGGCCGCATTAACATGACCGATGAGGCTGCGGAATTTTATTGGACGGGATCATCGGCAGTAATTAACTTTAAAGGGACGGGAGTATCGGCTGTTTTGCAGGATGAGCGAGGCGAAAACTATTTCACAATTATTGTAGATGGTAAGGTAATCAATACCTTACACCTGGAAAATGTCCAAAAAACATACACCCTTGCCGAAGGCCTACCCGACGGCAACCATAGCCTTGAACTATTTAAGCGCACCGAATGGGATAAAGGTAAAACCACTTTTATACAGTTTATTTTAGATAAAGGTGCATTAATATTGCCACCCGCGCCGGTTAAAAAACGCAAAATTGAGTTTTTTGGCAATTCTATCACCTGCGGTTATGCTGTCGAAGATACTACCGGGCAGGATAGGGGAAGTGCGCCTTATGAAAATGGCTACATTAGCTATGCCGCGATAACAGCACGTCATTATAATGCGGCCTATGTGGCTACGGCTAAAAGTGGCATAGGCGTATTGGTAAGCTGGTTCCCGCTTATTATGCCCGAAATGTATAACCGCCTTGACCCAACCGACCCAACAAGTCTTTGGGATTTTGCAAAATATACTCCCGATGTAGTGGTTATCAACCTGTTCCAAAACGATTCGTGGATTGTTAAAATACCTGATAATCCACAATTTAAAGACCGTTTCGGCACAAAGCCACCCGAGGCTGATCAAATTATCAAAGCATACCGGGAGATGGTAAAAAACATCCGCAAAAAATATCCGAAGGCTCAAATCCTTTGCATCCTGGGCAGCATGGATGCCACCAAAGACGGTTCGCCATGGCCCGGATATATAGAAAAAGCGGTTGCAAGTTTAAGCGATAAAGGTATTTATACGCACATGATTCCCTACAAAAATACGCCAGGGCACCCAAGCGCCAAGGAGCAGCAGGCCATGGCTGATGACCTGATAGCGTTTATGGATAAGAATATTAAGTGGTGACAATTGTGCAGATTTCAAATTTCAGATGTGCAGATGATTTTTGTCCGAACTTGGTTAACAAGATTTACCAGATTTTTTAGATTTTGATTTACAAAACCACCTTTCTTGTAAATCCTTTAATCTGAAAAATCCGAGTTCAGAAAAAATCTGCACATCTGAAATCTGTAGATATGCACATCAATTTTTATTCCCCAACTTTCTGCTGATCAGGAACCTCATTTGGTCCGGGGATATTTGCTTGGTTATTTTCGCCTTGACCGTCATCATCGGCAGTACCTTCCTGGTATTGTTGCTGCGATTCACCGGGTTTTTCGTGTTCCTCGCTGCCGGTATTTTTGCCGTTATCCTCGCTACCTGTAGCCGCATTATAGTCTGAATGCCCTGACTGGTTGGGATCCTTAAAATTATTATTCTCCGGATGCTCTTCAGCTGGCTGCGTGCGGTGGAAATACTCATTGTTATAACCCGCGTTTTGCGAAGGATTGGCCGGGTCATCACCCGATGGGGTCAGGTTGTTTTCACCAAAGCTTTGACCGCCCATGCCTTGTCCTTCCATGCCGGGTGCATCCTGCTTTTTCATGTCGTCTTTTGATGTTGGGTAGCCATGCTGCAGGTTTTCTTCCGTCAGGTTATCATCGTCATCTACGCGATATGCGTTAGGTTTATTTGGCGTTTGTTCGTTTGGTAAGTTATTACTTTCACCAAATCCGGTGTCTTTTAATTCCATAGGTTTTATGTGTTGATGCATAATTATAATATTCGAATTTTCTAATTGTTTTAATTTTTTAATTATTGAGATAGAGTTGAAGGTCGAAAGTTAAAGAGCAAGATTTAAGACAGCTTCAATATGGTGGGAGAATAATTTATCGTCGGTGAACGCCGATTGAAAAAATCTTGATTCCTGACTCTTGATTCTTGACTCTTATCAGTAGTTTTGAAATAACCAATTATAAAACATGAACAAAGTAGTAAGTGATGCCGATGAGGCCATCCGCGACATCCAGGATGGTATGACCCTGATGTTGGGTGGTTTTGGTTTATGTGGATTGYCCGAAAAATGTATAGCCGCACTGGTAAAAAAAGGGGTAAAGCAGCTTACCTGTATCAGCAACAATGCCGGCGTTGATGATTTTGGCATTGGCTTGATGCTGCAACAACGGCAGGTAAAAAAAATGATTTCATCGTACGTCGGCGAAAACGCCGAATTTGAACGCCAGTTGTTAAGCGGCGAACTGGAGGTAGAACTGATACCCCAGGGTACCCTGGCGACCCGCTGTATGGCCGCGGGCTACGGCATGCCAGCTATTTTTACCCCGGCAGGCGTTGGTACCGAGGTAGCTATAGGCAAAGAAGTCCGCAATTTTAATGGTAAAGATTACCTGATGGAAATGGCTTTCGATGCCGATTTTGCCATTGTAAAAGCCTGGAAAGGCGATACCATGGGTAACCTCATCTATAAATCAACTGCCCGGAATTTTAACCCTGTTATGGCCATGGCCGGAAAGATAACCATTGCCGAAGTAGAGGAGCTTGTTGAACCGGGACAACTGGATCCCGATCATATCCATACGCCAGGAATTTATGTTCATCGGATTTTTCAAGTCAAAGATTATGAAAAACGGATTGAACATAGGACAGTGAGGGTAATTTGAAAATTTGAGAATTTGAAGATTTGAAAATGAATAAAAATTGGTAGAATAATATTTTAATGAGAGACGATAAAGAAAACCTGATTGTTAAATTGACTTTTGAGTTTGYACTCGATATAATCGAGTTTTCGGAAGAACTGGAATTGAATAGAAAATATGCTATTGCAAGACAGATCATCAGATCGGGTACTTCAATTGGGGCGAATGTTCGTGAAGCCCAAAACGCCGAAAGTAAAAATGACTTTATATAAATTCAAGATAGCTGCCAAGGAAGCCGATGAGACTGAATACTTCCTGTTGCTTTGCCAGTTTTCGAGGGGCTATCCGTTTAGTGAGTCGCTGATTGAAAAGTTGAAGGTGATTACCAGGATATTATCAAAAATTATTGCAAGTTCAAAGGGCGGCTAAATTCAAATAGACTCATTTTCAAATTTTCAAATTAATTTTATGTTAGATAAAAACGGCATCGCTAAACGCATCGCCAAAGAAATAAAAGATGGTTACTATGTTAACCTTGGTATAGGTATCCCAACATTGGTGGCTAATTACATCCCCGAAACCATGGACGTGGTTTTGCAATCGGAGAACGGCTTGCTGGGGATGGGGCCATTTCCGTTTGAAGGAGAGGAAGACCCGGATGTAATTAATGCGGGTAAGCAAACTATTACCATGCTGCCGGGTTCGTCGATATTCGATTCGGCTATGAGTTTCGGTATGATCAGGGCAAGGAAGGTTAACCTGACTATCCTGGGCGCCATGGAGGTATCCGAAAACGGAGATATAGCCAACTGGAAAATTCCCGGCAAAATGGTGAAGGGCATGGGCGGCGCTATGGACCTGGTGGCATCGGCAGAAAATATCATTGTAGCCATGCAGCACGTAAACAAAGCGGGCGAATCGAAGTTATTACCTAAGTGCACCTTGCCTTTAACCGGCGTGCACTGTGTAAAAAAGATAGTAACCGAATTGGGCGTATTTGACGTTTTGCCGCAGGGAGGCTTTAAATTGCTGGAGCGGGCACCTGGCGTAACAGTAGAACAGATAATAAAAGCAACCGCCGGAGAGTTAATTATAGAAGGGGAGGTGCCCGAAATTGTGCTTTAAAAAAAATACCTATAATGAGGTATAGCATTAATTGAAAATTATTTGCATCTTACAGATAAGTTATTGCGTATAAATGACAATATTAAATTAAGTTATGATAGATTATCCAGAACTGATACTAATATTCATTTTGTTATCCATTACAATGCCTGTTTATCTGCTGCCATCTATAATGGCCAGGGAAAAAAATAACTTTTTATCAGTGCTACTGCTGAACGTGCTTTTAGGGTGGACTGTGATAGCCTGGATAATTTCGTTAGTTTGGGCGCTCCGCACAGAGAAAGATCCGCTCCGCTCCTATAAACTCAATACCCACAATTGCTGCCCTAAAATAGAAGCCGAACTTACGAAGCTGAGAAATTTGTTCAGAGCCGGTGTAATTACTAAAACCGATTACCACAACGAAACCAGGAAAATAATAGGAAACTGATTTTAATTTGAGGATTTGAAAATGTCTGAAATAATTTGTTAATCCTCAAATTTTCAAATTCTTTAAAAGAGCTTTTCTCTTAAGTCAGCCGATATTTCTTCTGTTACTGCGATGATATCGTCTGCAACATGTGTGTTGTTGGTTATCACCTTATCACATTCATCTTTGTAGGGCAACAGGAACTCCCTGTAGGCTGGTACCACATGGTTTACCCATTTATACATCACATCATCATGCGAGTATCCACGTTCCAGCAAATCGCGTTTAAGGCGGCGCTGCAGGGCTATGTCGTCTTCGGCCTCTATGAAAATCTTCATATCCAGCATGCCGGCAATCTCTTTAAAGTGTAGTATAAATAATCCCTCTACTATCAGGATTGGGGCCGGCTTTATTTCCAGTACTTTTGGGATGGCATCGGGATTATTGAAGGTATACTCATGTTTAATGACAGACTCTTTATTTAAAAGCTTGCCAATATCATCATGGAAATGCCGGTCGTCAATAGTCGAGGGTAAATCAAAGTTGTACAGTTTGTTCTCCTCCTTGGTCATATTATGCGCCACAGGGATGTAATAGTCATCCTGCGATACCAGGGATACTTCATCGGCAGTAAAATGCTCCAGGAAACACTTCAAAAAAAAAGTTTTGCCAGATCCGCTTCCACCGGCAATTCCAATAATATAAGGTTTATTCATTCGGGCTTCCGTAGCTGATATTTACGTTAATGCGTTTGTCTAAGGCGCCTAAAGCATCGGCAGTATTTTTGGTCATTACAATAAGCACATTTTTTGTAGCCTCACTATCGGTAAAACGGCCTACTACTTTAGCATAAGTAGTATGGTTATTCATGGGGTTGGTAATTTTTATAACCGTGCCTATTGGCGCAGTACGGTGTAAAACCAATTCTTTTTTAGGGTCAAGGCTGGTATCATCTATCCAGGTGGCTACTCCTTTCTCATTTTTTTCATATAAGCCAAAGCGGTTGGCTTTAAATTTTGCATCGGCGCTGTCAATAGGCATGTTTGCCGAATCGGTTTTTAATACATCCTGCTTGGCAACTGTCCGATCTTCCGGTGGCATACCGGTACGAACTTTAATGATCTGATCGGCCTTTAAATCATCCGAGCTTAGGTTATTTAAATTCCTGATATCCTCAACTGAAGTATTGAATCTTTTGGCGATAGAGTAAATTGTCTCGCCGGTCGATACCTTGTACTGTTGTACATTATCCATGTTTACCGCCGCAGTTGCCGGCTGCGTTGTTGCTGGTGCCGGCGTAGCTGGTTTTGGTGTTGCTGCTACAGGTTGCTGTACTACAGGTGCTGGCTGTGGCTGTGCTACCGGTGGGGTTTTTACAACGGGGGGCTGAACCTGGGGCTTTTGCTGTACTACTGTCGGTTGTACCACTGGTTTTGTTGGCTGCGCAGTAGTTGCTGCTTGCGGTTCATCAAATGGCAGGTCGGTAGGTACTTTAATAGTGCCGCCAATTTTAAGCGTGGCGTTGTTGTTAAACTGGATGATGGCTTTTGGGCTCACTTTATAGCGCCTGCCTATGGAGTAGTAATTGTCTTTAGGATCTAATTTGTGGAGGATGATTTTTTTGCCATTCTGGTTTTCAACACCGATAGAATCTTTAGCAGTACTTGCAAAAACGGAGACAGAAATGGTTAGTACGGGAGCGATCAATAAAAGGACCTTTAATTTCATAATATGTTATAATACAGTATTTTGTAAATTTAAAACTATTAACACCGATCTGTTTTTAAGGTAGATCAGTTTATTATTATGTACTACAAACGCCTCGGGCTGCAATTTTTGTATATCCGTTTGCAACAAATCGTGATAAACCGTATCACCTTCATCGTCAAAAATATAAAGGACTTGTTTCAGTTGCCCGTCCAAAAACGTGTGCAAAGATACAATTCTAAAATTATTGTGTTCAAGGTAATCCACGGTATTTCCGTAGGCCTCAACTCCGTCCGGCAAACTTTTAAATGCTTGCGCCGGTAACACCTGTCGGCTCAAAATAAGGTTGTTTAAAACTACATCGATAACAGGCTGGTAGTTTCTTACCGTTTCGCCGGTTTTGATATCGGCCAGAACGGGTTTTTTAGGTTGGATTTGGGTATTGTAAACCACCGGGCCATTTACTGACAGGTAATCAAATGCCAGGGTGTAATTGCTCCATAAGGTTTTTCCCGACAAACCGTCAATAGTTGTTAATCCCTTGTGGGCGGGCCCTTTTTCTGATTGGTAATTATGCAAAACAAGTACGCCGTCAAACGCTGTTTCGATACCTGTAAGCCATCGCTCGGAAGTTGTGAGGCCTTCAAAATTCACGATGCCGCTATTCAGGCTGATTGATGTAAATGATACCAATTTATCCGCGCTGTTGCGTACCTCCAGGAATATAATATTACTTAACCCGTCAATTTCAATACGCCACACGGGCCATTTACATTGATGTTGAATGAATGGTAGCAACTTTGTCATAAAGTGTGTAAAGATGCTTAATATCTTCAAAACAGTGGTAATTTTACAAAACATTGCCTTTGCGGTAGTGTTAAAAGCACTAAATCACCACTACTATGAATGCTGAACAAATTAGCTTAGAAGAAACAAAAGTAAAGCCCGTTGTCGATCATTTGAACGATCTTTTGGCAAACTACCACATCCATTATCAAAAACTACGCGGATGCCACTGGAATGTAAAGGGCGCAAGTTTTTTTACATTGCACCTTAAATTTGAGGAGTTGTATACCGCCGCTTTACTAACCATTGATGAACTGGCCGAAAGGATCCTGTCGTTGGGGAAACCTCCATATAGTACGTTTAAAGACTATATTGAAACCGCACAAATCAAGGAAATTCAAACCATTGGCTTAAAAGATACTTTGATGGTAAAAGCTATTATTGATGACCTGGCGGCGCTGATAGCCAAAGAACGGGAGATATTAGATATTACTGCCAAAGCAGGCGATGATGGTACCAACGATATGGTAAACCGCTTTATGCAATTTAATGAAAAAAACACCTGGATGCTGCGTTCATTTGTGAACGAGGATTAAGGCTTTAATAAAATAGAAGCAAGAATTAAGAGTCAAGAATTAAGACAGGAAGCCGCTTACATTGTAAGCGGCTTTTTAAGGATTTTCAGATGATTTTTTCTTATGATACGAGCAAAACTTATGAGTGTATCTGATTATCTCCTAACTTTAAAGTCAATAAACCAATTGATAAAATATTCAGACAGACCTTAATTTAACTTTGATAAAATGAAACCACAAATTGGCACTAAGGAAACCCCATTAACCCTTAAAACACCGCCGCTATCATCAGCATATACCATGCACACCGACGTAAAAGATGGTAAAGAAGTTTTGGTGTGCACCGTTGGCAAAACGGTGTTGCTGTATGATTACCGTTGCCTTGCAGATTTGCACGCAATGCTTAAGCAACACGGCGACTGGATGGAACTGGGAAGTGCCGACGAACAAAAAACAGCAAAAGAAGGCACCGTTGAAGCATGGGGACGTTCTCCCGAAAATCCCGTTGGCGGCTGGTACGGACTCAAGAAAGGGTTACGTGGCCGTTTTGGCATGTACATTCCGCCCCTAATGGAAGCATTGGGACTTGCTGAGCTAACGCATGAGCCGAAAGGCAATAAAATGCGGGCCAAATAGCAGCTAACTCTAATAAGTCTCTCTAATTTAGTTACCCAAAGGATATTTCAGATATATCAATGCCAACGGAATTAACAGAAAAGGTATCTCAATTAAAGCGGCTTTGAATTCGCCTACGTAAAAAAACATCACCATCAGAAAAAATATCAGGGCGGCGTTTAAAATGTTACCTGCTACAAAAGTTTGCGGCATAAGGATAAGTATTCCGCTTAACAGTGTCAAAACTGATAGCACTTTTAAAGTGGCCTGGCTTAAATTTAATTTGCCAAATAATTCTGCTTCGGGGCCGGTGGCACCTGGCTTCATAGTTAATCCCTGCCAGCCGTGTTTTATGCTCATAAAGGCTGCAAATATGATAAGGGCACCGCTAATTAATTTGAGAGTCATGATGTTGGTTTGTTATAGCGCTAAACTACGTGCCATTGTTTATAACATGTTTGCAATCATCAATCAGCTATTTATCAATTTCAAACAATTTTTGCCCGTATTTCAATTGGCGATAGTGATGTTTGTTTTTTAAAGAAGTTTGAAAAGTGCGATAGCTGTTCAAATCCCAGGCTGTAGGCAATTTCTGAGATGTTCCAATCGGTTTGCTTAAGCAGGATTTTAGCTTCCTGGATAAGCCGGTTGGTAATAAGTTCGGTTGTGGTTTTGCCGGTATTTTCTTTTAAAACTTTATTAAGATGGTTGCTATGCACGGCCAGGCGGTCGGCATAATCTCGCGCAGTTCGTAATGTTATTTTTTGTTGCGGAGATGCTATCGGGAATTGCCTTTCCAATAATTCGATAAACAGGGATGATACCCTGGCCGATGCATTATGCGCACTGTTGTAGGTGGTTAAGGGCTCAAGCTTTTGGCCGTAATGAATTACCTCCATTACATAATTGCGGATAAGATCGTACTTGAATAAATAATTGGAACTTATTTCCTGTTGCATTTTTTTAAACATCAGCTCCAGTTCGTTGGCCTGCGCATCGGTAACC
Organism: Mucilaginibacter sp. P4_D1; assembly: GCF_056401935.1. Taxonomy (NCBI): domain Bacteria; kingdom Pseudomonadati; phylum Bacteroidota; class Sphingobacteriia; order Sphingobacteriales; family Sphingobacteriaceae; genus Mucilaginibacter; species Mucilaginibacter sp. P4_D1. The sequence goes on from NZ_JBFUIJ010000039.1 coordinate 60,771, forward strand.
TGGAAAACCGGGTAACCGCCCGGGCGAAAGATAGGGAGTTCATCCAAAACAGCCCCGCTTTTTGATTGTATTAAAAAATCGCTGGTGAAAATGCAGAAGTATCCGGCCTGGTCCATATCCTGCGGTACCCAGTTATAGGGTATTTTGGGCGTAGCAAAAAGCAAAGCATTTTTTTCGATATGGATCACCTTGTCTGCATACTCCGCAATGTTTTTCCCCCGCACCAGGCTTATTTTATAGTAAGCCCGCCTGTTGTATGGCATATGCCCCGGGTCGTCTTTAAATCGGGGAATCAGTTCTTCCAGGTTGAATATATTAAAATGTCCTATTTCTTTATTGATGCCGGCAGGTAACAGCGATTCTACATCGTCTTTACCTACCTGTTTATAAAATTCGTCGATAGTGATGGCTTGCATAGCTGGTTGTTAATACTAAGATAAAGGTATTAATAACCACACAATTAAACCGATTGTGATTTGAATATGATAAATATATGATGCTTTATTTTCTTAATTTATGCTCCAAATCTTTGATTTTAAAATACATGACATTTGAATATGGAAAAAATATCTTTGCAGATAACCAATCGTTTTGGCGGGAATTTGTCAAAAATAATACGACATAAATTAATTGGTGTTCACCGCATGCTATAGCTATCTAAACCGCTCTAATGATTGCCAGTATTTATCTTTATAAACATCATACGTTATATCAACCTGGTTGGAATACTTCTGTATAATACTATAAGCTACAATGGATGGTTTTCTGAAATCTTTACAAGCAAAGTATATATCCCGGGCGTTGCCGGCAGTTTCGCGGCCGATGTTCAGGTGACCGTCAAAGTCTTTTAATTCACGAAGTAGATCGTTTTCAATATCATCCAACAGCTGATAGGTTTTCTTGTCGGGCATACCGTTATTGGCTGCACCGCCATATTTAATTTCAAAACTCATGATCCAGGGATGAGATGCCTTGCTGTCCCAGTTAAGTAAATCTGTGTTAATGATAGCCACCGAAGGGTTGCCGTTGTTCAGGGTTGCTTCAAACCCCGAATAAGTGTCATTTTCTGTGTTGTGTCTTATGCCTTGGTACTTTTCAATAAATTCTTTCTCGCGCCAGGCTAAAAAATCTTTTAGTTTCGCTATTGGTACCAATTCTTTTTCCGCCTCGCTTTTACCTATAATATTCACGTTATCTATGGTTGTAGCAAAATTTAGTTCGCCAATGAAATTGTCAAGAAAAATGTATATCCCATTGATGATGGTATCTTTATTTTGTTGTGTAAGGTCGTCATGTAAAACGGTGATATCTATTTCATCAGGGAAGTCATTCGAAGTGTTTTCATAAAAGTGGATGTTTTTATCAGAAAATTTATATCCGCCCATTTCGATGTATACGTTTGTAATGTCTAAAGCAGGTTTCAGTGCAGTAAACTTCCATCCGTTTACTTTCGGGGCGGCGTTAACAAGTTCTTCTACAAATGGAATGTTTTTGATAGCACCATCAGCAGTCAAAACAAGTTTGACGGTATGCTCATCAAATACGCCGGTTAAAAAGTAAAATCCGTCTTTTAGCTCGTTAAGCTTTGGCGAAAGTTTGTCGAAAAAATCTTTGTAGATATCTCCTTTTTCTTTTACTACTTTAAAAAAAGCTTTTTCATTTTTTTGAAACCAAGTCCAAAAATCCGCATAGGACCTAACAGGTTGTTCACCAACTTTAAATATATTCTTTAGAAAACTCATAGGCTTTTGATGTTTGTTTTTTATGATAGGCAGGGTTCTTGTGATAAAATACACTTGTTGTTGCACCAAATATAAAACACAATTAGTTATGTTAAACATTTCTACCTGTTATTCACACCCTGTAATTGTCGCATTTAGCCATATTCCTTTTTAAAATATTCTACTAATTTTATCAAAAGAAAATCAACCAAAAAAAATATAAGATGGAAACTGCAGATAAAACGGCTATTACAGTAGAGGCAACGGTAAACGCACCCATAGCAAAAGTTTGGGAATCGTGGACTGCGCCGGAACATATTACCCAATGGTGCCATGCATCAGACGATTGGCACGCGCCTTATGCTGATAACGACGCGCAAACAGGCGGCAAGTTTAAAACTACCATGGCCGCGAAAGATGGAAGTTTTAGTTTTGATTTTGAAGGCGTTTACAGTAATGTAGTGCAATATAGCCTGATAGAATATGGGCTTGGTGACGGTAGGAAAGTGAAGATTGAATTTGTTGGAGATGGTGATACCACTAAAGTAACAGAAACATTTGACCTCGAAACACAAAACCCCATTGAAATGCAAAGGGGAGGCTGGCAGGCTATCCTGGATAATTTCAAAAAATATACTGAAACCAGCCTGTAACTATTTTTGCTAAATAAAGCCATACATGCTATATTTGCACACCAGGCAGGTGTAAACCTGCCTGGTTGTTATTTTCCTATGGTGTAATGGTAGCACTTCTGATTCTGGTTCAGACAATCGTGGTTCGAGTCCATGTGGGAAAACTTAACGGGACTTAAAAACTTGGAACAAAAAAACGCTTCTGATTTATTCGGAAGCGTTTTTTGTTTTATTGCGTTTTGCGGTAGTTGAAAGAACAACTCAGGGATCAGTCGGAAAAGTTGGGGGGGCGATCCTCAGGCATATATTTTGGCAAGCCTGAATAGGAAGAAAGTAGTATCTCTTACTCCTCTTAAAGTAGCTCTAAAAGCTTTTGCCTTAGCATTAAATGATTCGGCTGAAGCATTTGTACTTCTGTTGTCGAAGAAGTTTAAGATAGACTCATAATG
>NZ_JBFUIJ010000040.1:0-60528 GCF_056401935.1 Mucilaginibacter sp. P4_D1
GACAACTCTAACCGGATGGGATTGCGGGATTAGCTCCTCCAGGGTTGGCGGAATAGCTAATATTTGCTGCTGATCATAGTGTTTGAAAACAGGTTGTCTGATTGCCATATCTCATATATCTATACTTTAAATATATGAAAATCAGATTGTTAAAACAAATAAAACCATAGATAACTAATTGATTTTATAGCAATAAACCATTAATAATAAAAAAGAGGCTGATCATGATTTATGATACAGCCTCTTTTGGAAATTATAAGCATTCGGGTACCATGGACTACAATCCTCCAAATATGTCGAATGGAACAGTTAAGATAAGTTGGAAGCTTGATCCGCTTTTAAAGCTGGCTAATGAGCTTGTTGGTGTTACATAGCCGATGTTGATACCCCCTTGCAGGCCAATTGGATTTCCGTTGTCATCTCGCGCTTTTATAAAGTACACAGGTAGGGATAACGCCAGTTTCTTGCTCTTGAAGCCATAAATCAAGGTTGGATCTATTGCTACCGCCGGGTTTTCTCCGCCAAAGCTTTTTCGCGCTTCAAGGCTTATTTTATGATCATACTGCTTAGTTGGTTTACCAAAAGCGAGGGTCTGTGTTATAAAATTGGCTGTGGTGCCGAAGGGTGAAACAAAACCAACATCGTCTGCCGCTTTGTAGCTTGATGAGTAAGCGTAGTTTATACCAAAGTAGCCTGTCAAATCTTTAAATGGAAAACCTACAGACAGTTTAATATTAGGTGTTAAGTAATTTGCGTCTATCCTATTTAGTTTCACAGAATCTGTTGAATACGAGAAATTTGATTTGGTAAAGGAGATGCCAAAGTTAAAGAATACAGGGGCGTCGTTTTTATAACCTACTTGTGCAAGCCTTTGTTTTTGAGCCTCCGTTCCGTGTGTAGCGACATCTAACATACCCACATTTCGAGGGTCGGTTACTTCGGGATGGGTACGCGCGTAATCTGCAAATAACGCTTCTAAGTCAGTTCGCTCTGTTGGCGAAAACGGTTTGGGTGCCCAGCGGATTTTTTGAAAATTAAAGCCAATAGTTGTGCCTGGACTTATCCCTTTTGTAAAATCAACAAATGATGCCTGTTTATCGCCAGCTCCTACTTTTTGATCGGCATACAAACCGAAAACAAGCGATGATTTGGTTTTATATTTTAGTTCCACTTTGCCATTTACACCTTCGTTAAAAACTGAGGTAACTGAGATGTTAGATACAAAATTAGACAACGCAGCACCTCCAAACGGAGTGAAATTTTCACCGATTTGCTTGTTATTTGATTCAACTTTATACTCTTCAACAGTTTTAGCCGGGGTTTGGCCAAAGGCATTACTTACCACAATAATAAATACCGCTAATAAAATTATCTTTTTCATGATGCCTTAATTAAACGGTGAATGAAAATACGCCAGCATCTGTTGCCGGGCCAGAATAACTTTTAGCAAAATTTAATGCTGGAAAACCTGTGGGGTTGCCTGTAACAGAAGCTATAATGGTGTAATCGGCTGCTGCCGGGTTCCAGGTGTGCCATTCAAAACTATATTTTTCGCCAGGTACCAGCAGGCAGCTTCCTGTGCCGTTTTCGTGTACAGTTAAAATTTTTACATTGTTTTTGTTAATGATGTAAACAATGAGTTGCCCGTTTTTTGCAGTGGTTTTAATGTTAAGATCCATGATGAGAGGTTTTAAGGGTTGAGTTAAATATTTATTATTTTATTTGTTAAAACACTATATAGGGCCGCATGCTTTGTTCCGTCTCGCGGCGTAAGCAGTAACTCTTTTCAAAGGCAAAAGCCGTTTTTTTGATATTGAATGGCAATGTGTTTACATTTAGCTTTCGCGGCCAGTGATGAACCACAATTAGCGTCACTATCATTAATAAAATAGTAGCCAGTATAAACAGCAGCGCATTCTTGCTCATTTTTAATTGGGGATTGAATAATTCAAACTTCGGGAGTTTGATGAGTAGCTTTTAGCGTACTAAGCCCCTTTTTGGCAGGGTATTTTTACGGTACTGAAAACCGTATAAGTATCTGGAGGACTTTAGTTTCCAATATCGAATTTTGGCACTATCAATTCACAACTTTTAACTATATTTAAACACCAACCCAAATCTTAATGTCATGAAAAAAATCTCCTTGTTATTAGCAGTGACCACGCTGATGTGGTCATGTAATCAATCCTACAGTAAAAAAGAAATATCAAAAGACACCACCGATGCAGGTGGAGTTGTTATTAAAAAAAAAGCAATTGCACATGCCCCCAAAGCTGATTCGATCCCAATTGTATTAGTACATAAGTCATTAAATGGGATTGACTCAGCTGACGTTAAAAAAATGACCGACGAGTTTAACTCAGTCATCTATCAAAAGATTATTCCACGAAGCAAGGAAAGTATCTGGTTCAGCGACGACATAATTAGAAATATGTATGCCCTGCTTTTGAAAGAGCGTGCTGGAAGGTTAAGTAAAGACATTGGTACGCCCGATGGGTTTAGAATATATTTTATAAGCCGTACGTCTGACAAAACTGATCTTTCTGTAGCCATTGTGTCAACAAAAAACAAAGGGACGTATCCAGGCACCTCAACGATATGGCATACTGATTATTATTACCACGATGGAGGAATGCCATTGTACACATCTTCTAAGGACATAAGTGGAGAAAAAGGCACTGGTAGTTGTGACGGAGGAGCATTATTAAATGATCCGTGCAGATTGAACTGTGCAGATAATTGCATTATCAGCCCGAGCCATGATATTTCAAGGGCCGAAGGAGAAAACATGACTACGCACTTCGGTAACAAAGAAATTAATACCCAAGCTGTATGGTTTGACTTCGAAATGCTCGCAAGTATAATTGAATCAAAAGTTGCTTTTGATGGAATACGTATTTATACCAGCAACTACGGTGATACAAATTCGCTGGGACGCCCGGTGGACCCTCCATCAACCCCTGTTTTAGATAGGAAGCAGCAGAGAGATACATTTGTTTTTACTCTGACAAAAGATTCCACCATCGTAGCCACAAGTGATCACCCGCAAAGACACACACAAAGAGATAATTTTAATTGCAATACTCTTGAAAAAGTACGGAAGTACTTCTTTTCGAAAGCAGCAGGATTAAACAACGGTGAACTTTGCCCCAGCCACTGCAACAACTAATATTATACTATGTTAAGTGACTACTACACTTTAAACACCATTTGCGAATTCATTTGCGCGGTAATTGCCTTAATATGTTTAAGAAAGGATAAGGCACTGGCCTGGCGGTTAATGATCGTTCTGATGGTTGCAACGTTTGTGAGCGAAACAGCCGGCAGGTATGTTTTCTTACATTCGGCGTCACAAAATAACCATTGGGTGTATAACATTTTCATATTGTTCGAAATTGTTATCACACATATAATGTTTGCACATTTGTTTAGTCGCTACACTAATTTTAAGCCCGTATTAATTATAGGCGTTATTATATTAGGCCTTTGTTATGCATATGATATGTATAACAAAGGTTTTTTTTGGTATAGCAACCATACTTATACGGTAATGTCGGTATTGTTTGTGTTATACAGTCTTATTTATTATTACCTCAGGTTTAAAGATGACCAATATGTTGATTTGAGGTATTCACCCGAGTTTTGGTGGGCAGCAGGTATTTTGTTCTTTTTCTTCGGTGCAACTGCATCTAATTTATTTGATGAGCAGTTGTATGCGGTAATGTTGTATAAGCATCACCTCACGTATTATATTTTCAGGTTTCTTGATATTTTATTATATGGTTTCTGGAGCTATAGTTTTATCTGCCGAAAATGGTTAATAACGACAACATAAGAGCACTGGTGATTACCGGGACGGTGATATTTATGATCTCCCCGGCATTTATTGTGCTTTACATTTTGGTGTATAACAAGCGGAAGAAAAAATATGCTGAGGAGAAAGAGCAGATGGAGCAGAATTTTAATAACGAACTAATCAAAACCCAGCACGAAATTCGCGAGCAAACCATGCAAACCATTGGGGCCGATTTGCATGATAACGTGGGGCAGTTGCTGAGCCTTACCTCGTTCACCTTAAAATCAATTGCTTATGGCGAACCGGATACGATGATGAAAAAGGTGGGTGACGCCATTGAGCTTACCTCGCGGTCCATACAGGAAATGCGCCTGCTGGGTAAGTTGCTACAGGGCGAGCAGTTGATAGGCATTGGTTTAACCGAAGCTATAAAACAAGAAGTAAAATGGCTGGAAAAAACCGGGCAATACCATGTTAATTACCTCGACGATGGATTAAGCGGAGTAACTGCCAATCCTGAAAAGGACCTGATTATTTTCAGGATAGCTCAGGAGGTGCTCAATAACGCTATCAAACACGCGCAGGCTACAGCCATTGGCATTAAATTAAGCTATCACGGCGGACAACTTCAACTGGTTATTACCGATAATGGTATTGGTTTTAACCTGGCCGAAATACAGGCCGGCCAAATGGGCATGGGGCTGCAAAACATCCATAAGCGTGCTGTACTTATTGGCGGGCAAACTACTATCCACTCCGCCCCCGGTGAAGGCACCCATATTCACGTTTTTATTCCGTACCTGTAACATGCAACAAAACACTATTATAAATATTGCCATTGTAGACGATCATACCTTATTCCGTAACGGCGTAGCCGCGCTGATGAAAGAATTTGGCGAGCTGAATATTGTTTTTGAAGCCGGCAACGGCGAACACATGCAACAGTTTTTAACCAACAGAACAATGCCCGATGTAATTTTAATGGACATTAACATGCCGGTTATGGATGGCTACGCTGCTACCGCCTGGTTAAAAAACCACTACCCCCAGGTTAAGGTATTAGCCTTAAGCATGTATGAAGATGATAAGGCTGTAATTAAAATGATTAAAAACGGCGCTTGTGGTTATGTATTAAAAGAAGCCGACCCGCGCGAGGTGTTCAATGCTATAAAAACTGTTTTTGCCAAAGGTGTTTTCATTAACGAAATGGTATCGGGCAAACTTATGCGGTCCATGACCAGCCAAACAGCCGAGGCATCATTTTCAAAAAACGAAGTGGAATTTTTAAAACTCTGCTGTTCGGAGCTTACCTACAAAGAAATGGCCGACAAAATGAACATAAGTCCACGCACCATTGATAATTACCGTGAGGCCCTGTTTGCCAAACTGAACATAAAATCGCGCACAGGCCTGGTATTGTATGCCATTCAGAACCAGATCATCAAGCTTTAGCTGGTAGTATTAATGACAATACTTGTTGTTATGTACAATGGTAAAGCACTAACAATAACCCCGTTAGCGGCAAACCATGACCAATATTAACAAAATGATTGTAGCTTTATACCAAAGCACCATAACGGCATTTCCATTTCTGTAAACGACGATAATGGTACTAAGCAATTTGCATACCCCTGCCGGGTATGCTATTTTGGGTCAAATTTCAAGTTTCGCAAGTTCAGTTAAACCAGTAATAAAGCTTTTACCATGAAAAAAATTATCCTCTGTTTTACAACAATGTTTCTTGTTGTGTTGGATAGTAAAGCGCAAACAACGATCACGTTAGCCGCAAATGATGCGGGAAGGGTGTTTGAAGGGATTGGGGCTGTAAGTGCCGGCGCTTCTACTCGTAATTTGGTCGACTACCCTAAAAAGCAACGGGCTGAAGTTCTTGATTTTCTTTTTAAACCAAAATTTGGCGCGGGTTTTCAGCATCTTAAAGTTGAGATAGGAAGTGGCGAGAATTCCACATGCGGCAGCGAGCCTTCGCATGTTGTCACACGCGCAGAATTGCTGAATCCCAAACCCCGCGGTTATGAATTTTGGCTGATGGCCGAATCGCGCAAACGTAACCCGAAAATCATACTTGACTGTTTGCCCTGGGCTTATCCTAATTGGGTTGACAATCGTTTTTCGCAGGCATCTGCCGACTGGATTGTTTCCTTTTTAGACGTTGCCCGCAAAAACTATCATTTGAATATCAACTGGATATCGGCCGGTCAAAACGAAATGGGAACTGATTTAAATTGGATAGCCAAAAATTTACGCCCAACGCTAAATGCCCATGGTTTTGCCAAAGTAAAGCTGCAGGCTCCGGATGATGATAGCGAATTCTGGCAGGTATTTGATAAACTTGAAAAAAATGCGGTGTATAACAACCTGGTTAATGCAGTGGGTTATCACTATGTGGACGGTCGTGAGCCCTGGGATATTGATCAGAAAGGAGGCCGCGACGCGACGGAAAAAGCCAAACGATCGGGCAAGCCTTTATGGGCCAGCGAGGAATGGAGCCAGTCGGGACAGGAATGGGGAGGCAAAGGCACCATTTACCTGGCCCGGCTAATGAACAAATTATATAGCCGCGACCGTATTACCAAATTTGAGATATGGTGTCCTGTTGATGGTATTTATGACCAAATTATTTGGGCCAATACCGGCGCCTTACAGGCCGACCAACCCTGGAGCGGCCATTACACCATCTGGCCTTCGGTATGGGCAGTGGCTCACACCACCCAATTTGCCGAACCCGGCTGGGTTTATATGGATAAAGCCTGCGGACAATTTGATGCAACTACCTGGCGCGGCAGCCATGTGGCATTGCGGAATCCCCAAACCGGCGATTGGTCGGTTATCATAGTCACCGGCCAAAAACAGCAGGTGAAGCTGGATATTGGTGAAGGGCTTAAAAAAGGCCCGGTTTATATATGGAAATCGACCGCGAAAGAGCAGTTTATACAGCAAAGGCCGTTGCGGTTAAACAATAATTCGGTAGAAGTTGAACTGGAAGGTGATGCAATTTATACCTTAACCAGTACCACCGGGCAAACAAAAGGCTCCCATGGTACGCCGCCCGAAAGTAAGCCCTTCCCGTTTCCCTATACCGAAAATTTTGAATCCTATGCTGCCGGAAAAACACCACGCTACTTTTCTGATCAGAAAGGTACTTTCGAAACTTGCAAATCACCCAAGGGTGGGATCTGCCTGGCACAAATTGTACCTAAACAGGGCATTTTATGGTATGATAACTGGCTATTGAAGCCCCACTCGCTATTTGGCGACCTTAACTGGAACGATTATGCCATAGAAGGCGATGTATTAATTGATGGCGGCGATGTTGAGTTAGGCGGTCGCTACGCCGACCGCGAAAAGTTGGGCATACGCTGGATACTTACAGGGGATGGGCGGTGGCAGCTCAATTGGGGTTATAATACGCTTGCTTCGGGCCAGATTGAGAGATTTGCACCTGCAGCCTGGCACCACCTGCGCCTGGAAATGAAGGGCACACAAATTACCGGCTTTATTGACGGTAAAAAACTGACGACCATTACAGACGAGTCGCATTTAAAGGGTGCGGCATTCATAGCAAGTACATACAGCCGAAACTTGTTCGACAATATTCGTGTAGAGCCAATTTCCGGGGAATAATGCTCCGGAGCTGCATGCTATGTAATAAATATGCAACTCCCGGATGTTTAATTTCATCCGGGAGTTTTTTGTATACCCGCAGTTCGCGTTAAGGATTGCAGTGAAAAGCCCAGAGCGCGGGCTGGCCGGGGCGGCAAAGGCAAGGCGAGGACTTGTAACGAAAAGCCTGACCGCCGCTTCTACCAGCGGCGGGAACGCACTGTTTAGTATCAAGTATTGAGTATCAAGAATCAAGACGGCGCTGCCTTTATTTCATCACCGACAGCACCTGTGAGACGGGCAAATAGCTTGCAAACAGCTTATGGATTAAATTGCTAAAGAAAATCATCGTTTTTTTTTAAAGCGTTAAGTACGTCATCGGTATTTAAAACGGTGGCAAACTCGTTGTTAATTTGCGCCAGTGCGGTTAAATGGATGGTTTCGGCATCGTAGTGTTCGCCTTTGATGCCGGTTTTGGCAAAGGCGGCGGTAGCATCGGCCACTACAAAGGTGTGGTAGCCAAAGTTACCAGCCATACGGGCCGTGGTAGATACACAATGTTCGGTGGTAAGGCCAACTATAACTACGGTATCTATGCCCGCAGCATCCAGCTGTTGTTGCAGATTGGTGCCGATGAAGGAGCTGTTTACCGATTTTTTGATCACCGTTTCGCCGGGCAAAGGTTTCACAATTTCTTTGTGCGCGTTGCCGGGGTTGCCCTCGGCCAGCAGCGAGTTAGGGTTAGCCGAGCAATGTTGGATGTGGAACAGCGGCAGGTTATTTGCCCGCCAGTAATCAAGCAGTTTGCGGGCATTAACTTCGGCATTGGGGTTATTGCGTTGGCCGCCCCAATAAGGGATATTATCAAAACCCTGCTGTATATCAACGAGTATTAATGCAGGGTTGGTGTTCTGTAGTGTTTTCATACCCCAAAATTGCAGCTTTGTAAGGGCCGTAATTTTGTTGTGAGGCTTTATTTGTTTGTTTTTATAAGGCCGGTTAAGTCTAAAGTACTAAGTCGTAAGTCTAAAGTTATTTTTTTGATTTAGAACTTAAGACTTTGGGCTAAAAACTGTCCGTCAATTTTATGGAAGACACGACACCAGTTCGTTACGCGCGCTTTTGGGCGAAGCACCAAACTTCTGCTTATAAACTTTCGAAAAATGCGAAATATTTTCGAACCCGCTGCTATAAGCCACCAGCGATACCGGATCGTTCGAGTGCTTTAACTGGTACTCGGCATACTCCAGCCGGCGGTTAAACTGCCATTTTACTGGCGTGGTATTAAAACGATCTGTAAACTCTTTTTTAAACGCGCTTACACTCCTGCCGGTGAGTTTGGCCATATCGGCTATGGAAAGCTGCCTGTTGAAATTGGTTTCCATAAAGTAAGCCAGATCAACCTTTTTATTACTTACCAGGTCTTTCAAAAACGAGGCAAAGGTTTTTGATTTATCGCCCGATAAGATCTGCAACAGCACCTGGTGGGCTGCAAACTTAACAATGCACCTGGAGTAGTTTTGCGGCTGTACAATATGCTGCATAACCTGGGCTACGTTGGCTTTTATAAATTCGGAAGTTTTAAAGGTAAACGGCGGCAAATCGGCACACAGTTTTTCCTGTTTAAATTCGGGCACATGGCTTTCCAGGAAATAATCAACAAACTCATTTTCCATAAAAATGAGCAGGCTGGTATAATCATCAGACGGGAACAACTGGTAATTGCCCCGCCGCCTGAACTGGATATCGCCGGCCGTTAGGTGTTGTACGTAGCTACCATACCTCACATCAATGGTACCCGTTAAAATTATTTCCAGGCAATGCGCGGTTTGCAGGGTATCATCACACCTGAAAGGGCGCTTTTTATCAATGATGATCCCGTACATATCAGACAATCGCAACCTGATATGCGAATGATGATCAAGCAGGTCTTTAGGGATTTGTATCATCGCTACACATTAATTTTCACTAAGCTACATGTTGGCATTTATCTTTTTTACTTTTTTGATTAATTGTAACAAATGGATGATAAAAGCTGATGGGCGCCTTGCCGGTGCTGGTTGCGTTATTTATACTCCGGTTTTACTTATCCTATTGAATTTAATGCTATTTTGGTACCATTAAAACAACCTGGTCATAAACCATAACACCTACCCTGCCATGAAAAACACACGTTATCTTTTTATATTTTCCTGTTTTTTGTTACTTGGCTGTACCGGCGCTAAAAAACTGGCCAATGCCGGTAACGACGGCAAAGGCTGGAAGAAGCTATTTAACGGAACCGATATAAAGGATTGGTTTGTAAAGATTAACCATCACCTGGTGGGCGAAAATTATGGTAATACATTTAGGGTAGAAGATGGCATAATCAAGATCAGGTATGATCAGTATGGCGAGTTCGATAATCAATTTGGTCACCTGTACTACAAAACGCCGTTTTCGCACTTTAAACTGCGGTTTGAGTATCGTTTTGTTGGCAAACAGCAAAAAGGCGCGCCTGACTACACCCTGCTTAACAGCGGCGTTATGTTTCATTCGCAAGACCCCAGGACCATGCTTAAAGACCAGGATTGGCCGATATCCATCGAAATGCAGTTACTGGGTGGCCTTGGCGACGGAAAACCCAGACCAACAGGCAATATGTGCTCGCCCGGTACCGATGTGGTTTATAAAGGAAGGGTTTGGCCCGACCATTGCATCAGTTCGACATCGAAAACCTATGATGGCGAGCAATGGGTAAAAGGCGAACTGATTGTTCTGGGCAACAAGTTAGTTACCCATATCATCAACGGCGATACCGTACTGCAATACTCTAAACCCTCTATTGGAGGCGGCGTGGCCAATGGTTATGATCCTAAATACAAACAGGACGGAAAGTTATTGAGCAGCGGCTTTGTTGCTTTACAAAGCGAGGGCCAACCTGTTGATTTCAGGAATATCGAGATTAAACAGCTGCCGGATACGGAACGGTAAGCCCCACCTAAATCCTCCCCGGGAGGGAGGACTTTAAAAAGCAGTGCAGTTAAGTCTCCCCAACCGGGGGAGATTTAGAGGGGGCTGCCTGCCCTTATCAATCAACCTCGCCCGCTGCCATGGTAGCGGCGGGCTGCAGCGGAATAACAAAACTGAATTTGGTGCCAACGCCTTCTTCACTGGTTACCCAGATACGGCCTTTGCATTTTTCGACCAGGTCTTTACAAAGTAACAAGCCCATACCTGTGCCCGATTCATTAAGTGTTCCGGTCTTGCTATCAACCTGGCTTTTGAAAAGTTTATTAGCCCGGTCGGGCGGCATGCCTATGCCCGTATCTGTTATCGTTACCAATACGTTTTCGTCCTGCTCAGTGGCGGATACTTCTATAACATCACCAGCGCCAGAAAACTTGATGGCGTTGGTAATTAAGTTCCTGACAACTATCCTTATCGAATTAGGGTCGGCAAGGGCCATTAGTTCGTTATTACCGCTGCATAGCACGGTAATGCCCTTAAAAGAGGCCTGCTCGGTATGGTTTTTAATTTCCGACTGGATAATATCATCTATTGAAAAACTTTTGCCCGATGCGTTGAAATTCTCGAGCTGGCTATTGATCCAGAATAGAAGTGTATCAAGAAAATCAGATGTGTAATCGAGCTTTCGTATTACAGATGGGATCATCTCCAGCATCTCCTGGTGGCTGATAGATTCGTCGGACAACAGGTCAAACAAGCCGCGTAAGGTACTCAGCGGCGACCGCAGGTCATGCGCCAATATGGATATCAGCTTATCTTTCAGTTTATTCAAATCGTTCAGCTTTTCGGCCTGTTCGTCTATATTCACCTTTTGCTCCAAAACTTCATTGTTTTTGAGTTTAAGCTGGGTGTTTATTTTTAACTGCTGTTGCTTTTGCCGGTAATACAGGAAAGCAATTAACAACACAGCCGTAATAATTATAAAAAATATAATGTTTAACAGGTCTTTATCATGTAGTTTTTGCTGATAGAGCAAGGCATTTGCCTTTTGCTGCAATAATTGCTGCCGCTGTTTTTCAGCATAGTTATATTGGGTTATGTACAGGGTAAACTTTTGAACACTTTCATCTTTCCGGAAAGTACGCTTCATGTTGTCAAAATCTCTTTGGGCGGCATATGCCTCTTTGTACAATTTAAGTCCGCCAAGGGTTTCAATTAATTGAACAGCGGCATTTGTGCGCAGCAAAACGCTGCCAATATGATCGGCAAGGGTTTTGGCCTGCAGGGCAAAACCATAAGCTTTAGCGTAATCGTGGTTTACATTGTAAAACAGGGCTGTATTAATCAAAGCAATTACCTTGTTGTAGTCCATTTGATTATCCGTAGCTACTTTTAGGGCCAGCTGCAGGTAGCCCAAAGCTTTGGAATTTTCCTTTTTACGAATATAACAAACTGCCAAATCGCTATTACAAGTGCTTATACCGTCTTTATCGTCCTGCTTTTGGTCGATAGCCAGGGCATCGTTAAGGTACTGAATAGCGTTGTCATACTTTCCCTGGGCCATTAATACTTCGCCAATGTTTTGTTTGGCTACGCTAATGCCACCGTCCGATTGCATTTGTGTCCAGGTTTGCAGTGCCTCGGTAAAATAGGTTAAAGCCTGGGGATAAATTTCCATGCTTTGCAGGATGACGCCTATGTTATTATAATCTGCCGATATTTTCTTTTTGTTATGAAGCTTTGTATCAATATTCAGGGCTTTAAAATAGTAATCAAGAGCAGTGGATGAGTGACCGAGGTTATCATAATTGTTGCCCATGCTTAAATATAAACGCGATAGGCCGGGCAAATCATCAATAGCAAGCTTAATTGGCAACGCCTTATTGTAGTAACTTAACGCCTTTTGATAATCGCTCAGCTGGTAATACAAGTCGCCGTAAAGCTTATAACAATTGCTAATGCCCATGGCACTTTTGGCCCGGGTGTAAAGGGCCATACTTTCTTTAATGTTCTTTAATACGATATCATATTTAGATTGGCTGATGTAAACCGTTGTAACAGCCAGTAGCCCATCGGCAATGCCGGTGCTGTAGTTTATGCTGCGCGAAATCTGTGTTGCCTTTTGCCCGTAGTAAATGGTACTATCCGGATAGTATGAGGTATAGGCTACAGCCAGTTTATTTAAATCATTTATAACTGCCGTATCATTTACCTGCTTTTTGGCCGCAATGGATTTGAGTAATTCGTTTCGCAGGCTATCAGATTTTGCTTCATAACGATAGGCCCAGCACAAATTGCATAAAAAAAGCGATAAAATACTAAGCCATATTTTGGTATTCATTCAATCAAAAAAAAATAGAATCAGGGTTATAAAGTAAAGGTTGTTTAAACTGTATCACAAACGCCATTGCACTTTTATGCAATTGCCCGCAGGATTTTTACGGCTTAAACAACATTTAAGTTATAAATATATAATTTTAATTTATTTAATAGTTGGCGTTAGTATTGTTAGCCAGAATAAATCACTTTTAAAATTCCTTAGCTTAAAGCAGCTGACTTAATGTGGACTCCCTTGCGATGAAGTTGGTTTTTAGCACTATCCGCTGAAAAGCGGCGGGGCTGTTTGATTGCAGCCGGCCCAGCATTATTTCGGTTACCTGCTCCCCTATTTGTTTTACAGGCTGGGCGACGGCCGAAATGGACGGGCTAAACAATTCGAAATTGGTATTATCATCAAAAACAACAATACCTATGTCCCTGGCAACCTGCAGGCCAAGTTGCCTGATAGCTTCTATACCGCTCAGGGCAAGGTAATTGGTTGAAAAAAATATGGCGTCGATAGCCTTTTGGCCCGTTAAAAATCTCCGGATTTGTTCTACACATTTTGATTTTTCAAGATCGTAGGGTATTTGTTTGATCCTTTGCACCAGCCCGGAATCATTCAGCGCCTTTAAATAGCCGTTGACGCGCTCTTCCATCTGGTTTTGCTTTGATAACAGCGTTACCATCGCAATATTTTTAAACTGCCTGGCTACCAGGTGCTCTACCGCCTGTAAGGCCCCGTTAAAATTATCAATCAGTACCTTATCGCAGTTAAGGCCGGGCACATCGCGGTCAAATACAACAACCGGGAAACCATCGGCTACCAGTTCCCGGATATAATTTTCAGTTCCGGGCGGCGGGGCGATGATATATCCGTCGACATTATGGTTTCGAAAGGCCTGCAACAGATCAATAGCCTGTACGGTATCATTCTCGGTACTGCCATAAATAACTCTATAACCCGAAGAGAGGGCCGACCGTTCGACAACCCGGGCAATTGAAGAAAAAAACGGATCCGAAATATCCTCAACAAGCATACCTATAGTTTTGCTTTTGCCGGTACTAAGCCCAACAGCTATGCGGCTTGGCTGATAGCCTACCTTTTCAACATACTTTAATATTTTATTTTCGAGTTTGATACTAATACCATGTTGCCGTGCTTTGCCATTTAAAACAAATGAAATAGTCGATTTTGATACCTGTAATTGTTCGGCAATATCTTTTATAACTAATTTCTTCATCAGGTTTAACAGCAGGCTGCAATAGTTAATAAGTTAAAAGTTGGGCAACCTGTTGCTATGACAACCCACCGGGGATTTAATACTCAATCTGAGGTGTGAAATCTGAGGGCTGGGGTCAGAGGCCTGAGGCCCGAATTCGTGTTGGCTTCAGACCGCGGCCCTCAGATTTCACACCTCAGACTCCACAACTCAGCATCAAGGCACAATAGACCACTGCTGGTTAAAGCTGGTATTACTACCCCAGAATTGCATAATGGAGCCATTGGCAGTACCGCCACCGGTATCAAGGCATTTGCCGTTGGTGCGGTTTACCACTTTATAGTACGACCCGACAGGCACTATTATCCATTGCTGATTTGGCGAGGTTCCGCTTGCCCACTGGGTAACATTGGAGCCATCGGCCGTATTGGCATTGCTATCCAAACATTTACTGCTGGACACACAGGTAAGCTTGTAATAGCCGCCGCTATAGGATAGCACCCATTTTTGATTACCGGATGTACTGCTGGCCCATTGCCCAACATTAGCAGCATTGGCAGTAGCGCCAAGGTTATCCAGGTATTTGCCGCTTGCCCGGTTCACGAGATGATAAGTACCATTAGCAATAGGCTGAGTAGACGTTGTAAACGTAAGGGTACCAAATCCTAATTGATCGTACCCTCCGCTTGTACTGCCATAGTCTCCGCCACCACCTTCGGGCCTTATATTGCTGGCATACTGGGCACTATAAGTGGCTGTAACACCGGCTACATTGGCAAAATGGTTATAGATTAGCTCCCAGGATGGCCGGATATCGCCCCTGCTTGATGCCGAAATTACAGTTTGCGAATTTGCCGCGCAGGTAGTACCGCTGCCCCAGTTGTAGGTTGTAAATGGTACGGTATTGCCCAGGTTATAACTGGCCGTATATTCGCTTACTGCCAGCGCTTTGTTGGTTTTGTAGCCAAACAGGTCATCGCCCTGGTTGTAGGCCATTTGGCAAAAGGCACCAAGTAAGGAGATATCAAGGCACTGGTGTCCCTGGTCGCGGCCGCTTTCCTGACCCTGGCCAAGCCCGCCTGTATATAAAAATGGTACCGCATGATCTATTGCTCCATTACCGGCGCCGGTTTTGAAATAAGTAACGGCCTCATTGTATTTGGTGGCATCGTCGCACAGGATGCCGATAGACAGGATTGAGGCCATGCTGCACAAATCCCAGTTTGCCCAGTAATTGGTGATACAGGCTCCGTTGTGATTCACCAGGAAATCGTGGTTCATGGGGTAAAACACGGTAAGCATCATGGTTTTAAACCTGGTAAAGTCGGCCGCCGCCCATCCGCCGTATGAGCGCATAATTTCGGCAGCATTGGCAAACTCGTAGCCGTAAATGCCCGCAGCAAGCCACCTATCGGCACTACCAGATATCGCTACGAGTGTAGATGACCATGCGTTCATAATAGCCACCGCATTATTACCACAGGCCACATCGCCATTAATTTTCCAGCGCAAGGCATTTTGATACGCCGCAGCAATATCATTATACAGCTTGGAGTAATTTTCGGGCGCGCCTGATCCCCTGTACACAGTATCAACCGGGCCCTTCATCACATAGGTAGACAGGGAGTGCGAATTTGCGGTAAGCTTGTTCCAGCCCGAAAGCCATGGCTCGGTGCTTGCCGTTACCATGGTTTGCATGCGGATAAAATCGGCCTCGGTATGCAACAGGCCCGGATGGATAAAGGGGCTAACGGCAGCGACCTTAAGTTTGGATAATTTACCGGTTTTAACGCTGTCGGTAGCAGTCGCGGCGGGGGCACCTGATTTCCTGCAGCTCCAGAAAGGAAGCAGGCAAAAAAGACAAAACAGAAACATCAATTTTGTTTTCATAATAAATGGTTAAGTATATTGGTTTAATTAATTGCACGTTAACACCAGCCGCAATAGTATGGCAGTAATTGTGTTGTGTTGTCAGAGCACAATTAAAGGCCACCTACCAACAGGCGCCATAGGTTTTATAATGGCTGATAATTGGTTTACAGATTACAAATCTCTGTTATAAAAACCTCTATGAGAGGGGTTTGATTAACCAAAAAGAGGCTATGGATTAATCAATAGTTAACCAGGGAAAATAAAAACGCTAATGGTTGGTGTTGCGGGTAGTGGGTAAAAATTACGCGCATAGTGTTTGGAAGAGATAAAAAAAGCAAAGGGATGAGCGATTACTTCCTTGGGGAGAGGGCAATGCCATTAAGTTGGGAGAAATATTAAAATTTTAATTTCGCGTCAAGACGCCCAAGAAAAATAATCACTTTGCGCCTCTGCGTCTTTGCGAGAAAGACCTCTTAACTTAACGGCATTGCCAATCTATTATGCCATTCATACCGCCACACGACAGGATTGCACCCGTTTATCATCTACCAAATTGATACGCAACTGTTGCATAGCCCGATGTACGTGGTTTACTACCGATTGGTAATTTATCCCGGTTACCTCAGCTATTTGCTCATACGTCCAGCCGTCAAAATATTTTAAATGCACCATTTCCTTTTGTCTTTTGGGTAAGGCGTTTAACGCAAGCGTTAATAACCTGTTGAACTCTATATCATTTTCGCCGTTCACCCAAATCTCCTCCTGCGAAAATGCAAGGTCAATTTCGCGCTGGTCTTCGGCTATTGGTAAATGATTCTTCTGGCTTTTAAAATAGTTGAGCGCAAGTGAGCGGGCTGCCTTAAAAAAGTAAACCTTTACGTTGTATATCGGCCCAAGCCTTTCCCGGCGTTCCCACATTTTTATAAACAACTCCTGAATAAGGTCTTGTGATACAATTTCGTCGCGGGTAATTTTCAGCACATAATGGTAAAGTACCCGGTACAACTCCTGATGAATAGCCCCGAATTCACTGACATCGCCCTGACGGGTTTTTTCCCAACGTATGGCTAACTGGTCATTCATGTTCATAAAAAATGTATAGTTATAATTGATATTGGTTTCCACTGCTCCCAAAAAACAACCGTTTAAAATCGGGCTAGAAAAATTGGCGCGAACTTTTTCGATTGCCGGATAATTGGTTTTACAACAGCTAATATGAGTGGATTTTAGGCGACAGAAAGGCTATAAAACAACCATTCAGCGGACGTAAACTGGTCAAAAAAGCCTAAAAAACCGGTTTAGGAGCTATTTGGGGATATCTGAGAAAATTCGCCATTAATTGCGATTAGAGGCGTGCCTATGATAGATAACCAGGGACCAAATTATAAATACATCGCGGGAGGAGAATTTATTAAGGCACTCAACGCCTGATTGCCTGACAATGCGGCCCTACAATCGGGAGGAACAGTACCGCGTTCCGAGGGACAAAACCACTTTAAATAAAAACCCGGCCAGGAAGCAACTCCTAAACCGGGTTAGATTTGTGCCCAATCATTTGGGCCACTGAGTATCGTGGCTATTGCCTGAGTTTCTCGGGCGACATGCCGGCACCAATGTTATAGCTTTTTACAAAAGTTTTCCTGTACTTGCGGATAAAATCGGACGGATTCAATTCAAAAAGCTTAAAAAACTGTTCCCGGAAATATCTCACATCCTGGAAACCAATTTTATAGGCCACTTCCTTAATCTGCAAATCGCTTTGAATCAATAGTTCAGCGGCTTTTTTGAGTTTGATATGCCTGATGAATTCAGAAATATTTAACCCTGAAATAGCTTTAACCTTCCTGAATAAGTTAGACCGGCTCATCCCCATGCCCTTTGTGAACACAGTTGCTGAAAAATTTTCGTCATCCAGGTGTTTTTCTATTAAAGCTATACACTTCGCCAAAAACTGGCTGTACTCCTCCGGAATTTTCAGGTTGTTGCTTTTTAGCGTTACCTCGTTCAGGAAAAACTGTTTAAGCGTGTTGCGGCCTTTTAAAATACTTTTAATTCGCGCAACCAGCAGGTCGTTTTCAAAGGGCTTGGTTATATAATCATCAGCACCGCATTCAACCCCTTTTAACTTTATTTCGGCGGAAGAACTGCCCGTTAAAAGAATCACGGGTATATGGCTAAATGAGGGCGAATCTTTTAATTTAGAACAAAACTCAATCCCGCTAAACTCCTTAATCACTACGTCGCAAACAATAATATCGGGGTCAACCTGCATCACAATTTCAAACCCCTGTATCGTATCTTCCGCCTCATAAACGTTATAGGAATCTTTAAGTAACCTCCTGAGATATTGACGAATATCACCATCATCATCAATAACCAGCACCGATGGCTTATCTTTTACAATATTTTCCATTAATTCGCTTACGTGATCTGGCTTTTCGGGCTCCCTTAACAATCCTGGTTCAGGATCAATAATAGCTTCGTTCAGGATCTCAAAAGCCGAGGAACGGAAAACCGGTTTAGTTACCGCCAGTGGTTTCGTTACTTCGTCCGATCCCGGCAATCCTATTTTGAAAACCGTTCCTTCGCCCGGTGCGCTGGTGTATGATAAATCTCCGCCATGAACATCAACGTACTTTTTGGCAAGGAATAAACCAATGCCAAATCCACTTTGGTTAGCCCTGTCGGTTGCTTCCTCGCGGTAAAATTTTTCAAAAAGACGTCCGCCTGTCTCTGCCGAAATTCCGCGTCCGCTGTCGTGAACTTCTATTTCAATCCTGTCGTCCATCTCCCGGATATGCATGGCTACTTTTCCACCCTCAGGCGTAAATTTAAGCGCATTGGAAAGTAAATTGAACAAAACGATTTCAATTTTCTCCCTATCAATGCAGGCCAGGGTTTCCTGTTCCATGTGCAATTGATAATCAAGGTGCTTTGTTTTAGCCTGGTTGTTAAAGCATGAAAAAACCTCGCGGGCAATGTCCGACAGGCTTACCCATTCTTTTTTCAACTCGGTTAACTCATTATCTGTCGACCGGAAAAGCAGCAATCTATCTACCAGGCTAAGGAGCCTCCTGGCATTTCGATATACTGAACTAAGGTCTATCAGGTCGATATTTTTACCATTATTTTGTAGTAATTCTTTAACCGGATTGGCTATTAGTGTAAGTGGCGTCCTGAACTCGTGCGAGATATTGGTAAAAAAAGCAATCTTCTTTTCGTTAAGCTCTTTTTCCTGTTGTACCTTCAGGTTGGCCAGCTTAACTTCATAATGTAGCCGGTTTTCCTTTTTATGGTAATAAATATAACCGTAAACCGACGCGGAGACGATGCCCATATAAAGCAAATAGGCCCACCAACTTCTGAACCAGGGTGGCAGCACGGTAATGTACACGGTTTTTTCTTTTGTATTCCATACGCCATAACCGTTGGTGGCCTTAATATGCAGCGTGTAGTTGCCTTCGCTTAACCTTGAATAATTTAAAACCCGCGCGTTGTTAACGTAGTTCCAGCCTTTATCCCAGCCCTGCAGGTAATAGGCATACTGAATTTTTTCGTGCAGCGAATACTCCAGGGCAACATACTCCATTGATAGTACGGCCTTATCATACGGCAGCCGGATTTTATCGATGTCATAAATGTTTGTGGCGTTTTTTATATAAGCATTATTGGCATTGGCACTTTCATTTTCGATATTAACCTGCGTAATCAGCAGGTCAGGAAAGCTGTTAAAACGCCTGATGCTATCCGGGTAAAAAATGTTAAAGCCTTTTATCCCGCCAAAAAGCAGTTCGCCGGATGATAGTTTCCCGGATGCGTTAAAGTAAAACTGGTTGGATTGCAGGCCATCCGAGGCATAGTAGTTTTCGAATTTTTTTGTTGCAATCTTTAATTTTGATAAGCCGTTGAAGGTGCTCATCCACAAATTCCCCTTATTATCGCTTTCGATATTTAATATGGTATTGTTGGGCAGCCCATTATTTTCGTTATACCAGGCCATTTTACCCGTAGCCAGTTGGTAAGTCATTAGGCCCTTGCCGTGGGTACCAACAAATAAGGTACCCGCGGCAACCAGCAAACTCCTCACTGCAATATTTGACTGTATTACCGCCGATTGACCCGTATGTTTATTAACCCGCACCAGGTTTTTAAAACCGCCCAGCCACAAATTCCCCTTACCATCGTCAGCAATTGACAGTACATCGTCTTTAACATCAAACCCCGCCGAAACAAATTTCCCGGACACTTTATCAAAATGAAAAAGCCGAGCGCGCTCATTCCCTGTTTTTTCGCCTCTTAAAGCCGTAATCCAAATCGTATTGTCGGCATCAACATAAATTTTCCAGGCGGATTTTCTATAATTTCCGGTATTTTCAAATGGTATATTTTTAAACAAATGACTATCAGCATCATATATAGCTACACCTCCCCCAAAAGTGGCCACCCATATTTGGTTCTGGTTATCTTTAATGATTGATGAAACACGGTTATTGCTTAACGATTGCGGATTATTGTCGGTATGTACAAATGTGGTAAAAGTGTTTTTAGCCCGGTTCCATATACTAAGGCCCGCACCATCTGTGCCTATCCAGATGTTGTGACCGGCATCCTCACAAAACGAAAATGTAAAATTGGATACCAGGCTGTTTTTATTATAGGGCTGATGCGCGATGGTTTTGAACTGGTTTTTATTAGGATCGATAACACTAATCCCTCCCCTTAACGTACCTATCCATTTGCGGCCTTGGTTATCCTCATAAACGGCATAAACCGAATTACTGGAAAGCGTACCGGCATCTTGCTGCTGAAGCAGGGTACAATGCCCCGAACCAAAAATATTTACAATGCCAACCCCCATTCCATCGGTTGCCAGCCATAGGTTTTTAACCTTATCAAAATAAAAGTCAAATATCTTGATGTTATCAAGCGCCTTATTGCTGTAAGACTGATGCTTTAACTGGCTTGTTAAGGTATTGAAAGAAAACATGCCCGCATTGGTGCTTATCCACAGGTTACCGTCGGGTCCCTTCTTCATATGGGTAGCCTGCGGGAACGAGACGGTAACCGGAAGTACAACGTTTTTGCCAGGTAAAAACCGGCATAGGCCAACATTATCAACAACCAGCCAAATGCTGTGGTCGTTCAGTATTGTAATCGCGGTTACCGTGTATTTCCATTGTTGCTTTTTTTGGGCATTTAACAGCGGGGCCTCAACCGCAAAGGTTTTATTTTTATAATAAATGAGTAACCCGACATCTGCTGATCCGATCATCATATTTCCCGAAAGATCTTTTTTTAACACGTTGATAACTTTATCAACCGGCAGGGGTGTCAAAGCATCCGCAAGGCCTGTTTTGTAGTTTATCTGCGAAAAATAGAGCGTCTTACTATCTAAAATACCAACTCCATGACGGGTACCAACCCATATCCTATCCAGGTCATCCTGCTCCAGCGCTGTAATGGTGTTTTCGGGTAAACTTGCGGGGTCGTTTATTTTATTCCTGATTTTTTTGAAGGAATAGCCGTCAAACCGGTTAAGGCCATCAAGGGTGCCAAACCACATGAAGCCGAATTTATCTTTAAAAATAGTGGTTACGGTATTGTTAGATAAGCCCTGCTCAATCCCCAGGTACGACATGGGGAGCGAGGAGGAATCGGCGTTATACTTTAGTAGTATAAACGCGGTTATAAAAAGCAATCTCTTCATAAAATGGCTGCAAGCTACGGTGCGATCTTTTAGCAACAGAATTTACCCTCAGGGGCGATTTATTAATTGGCTCACTAATTTAGTGATTATTAAATTTTATCATCAAATTAATTATTGTTTTTTAAACACTTATTTTAAGACAGCTGCCTTAAAGCAAACCAGGCTTAATCCAAACTTCATCCGCCTTAACACTGTTTCTTCAAGCAATAAGCTACTCCCGAAACCGGACGCCGGCGTTTGTATGATCGCCGGTATTATTTACCAGCGAAAAAGAGGTTGCTAACTTGATAATTTGTGGTTACTGTAATTGCGGCCAAAAATCCGGGGTAAGTGGATTTCCTGAAACCCATATTGGTAAAAATATCGCCCGGCGGAATCACCGGGTTCGGGAAAGGGTTCGGCTTCCTTCCAACCTTGTATTTGCTATAGCCCGGGTGTTCAGATGCATAAACTGCCTGCATATCATTTTAAAACTGTGTATTAATGAAGGGAAGACAACAGTTGAAGAAATTTATACTCACCTTGATGTAAATTAGGTAAATATTTTTACCTATCCCTGCATCCTATAGGAGGTTGCTTAGTTAAAAGACCGCCTGAAGACGAGTGGAGAGAGGTTGGTTTTTGTTTTAAATAGCTTACTGAATGACTGTGGATGTTCGAACCCCAACGCATAAGCTACTTCACTCACCGATAGCGTAGTGGTAGAAAGTTTTTCTTTTGCCTTTTCGATCAATTTATCATGAATGTGCTGCTGCGCGTTTTGGCCGGTAAGCGCGCGCAGCATATCGCTTAAATAGCTGGGCGACAGATGCAGGCCTTCGGCAAGATACTGAACGGTTGGAATACCCTTACTTAAAGAATATTCATTCCCGAAGTAGTCCGCCAGCAGGTCCTCCAGCCTTTGCAGCAGATCATGGCTTACTATTTTACGGGTAATGAATTGGCGCTTGTAAAAGCGGTTGGCATAATTTAGCAACAACTCAATTTGAGATATGATGACATCCTGGCTAAAATCATCTATACGGCTGTTCAATTCTTCTTCCATGATCCTGAAAATAGAAATGATGGTAGCTTTCTCGCTTTCAGAAAGGTGCAGCGTTTCGTTGGCTGAGTAAGAAAAGAACCCGTACTGACCGATCTTTTTAGCTACAGGATAACCTAAAAAGAAATCCGGATGAATTAGCAAGGTATACTCAGAACATACCGTTCCCTCGTTATCGCCGCTACCTATCACCTGGCCTGGGGAAGCAAACAGCAAACCGCCTTCATCAAAATCATAATAGCCCTGGCCATATTTCAATTTGCCGCCAAGTTTTGGCTTGTAAGAAATTTTATAAAAGCCCAACACATGATGCTGAGCCGACTGGTGTAGTTGTGCCACGGAATGCGCCCCGTTAATTATACTTATCAATGGGTGTTTCGGATGAGGCAGGCCGAAGGCCCGATGGGCATCGGATAGCGTTTCAAATTTATGCAGACTTTTCTCGTCTTTTTTCATTTCAAAACAAATATAATCATAACCGGCAATCATTTTGATTACCGGTTATGATCTGGTTATTACTCAGCTACCTTTTGGGCCGAACTGGAAACAGCGTCCCATTTTTCCCATAAGGCCAACCGTTCTGCGTAAGCAGCGCGTACCCATGGCAAATTTTGGCTACCCAGGTTAAACCGTAACGGCGGGTTTTCCGTATCTACGATCTGGAAGAGCGCTTGTGCAGTGGCGTTCGGGTCGCCTCGTTCCATATCTTTTAATCTTCCGAAAAATTGCGTTTTAAAATCCGAGTATACTTCCATGCCGGCTGCAAATTTCAAAGAGTCCTGGCTGCCAAATTCGGTAGCGTATGCGCCCGGCTCTATAATAGTCACTTTGATGCCAAAGTCTTTAACCTCTGTCGCCAGGCTTTCATGAATAGCCTCAAATGCCCACTTTGACGAGCAGTAGTAACCAATTACCGGCAGGGTAACATGGCCAAGATTGCTGGATGTGCCAAGGATATGGCCTCCACCTTGCTCCCGAAGCAACGGTAAAGCTGCCTGGATAACAGCAATTGCCCCAAAAATGTTGGTTTCATACATCGCCTTAACATCTTCGGCACTCGCCTCCTCAATAGTACCTACTAATGAATAGCCGGCATTGTTCAGCACAATATCCAACCTTCCGAAATGGGCATGTGCCTGGTTTATGGCTGTTTTTGCCTGGCCAGGGCTGGTTACATCTAATTCCAGGGTTAACACATTTTCGCCATATTTTTCTTTAAGCCTGGCTAAATTATCTACTTTACGTGCTGTTGCTGCAACTTTGTCGCCACGCTCAAGAGCGGCCTCTGCCCAAACACGTCCAAAACCTCGCGAAGCGCCCGTAATAAACCACACCTTACTATTCCTTTTACTTTCCATGTTCTTTATCTTTTCAATTATTGATGAAGCAAAGATCAGGAGGGCCAGCCTGCCGTATGTAGTCTAATTGAGGGCATTTGTAGCCTAATTGCGGATTAGCTGAATACTATGAGCGTGTTAATGTTTTATTGCTGTTAGATGCTTTCTTCCTATGAATCGAATTAAAAGTTATATTCCCGTTTACTGTTATTGTTTGAAATTACTTTGCAGTCATTTTTAGTTTATCAGCAAGCATTTTCATATAGAAGCCACCAACTACACTGCGGGCTTTAAAATTATCGCGTATGCCTGTATTTGAATCATAAAAATCGTTTAAAGGCACTCTTGATTCTGTTTCAATTGCATGTTTATAAACCGGATGAATCAACGCCTGGAATTCGTTCTGATTTGGTGCAAAGGTTGCAGTCCACAAAATCCAGTCGTTTTTAGTATACGATTTTCGGCTATCCAACGGAATACCGTATTTGTTTTGCTTAGTTAAATAGTAACTAATTTCTGTATCATATACTTTTTGCGGGAACAAGTTTAGGTTTAAAACTTTATCCCAAACTAAATTATATTTTTGGCTCCATGTACTTTTATCATTAAAAGTTAATGCATAGTGATCGCCGGCGCCAGCCATTTCTATCCATTTAGGAACCATACTGGCAGCTATGGTTCTGTACTTATCAGCAACTTCAGTATACCCCAGTGTTTCTGCCAGCTGTGCATAACAGGCAATACTCACAATGGCTTTTACCGATAAATTAGCGTTTCTGGCCAAATGGCCTGCAAAATCGTCGGTACATAGCTGCATTTTAGGATCCAATCCTTCTTTTGCTAAATAATCAACCCAGGTGCTAAGTGTTTTCCAATGCAGCTTTGCATAGTTTGCATTACCCTGTGCTTTTGCAATTGCGGCTGTTAAAATCAGCATATTGCCAGATTCTTCAATTGGCATCGGTTCGCCATAGGTTTGGCCGTTTGCTAAGGGATAAGTTCCTAAGTCATGCGCAGCCCATGGATGAGGGTATTTTCCGCTTTCACTAAAATAAAAAATGCCGTTTAGCATCCCTTCTAATAATGATGGATTGTAAATTAAATATAACGGTGCAGATGGGTACGTTACATCAACAGTATTGATAAAACCGCCGCTATTATTTTCTTTAGACAACCATAAGATGTCGCCCTGCGGGCTTTTAACCAGTGCATGTGCCGCAATACTTTGCCGGTAGCTTAACATACACAGGTGTGCATATTCCACCCCGCCAGATTTTACTGCATCGGCGTAAATTGATTTGTTAAGGCTAACGCATTTATCCATTACCTTTTTGTACTGCAAGGCGGCATCAGTCAATTCCCCTTCAATGGTTGCCTTTCCCGAAGCATTCCACCATGGCCTTAGATTATTTTTAAAGTATTGAACCGAGTAAATGTCATCGTAACCCAGCTCGACGAATTTTTCGACCGGGGCATTACCAACTGCACCAAAAGGTATAATAGTATTTAATGACAGCATTTTGCCTTGCTTAGCCGTTGATTGATAATTACCTTTTATAAAAGCGCCGGCAGCATCTTTCCCTGGCGTAACAAATTGAATAGCATTGCTTGTTTTGGGGGCGGCAACATAAAAATATCCCCAATCAATCCGCATATCGTCACCTGCTTTTTTCAAAACCGGTTGTTCAATAGTACCGGTTTTTAAAATAGATAATTTATTGGTGGCGTATTTTTGGGTTGTTACCTCCTGCGAGGGATTATAAACTGCAATATTGGATGATGCGCTTAAGGAAACCTTAACCTGGTGCATTTTACCGTCATTGGCTTTTACCTGGTAGGTAATATAAGATACAGGCCTGGCAAACAATTGCAGATCATTCATCAATAACGGCGAGGTAAAGGTTAATTTCAGATCTATTTTACCACAGGTAAAATCATAAATAGTTTGGGTAGCATTTACGTCGACATTTTTTTGCCTGGCTACCTGTATTTTTACAGCATTATCTTTTTGCCTGTCAACCAATCCAAAATCAAGATACCTACCACCTGCAGTATTCATTAAATGTATAGCGATAGTGTTATCGCCTTCTTTAAGGACATTTTTATCATTCAACGCGATGTATTGAAAATTGCTTGTCCAACCTTCTTTTGTATATACCTTTTTCCCGTTAACAAAAACCTGGATATCATCATCATGGTTTATCTTTAAAAAAAGTTTGTTAATTGCCGCCAGATTAGAAACCCTGAACGGTCTTCTTACCCATATTTCGTTTGAACGCCAAATGGTTTTTATGTTTTTAATATCGTCACCTATTGGTGCCGAGCCTGTTTTCCAATCTGAGGCTGCGTAATCAGGTGACATCCAATCTCCCTGGGGCTTAGTTTCTGTATACTGTACCTGGTATGTCTTTTCATCTGATGCTGGCAGGATGGTGGTATAATTGGGACTTTCCACGCCCATAAAACGAAAAATGTTTCCATCAACATTTATCAGCCCCAAAAGTGACTGCTCTGCGCCCGTCCAATGTGTTGTAGATGACTCGTTTAATTTATCTGTATTTGACCAAATGCTAAAATAGGTGTTATGTGTAATCAATGGATAAGATGGCGCCTTTCGGTCCTGTGCTTTGAGCAGCATGCCTGCAAAAACGCATCCTATTACGCCAAGTATTTTTAATTTATTGATTTCTTTCGTCATTCGCTGGTATGTGTTTGTAAATTTATTATCGTGTAAAAATGAATAATTAACCCCCGTGCCAGTAACATGCTTGTTTTGGGCCGATTATAAATGGTTGGCACTTAACGGTCATGATTGGGCAACAGGAGATGGCTTCAGAACTCATTCGGGTAAAATAATTACCAGTAGCGCCAGAGCCTGATACAAGGCCCAAAGTGATTTTTAATGCTAAGCAACGGATTTGGGGAGTTATGATATATACAATTTTACTACCCGGTAAAATTGTATATACCATAACTGCCGATACCTAAAAAATTAAAACCTGCAAACGGAGTGACACTTTTTAATGTCTTGCAACTCAAAACATTCTCCGTTTTTTAAATCGCGATCTATACTTTATTTAGCTTAATGCAATCATAAGTTCAGCGTCCCTAAAACCTGCCCATAAATATTATGGATTAGGGTTGCTTTTTATTTACTGTCCATTCGGCCATTTGAAAATCGCGACTGCCGTTATTTGCCTTAATGCTTAACCTGTAAAATTTGTAGGGTACATTGTTATTGAAATGATATAATTTACGCTGCGCACGGCCAGAAAACAACTCGCCTGTGCGCGAATGTAAGTTTATCCACTTTATCCCATCTTCGGAGCCCTGTAATATCCACGTTTTAGGGTCCCGATCGGGCGAATCATTACCGCTTACCAAAGTGTACGCTCCTGCAAGGGCAGGAGTTTTAAGCTCATACTTCATCACCAGGTCGCCGGAAAAACCCGATTGGAAAAACTTTGAATTCGGATCGCCGTCAACCACTTTTAAAGAGCCCTCGTTTGAATTAGGACCACCTCCGTTATCGCGCGAAACAGTAAACGTACCGCCAATAGTAGCAAAATAGCTTTCACCAACCTTTGTTCTGTCAAAATTAGGATCGGCTACATTCAATATTATTTCCCGGCTCGACGAAAGCCCCTGCGAGTTTCTTGATGTAAGTACTACGTGGTATATGCCCTCAAATGCATATTTGTGCAGCGGCGACTTTTCTACAGAAGTGCTGTCATCTCCAAATTGCCATAATAACTCTTTGTAATTGGTTGAGGTGTTGGTAAACTGATATTTCAAAAAATCAACACTATCGGCCTTCGCCGCCGTAAAACCTGTTAATGGCACAGGTTCTTCAACAACAGTAGTATCTACCGGTTTATCCTTTTTACATCCTACCGACATCATTACTATGAGTATAAGTGCTGATATTATGCTAAATAACTTTTTCATTTGCCTTTTTATTAATCGTTATAAATGATTATTGTGCCGGAAATAATTGGCTTTTGGGTACAATCCGCCTTCCGTTGATGCCTGCCGACGGCACTTCATATTCAAGCCTGGCCTGTTGGCCGCCAACATTTTCACGATGGTCTGCTTCTATCTTGTATCGCTTTCCACGTTCGAGAGTCACTTTGGCAAATCTGCTTGGCAGATCCCACTGGGTGGTAAAATCGTCGATAACCGCTTTACCGTCAATAAACAACCTGGCACCGTCGTCCCAACGTGTTTGATAAAATATATATTCACCGCGAACCGGGGCTAAAAACTCACCGGTCCATCTGGATGAATAATTATCGTTGCTAACAATGGATGAGGGTAACCAATCGCCGCCAAAATCAATAGTTTCGTCTATCCTTACCAGGGATGGTGCCCTGCCATCAAAATCGAGTTGCTGATTGTTCGAAAAATATTCGGCTTTTAGGCCGGTGCCATTACCTGTTATGTATGAATTGTTGTCGAGATTAACCGTAGGCTCCACCAAAACAATTATTTTGCTGCTTGTTGGGTGTAAAATATGCCTTGTTGGTGCGCTTAAGCTTATTGCAAATGCAAATTTTTTGTTTGCAACAATATTGGCATCAAAAACCGGCCACCCTATCTGTAAACGTATTTGGGCCGTATTTGAATTGGAATTTACCCGGATTAAAGTATCTATAGTAAAATTGGCCGGGCTTAAGTTGATGGCATTAGCCGGTAATACTTTGCTGCTCACAAGCTTGTTAATGGTATCTGTATTTAGCTTTACGTGTACATTAAATGCAGTACCGGCCTGACCAGACAGATTGACAATTAATGGTATAGTAATGCCGGCAGGAGAAGTAGTGTAATTCTTCTTATAATCAACACTCATAATAGTGCCTCCATTTACAATTGACAGGTAATGGATATCTTTTTCGGCTATCAGCTGTTTGGTATTAAGCACAACCATGATATTTGATTTAGACGCTTTAACTACGTTGCCTTTTCCGGGATCGGTAAGTTTAAAAGCAAATGCTACGTCTTTACCATAATTAGCCTCAAGCGTTGTAAGCCTTACTGTTGCAACTCCTGTAGCGGTATCGGCACCATAGGATACATTAATTACACTTGGATAATCAATAGCGCCGTTAGGTAGTACTACCGTATTTTTTAAAGTGCCATTTGCTATTAATTGATTAACGGTATCGCTATTAAGGGTGATACCTACCTGGAACGCTTTAGTTGCCGCCGCAGACAGTGATATTTTAAACGGAACTTTTACTGTTTCATTATCCTTTGTTACCCCCGCAACAACAACACCATCACCAGAAATACTTACGGCATTATTTTTAATTAAACCTACGTCGTCAAGGTTATTATGCTTACAAGAAACAGTTACAAGGGTTATCCCAAGCAGTATACTGTATATATAATTTTTCATCATCAATTAATTTATTGTGTATTAATTTTACTGATCTAACCAAACTCTGCCATCAAGGCCCCAGCTTTGCCTGTTAGGGATCCTGAACCAGTTTATTATTTGTGCAGGTATATCTGTTGTTTGCGGCACAAATACTGCAAGTGCTTCGGCCGGCGGCGGGCATATCAGGTCGTTAAAATCTTCCCACTTATAATCTCCCTTTAATTGAAAATCACGGGCCTGCGGGCCAACATCTTTCAATTTGTCGCCCTGTCCATCGGTTCCTGGCCAGTAGGCCGCAAGAAAACTGTAATAAGGGTGTCCTTCTGAAATAGACGTTTCGCAAGCGTAATTGCCAATTACGGCATCTGGTACATCCACTTTAAAAAACCTGATATCGCTTACATATACATTTGGTGTACCATGCCCGTTACCATTTAAAAAGCCCAATTTCAACGGGTCATTATTATCAAGGCTTCCCGACCCCGTAATTTCCATTTCGTTATTAAAATTACCGTCGGTATACGTTCTGATAAAGCGTTTGCCTGCACGGATCTCGCATTTAACAGATAGGTTATGCCATCTGCCTTTCTGCAAATCAGCTCCCCTGCATTGCCTGTAATCACCATCTTTTGTACCT
The DNA here is from genome assembly GCF_056401935.1 of Mucilaginibacter sp. P4_D1. Lineage (NCBI taxonomy): Bacteria > Pseudomonadati > Bacteroidota > Sphingobacteriia > Sphingobacteriales > Sphingobacteriaceae > Mucilaginibacter > Mucilaginibacter sp. P4_D1. The sequence goes on from NZ_JBFUIJ010000040.1 coordinate 29,884, forward strand.
CTCATTTCAAAATACCAATAGGCGTCTTCCAGGTAAATAACCCAGCCTACACTTGGGTGCCCACTTGACCACTCGTGTCTTTTACCCAATATGCTTGGCCAAAAAAACTTATCCTCATTTTTTTTAACCTTTAGCTCAATTGTAAATTTGGTAGTATCACCAAGATTAAACACATCTGCCGTATCAATTTCTGCCCTTACCGATTCGCCGTACAACCTCACTGTTTTACCTAAATAACGGTTTCCGGTAAACGGTTTTCCAATTACGCGTTGCTTGTACCTTGAACTGTAATAGATAGTAAAGGTATTTGCCGCTGTGTTGCTAAAAACCGTGTTGTCGTTTTGATTTGCCGGTATGGTAAACTTGCCACCACCGCTTGATGCTATAACTACCAGCCATTCTTCATTCTGATAATTCTTCCGTTTTTTGAGTGCATCCATTATAGCACCTACATAGCCATCAAACTTTTCAATAGCAGCCTTATATTGGGGTGCCGAATTATCATAACCGTATTTGGCCCCGGCCTCGTCTATATCATTAAAATGCCCCAAAATAAGGCTTGCTGTATCGGTATTGATATTATTTACAACAGCTGTTTTAATCTGCTCATCTGTATCAAATAACTCGCTTACCGCAGTCCCTTTGGTGAAATTATTTTTAAAGATTGCAGAAGACGAAAACGCTACCATTTTGGCGGTAGGTTTTTCGTCCTTTATTCTTTGAAGCACAACCGGGTAGTTGGCCAAATTCGCCCCGGTTAAATTATCGTTTAAAACCAGGTGCTTTTCTTTTTTTACCCCAGTTAACATGTTGGCCCAATTGCTAACATCCCTGGTTGAATCAGGATCGCTTAATGCTACCCAGCTGTAAATGGAATTTGGCAATAAGGCTTTAATATTAGGCACATTAGCACTGTTTACAGATGCACCTCTTGCCCCATCAACAATCAAATACAGCACTTTGCGCTGGCCGTATGATACGCTGGTGGTATCACTATAATTTTTATCAGGCAACGCCTTTAAAAAATCTTTATTACAGGATATTACCGCAATGGCCAGTATGGAACACATTATTCCAAACATTATTCCCTGGTATTTTTTCTTCTGCCCCATCTTTTTATAGTTATAATTTCTTTTTTAATTTATTCAATGGTTACCCGTATAATGTTATTTACCGGCTGGTTATCAAACCTGTCGAACCCACCTATCAGGTATAACGCCCTTTTTCCATCGGCTGATTTTGTTTCAATTATATCTGACAGACCACCCGAAAACGGACCAGTAGTGTTATAATTACCTGCAAGGTCGCCTTTGGAGTTAAGTACCATGAATCCGTTGCGCGTTACCTTATTATATTTTTTAAAACCGCCGCTAACTACTATTAAGCCGTCATCCAGCTGCCTTGCAAAGGCCGGGTAGCCGCCCTCAAATACTTTTGGCGCAAATGACTCATCAAGGCTACCGTCCTGGTTTAGTAATGCCATACTTATTACAGGTTTACCGTTATATGTTCTAAACACCCCGGTAATGAGATATTTTTTTGTAACGGTGTTATAGGTTAATGATGAGATGCTGTTATCGGCCCCCAAGCCTGCTTTAAATGTGTTATCGATTCCACCATCGGCATTTAACCTTACAACACGCCCTGCCGGGGTTTGGTCAAACGTTGTAAAGCTTCCAAAAACCACAAGTTTCTCTGCCAGTGCGGCATCTGTATGCATATATGAATCTATGGGGCCGTTTGCCGCCGGCAGGCCTTTGTTGGCAGCCACGTTAAAACGAAACGTTTTATCTAATGAACCATCCAGGTTAAAGCGCAGCACCTGCCTTATCTCGGTACTATCTACAATAACTGTATCTTTTGTAAAGTCGTGATTGGGCTTTTTATAGGTGCGGTGTACATAGTACCTGAAGTTTCCGGTTGCCAGTATCTTATTTTGATGGTTATACACCCTGTTTATAAACTCGTTTGTACCTCCATTAAATTTTGGAAAATACTTGGTGGTATCCCTCGAGGTATCTTTTTGTGTAGGCCTCCGGTATACTTTTAAACCGATAGTATCAACACTGCCGTCAACGCCCAAACTTGTTATGTTACTAATATTATCTGTGCGTTGATTATATCCGCTAAACCCGCCCGCAATAATAAACTTCGAGTTTATCTGCATAACCCTGGCTAAAGCTCCGTTGGCAGCCTTACCCGTCCTGAAGGTACGGTCAAACTCGCCATCGGATGATGTTCTTACAATCCGGTTAAGCGGGGTAATGATTCCCTTGTTATCATAATTGGTAAACCGGCCTACCACCAGGTTTCTGCCATCGGCCAATGGGAATATCTGGCTCACAAAGTTGTTTGCACCCAACGTAGCCCTGAAGGAAGGATCGATGTTAATAAGTCCGTTTACCTTAAACAACGGCCCCAACACCAGCTGATCATCTATAGCTATAGAAGTGATACCACTGCTACCAAACGGCGGAACTTTTACTTTGATGCCCGCTGCCGTAACCTCGGTAATTTGCCCTTCCTCGCCGTTAAACATAAATTTCAGTTTATCCTTATAAGGCAGCAACCCGGTTGCTTTAAAAGTAATTTCGGCACCTACTGCGCCCGATGTTGGGCTGGGTAACGCATCGCGGCTAAGGGAAACGCCCAACGGTGGCTTGCCATCGCCATAGGGGGCTTCAAAGGTCTCCTTAGTCTTCTTGCAGCTTTGTATAACTAAGGCTGCCATGGCAAATATTATTATGTATCTGATTTTTTTCATATGTCAATTCGTTATTGATCAAACATCAACGCAAATATTTTAATTGGATGAATGAAGCCCTGTATTATAAACATCAGTGAAGAAATCGTTTCTATCAAACCCAAAGTATGCCCCGTTATACTGCAACGTATGCACCACCCCATTTTTTGGTTTAATATCTGATGACGATATGTATGTTCGGAAAACCGCGTTTTCGGCATTGTTTATATCAAGCACATAGCTGATAATAAGGCTGCGCGGACCTATGTATCTAACCTTGTTTGCATCGCCATAAATAACCCCGATGTTGGATACGTCGCCACTGTATGAATAATATAATGCGCCGGGGTATTGATTTTGAAGATCCAGGTCAATCTGCGGGTAATCTTTAAGCCTGTTGATGCCTTTAAACATGTAACGTTGCAGGTATTTACGCCATATTAACGAATCGATATCTGCTAACCTTTTCACTGTATCGCGCCCTACATCAAACAGAAACTGGTTTAACGAGCCCGAAGTTTTGGCATTGCCGATAGTTCTTTTTATAACATCATCGTCAGGGGCAAAAAAAGTAAAATCAGTCTGGTGAAAAGTGTTCTCAAGCCCTGCCAACTTCACAATTTGCGCAATGGTATCAAACGGGGCCGCTTTTGCCTGTAAATACTGAAACATGTCTCCGGGATAATCGGCATTAGCTTTGCCTCCATCCCTGTAGTATTCATCCCGTTTACACCCGGTAAGTACCAATAATAAACCAGCACAAACAATAATTATATTTCTCATAATTGTTATCATTATTAAACTATGTTTTAATTACCACCGTTTACCCAATAGGCATTTAGTGTCATGAAAGGGTTATTGGTTAATGCGTCGCTGCTGATAGGCCATGTCCAGGCACCCCTGTTAAATTTATCTAAGGTTAATACATTGTATGACCACTCGCTGCTAAGTATCCTGCGGGTACGTACCAGGTCGAAATAATGATGCCCTTCGCCCATCAATTCGCGAGATCTTTCTAAAAAGATAAAATCCTTCAGATCCTGGCCACCTGAGCCGGAATATTGCGAAGCTTCGGCCCTGTTCCTAACCTTGTTAACCAGTGCTATGGCTTCATTATCCTGCCCCAGTTCGGCCATTGCTTCTGCACATAGTAAAATTTCGCCGGCATACCTAAAAATCATAAAAGTATTATCGGGGTTACTATCTTCTTCGCCTGTTGCGAATGCATTCTGAGCGAATTTTAACATCATAAACTTTCCGTTATCTGCATAAATGTCTTCATTAAACCATATGGTAGCCCGTTTATCTGCTGTTCCGGGATATAGTTTTTGCATATATTCCCCGCGGAAATAAGCAAAGCTTATCCTGTGTGTATATTCTGGTCGTTTGTAGGGGTAATGCAAAAACATATCTCCAATGGGCGCTATATTTAAGTTTGCATCACCATAGTTAACGCTTCGATAAAATTCAAACAGGCTTTCGTCCGATCGTCCTTTAATAACCGTGGCCCATTCTGCAATTGGCAATAACCTGTACGCGTTGCTTTTAATAAGCTCCTGGCCCAGGTCAACAGTTTCCTGGTAATACTTAGTGGCATTTGCCTTATCAAAACCGGCATTCCACATATTCATATTCATCATCAGCGCTATGATGCTGCCCCTGCTTGCCCGTACTCCTTTTAGGGCAGGGTCCGAATAAGTCCAGGGCATGTTGTCTTTATATATTTTCAGGTCGGCAATGCATTTATTTAAAACCGAAACCATGTTTTCACGGGGTAACGAAGTGGAATGAAAAGCATCGGTATAATAAGGCACATCACCATAAAGCCGTACCATAAAGAAATAAGCCAGCGACCGTATAAAAGCCGCTTCGCCTTTAAATTGGTTTTTCTCGGTGGAGGATACTCCGGGTATGCCTTCGTCCAGTTTCGATATCAGGATATTGGCTCCCTGTACAACCTGGTAATAACCCGTCCAGTTGGTTATCTTATAAAAATTGTAAAAGTTCCATGGCGGGTTACCGTTGATAAGACCCAGCAAATCGTTTCTGCCCAATACTTCAACATACTCGCGGGCCGGGCCCTGGTCTGATTGTGCTTCGTGCATTACCTCGCCAGAGCGGTATTCGCCCGTAGCGCCTATGAAATGAGTTTCGTTGATCTTCCCGAAAAACAGTCGCGAAAGGTCATATATATTGGCAACAACATCCTCTTTTGAGCGGTAAAAGTTGTTACCCGTTAACTTATCAATAGGCTGAATGTTCAAAAACTTTTTACAGGCAGGTAAACAGAAACTTCCTGTAATTACTAAAATGTATAAAATACTTTTTTTCATGATTTTAAGTTTTATTTACTTGTGTTGAGTTCTAAGTTTAAACCAATATTATAAGTACGCGGTACAGGGTATCCGCTGGAAATATCCCGCCCCAGCGTTGTTACGTTCTCGGGGTTTGGCCCTTTATAGCTTGAAAAAGTAGTAAGGTTATTGGTTGAGAAATATACCCTAAGGTTGTTAAAACCAATCTTGCGGATAAGTTTGCGATCAAACGAGTACGACAGCGTTACGTTATTTAATTTAAAATACGATCCATCCTCGGCCCATAATGTTTGATCGGGCCTTAAAGGCTGTATCTGGTTATAGGTTGAAAACGAATAGGGGTTTGGGTAAACGGTATGATCGCCAGGCTTTCTCCATATATCCATATTACTTAATGGCACAACAGCCAATAAATCATAAGGATTACGGGATATGGCCAAACGGTCGGCTAATGCATTATTCAGAACAGTTCTTTTGGCGGTAAATGTTGCGTAAATATTAAGGCCAAAGTTTTTGTAGATGATGTTTGTTGATATACCACCGGTTACCAAAGGCTGCGAATTACCGGTTATTTCATAATCTCTGTCGTCTAATATATAATCGCCGTTAACATCTTTAAAAATAGGGTCGCCTGCTTTAAACGGCACGCCGTTCGACGAGTATTTTTTCCCGGTTGCAGGGTTTACCGGCACATCGGCATCTGTTGCATATACGCCCTGGTTGATGTGCAAATAGTTTGACAGCGTGTTTTGGCCTACCCTGAAAACAATGTGCTGCAAATAAGGGCTGTTATCAAACTTAATGTACTGACCATTATACTCCGCAGGTAGCTTTAATAAAACATCACGGTTGATGGCGCCGTTCATCGAGATACTCCAGTTAAAATCTTTTGAAATTACCGGCCTTACCGTAAGTGTTAACTCATAACCATAATCGGCAATAGCTACGTCATTGCTCACCCGGCGGTTAAAGCCGGTAGTGTTTGATAAAAACCTATCAAACAATAAATTATCAACCTTTTTATAATAGGTATCGAAGTTTAAATCAACCCGGCTTTGAAACAGCCCGATATCAAATCCTAAATTGTATTGTGTAGTGGTAGTTGGTTTTAATGTAGGATTGGGTATAAAATCATAATTTATACCAATAGTTGGGTTATTATTAAAGTTACCATTCAGGTTATAGATACCGTAAATACTTTGCAAGCTACCGGTAGGCACAATGTTTTGGCCCCAGGTTAGCCTTATACCTCCATAATTAAGCCAGGACAGGTCTTTAAACCAGTTTTCTTTACTATAATTCCATTTTAAGCCCACCGATGGGTTTTTGGAGTATGGGTTTTCTAATCCGTTTGATGACGTGCCATCTAACCGGTATGAAAGCTCAACAACGTATTTGCGCTGAAAATCATAACTTACCGCACCCGCAAAAGAAGCGATGGTGGCATTTTTGTAATTTGAAAGCACACCACCTCCACGCGAGTAATACGAATCGTAACCTACCGGTCCCTGGAGCTGATCGTTGGGCGTACGCTCTTGCCTGATGATGCCACTTTGACCACCCTGTTTATATATTTCATTAAATAAGTTAACAAATATATTATGGTTGCTACCTAATGTTTTAGCATAAGTAATGGCGTTACGGTTATACAAGGTGTAGTTTCGCCCCTCAAAATCATATACCTGTGCAAACTGGGAATTGGCCGCAGCCGGCGTAAATGTCGATTCGGCATCGGAGGTATAATCATAACTGATGCTTGATGATAAAGCAAGCCCGGGGATAAACTCGTACCGGCCGTCTACGTTGGCCCGTATGTTTCTTGAACTGTTGCTGTTGAGCGTTTTCAACGCCGATGTAACACCGTCTGACGACAGGTAGAACGACGGCGGTGGCAATAACGTTGATGCCTGGCCGTTTGTAGCAACGCCTTGCTGCAACAGCCCCAGGCCATCGCCTTTAGCCTGGCTGCCTACCGAGCCAAATAAGGATCCGAAAAACCTAAACTTGTCGTTTGGTTTAAACTCCATGTTCATGTTCAGGTTATACCTGTCAAATCCGGTGTTTTTTATTACCCCTTTTTCTGAGTAGTAGCCAACGTTTGCCTTGTAGTTGAATTTCTGATCGCCGCCATCTAAAGCCAGGTTATGGCTTTGGTTATAGGTAGTTGCATAAAATATAGACTGCCAGTTGGTTGAGTTATTCCAATAAGCGTTTAAACTGTCGGCCAAAAAGCCTGTCAATCCTATTTTTCTTAACTCGTCAACCGTTGTGGCATTTGATAATATTTGCTGAATTTTTGCGCGGCGCTCATCGTTACCTCCCAATGTTTCGCGCAGTTTTGGCGGCGCGTTAACAAAAAAGTTAGTGGTATAACGCACCCTTGGCACCTTTGAATTGCCGCGTTTGGTGGTAATGATAATTACACCATAGGCGCCTCTTGAACCATAAAGAGAAGTTGCCTGGGCATCTTTCATGATCTGGATACTCTGGATGTCTTCTACCGGAATCAAAGACAATGGGCTAACCCCGGGGCCCTGGGTTTGAAAACCAAACTCAGCTGCCTTATCTGCATCTAACGGAACCCCATCAATAATATACAGCGGAGATGTCGGCTGTAAAAACGATTCGTTACCGCTGCCGCTAACACTAAGGGTTGACAAGCCACGCACCTGTACCGAGCCCCTGAAGCCCGGCGCACCCGTATTGTTCTGAATGTTTAAGCCGGCAACCTTACCTTGCAGTAACTGTTCAAAACTTGATACCGGGATATCGGCGATATCCTTATTGGTAATAATTGCCGAAGCGCCTGTAGTGGTTTCTTTACTGCGGTTTTGATAACCCACAATAACTATTTCATTAAGCCCTTTTTTGTCTTCGCTTAATGTGATGATAACGTCTTTCTGGTTTTCTTCAACTTTTAACTTTTGCGTAACAAACCCAATAAATGAGAATGAAACTACAGAGTTGACCGGCACCGTAATGGAAAACCTTCCACTGGCATCGGTTTGGCCTATTCCCTTTTTATCTATAGCGATATTTACCCCCACCAGCACCTTGTTTTCGGGCTTATCAAGTACCTTACCAGAAACCGTTATATTTTTTGTTTGCGCATATATATCTGCACTGCAGATTATGCAAACTATTAGTACTACGTAAAATAGTATATGTTTTCTCATTTCAGTGGCTTTAAATGCTATTATTCGTTTTCGAACTTTGGATTATCCTTTCGGAAATGGAAAACTATTTCCCAGTCTCCTTTTCTGTATATGGCAAAATCGATCCCGAAACTTGCCACTACCCTAACACCACCAAAACCAATTCTTGAATACCTGAATTCGGCATGATCACGGGTACCCCCGGGAGCATATATAGTAGGTATTTCAACTAAAGGAATTGGGTAAGCCACATCATACTGCGCGTATGTAAGTGTTTTTTGAAAGTTAAACCCGTGCACTATCTTATCCCATACTGTTTCATTAAACAAAGCAGGGTTCATCTCTACCGAGTCTTTATTTAAAAATTTAAACCTGAGCGAATTCCCCGTACCACCTGTAAATGGGCGGATATAGACCACCACGTCTTTTTTATCGTCGTTACTTTCAAGTGGTATATCGGTAGTAGCCCCAATAACATTATTTAAAAACGGCCTTATATAATTCCGGCTTAACGGGTTATAAGGTGTTTTTGGGTGCGGGGCCGGGCCGCCTGAGTAAATATTAAAATCGTCAGATGGTTCATAAGGGCGCTCCCGGAAAGGCCTTATCTGGAAATCGCGGATAATGGTATGGCCGCCCGTGTTGGTGATCTTCAGATCAAAAAAACGGGTATCCTGCGGAAAATTTGTACTATCTGCCGGCCTCGGAGCAATAAGTTCATTGGTTGACGATGCCCATAAAATAAACTCGCCGGATGGGAGTACTTCAAATAATGGATGTTCCTGCAATTTTCTTTTGGCTTCAATTTCGGCCAAACTTTTTTCCAGGCCGTTATAAGGGGCTGTCCAAACGTAAGTTGATTTTTTCTGAAAAAGATCTGTTACCGGCCGGCCATCGCCAAAGCGGGGGTTAACAATTTCAAACTTTATGGGCTGTGTTGAATTATCGCCGTTAAAGCCACCTATCACCGTAGTGCGCCCTATAATTGGTTCAAATATCTTATTGCTGTAATTTACATTTGAGCTCAAATAGTCCTTATCATTTGGCAGATTAAATATCTTTTTACAACTGCTTAATACAGCAATAGCAAACAAGAAGAAAATGAACTCTTTTTTAAAATATGTTCGCATCTGTTTATGGTTAATTGTATTAATTCCTTGAATTTTCATCACTTATTTAGCCTTATTAATTGACCATTCAGCTAACTGGAAAAGGCCGCCGTCCCTGAGTTCGGTAATGTCAATGCGGTAAAATTTATAAGCTACTGTATTGGGGCAGCTGAAAACTTTTGTCTGGTACCGTTCTTCAAAAAAGAAATTGCTGCGCCTGTCCAGTTCAACCCAGGTTTGTCCGTCATTTGACCCCTCATAAGTCCATGCCCTCGGGTCTCTTTCGGGCGCATCGTTTGCCGAAGTAAGCGTGTATACGCCCGATACTGCCGGTGTATTCAGCTCAAATTTGATCCATAACCTGCCTTGTAGCTCTGCCAGGAATTTGGTATGGTCATCTCCGTCAATAACTTTTTTCGATCCTTCGCCATTATCAGGTCCACCATCATTATCTCTTAATACAGATAGCTTACCTCCAATTAATGATATTAGGTTTGGTGGCGGCGGGATAAATGTGAGCCGGGGAACAAACTCATCAAACCCGAAAATATGGTCGGCACTTACCACATGTACTACCCCATTTTTGGTAATGATGTTATTAGATCCTGTTGTGGTTGTTGACCAAAAGCGGATAAATTTGCTCTTTTTGGTATTGCTGAATTCAATTACCTGCGGGCCACCATCTACCAAACCTGATGACGATGCCCGTGTAACTTTACCATGCATTGGATAACCAAACCGCACGCTTGACAAATCAAGCCCATCCTGTAAGGTTAATGAATCGGTAGTGCGCCTTCCCCTCATAATATAGTACGATGCCATGGTATCCAGCTGTACACCATCAATGTTCGAAAGAAAAAGCGGGTCTTTATCCCCTTGTCTTCTTAAGGTATTCAGGTTATTGATTGCCAGTTGAAAGCTGGGATTTGTAACAGCAAACAGGGTTATATTACTATCGGTTAAGGTTTGCTTTAAGCCCATTCTGTCAATCACTGCTATCAGCGAATCGTAAACACCCGGTTTGCTTTTTAAATATTCATAAGTATTACCGGCAAACACGGGGCTGTTGGTTGCGGTGCTATGGTATCCCCCATCTTTTTTACAGGCAGACAGCAACAGTGCCATAACTACTGATAGCTTTAAGGCACTCATATATTTTTTAGAGTTTTTCATATATGGTCTGATTATTTCCAAAATGGATTTTGAGTTAATAAGTTGTTTTGTGAAATAAGCTTACGGGATATCGGCCAATAAATTCCCTGGGAGTTTATAAGGTTTAAAAAAGCGGGATTATTTTGCTTGATTTTATTATACCTTACCAAATCGTACCATCGTTGCCCCTCGCCCAGTAATTCGCGATGCCGCTCTTCAAATATCAAGTCAACCAACTCGCCGCTATTGATGGTTATAGTGGTTATCCCACGCCTTGTCATTACGTTTATCAACTCGCCTATGGCACCGTTTTGATCACCTAAAACAGCTAATGCTTCGGCACGTAACAAAACAATATCTTCAAGCCTGGTAAAAATCAACGCACTGGTGAAATACCTGAAAGTAGGGTCGGTGGTACCTCCCTGTATAACTTTTATCTTACTGAAAATGGGGTACTTACCATTTATATTGGTAAAATATCTTTCGGACCGTGGCAGCCCAAGTGTATCAACGCTAAATCGCTCGTCATTTGGCTGATTAAATATTTTTAAAATGGTGTCCTTAGGCATATAGATATCAGGAACCTTTTTATTTAAAACAGGTTCCGCCAGGGTCAACTCCTCTATATGGCCAGTTCCAGATCCATCAATATGCCCCCAATCGGAGTTGAAACCAAACATCTGACTGGTGTTTTTATTAAAAAAGAATCCGTTTGATTTGGTCAGGTCTTCGGTATTCTGGAAGCCTATGCCACTTTTGCCATAGTTATCTTCAACAAATTTGGTATAGGTGGCAACATCGGTATAATTGCCTTGCCAGGCCGCCAAATGAGCCAAAACAGCATAAGCCGTATTTTTTGTTGCTAAAGCACCACCCCACCTGGTTCCATCCTCATTGTAATAGTTACCGGGTTGCTGAACATCGCCGCCACTATAAATAAATGGTAAATCGGCTGCGGCTGTTAGCATTTCCTGCTGAGCCCAAACCAATATCTTACCTTGGTTTTCACGGGCTTTGTTTTCAAACTTGCCATCGTGCGATGTGATAATAAACGGTACATCGCCCCATATCCTAACCATGTAGAAGTAAGCGAAGGCCCTGAGGAAGCGGGCCTGGGCAACATCAACAATCATATTGTTTTCTGTATAGCGCTTATCTGCCGCTTTTACATCGCCAACGCGTTCCAGGAAAATATTGGCTGCATTCACGATGGCATAAAACCTGGTCCAGTCGGATAAAGCGTCTACGGTTGGGTAGGATGCATTTAGTTTATTGCCGGCAATGGCCTTAAGATCGGGCCTGTTTGGGCTGATAAACTCGCCTGTCCGAACATCTCCATACAACCAATGACTGTCGTTATCAGATAATGCGGCACGGGTAAGCGCGTAAACTCCAAGCAAGCCGGCACGGGTATCTTCCAACTTATTCCACATATTCACTTCGGCAACCACCCTTACAGAATTTATATCCAATGTTTTATTACAACCGGTTAAGGCCACAAAAAACAGAAGCGTGATATATAATATCTTTTTCATTTTTGTAATTCGTTTTTCCATGTTATAATTCCATTTTCACTCCTAATGTGTACGTTCTTGGTATTGGCAGTCCGTAGCCTGTATCATACCCGTTATAGTTTACCAGCTCGGGGTCCTGGCCGGTGTAAGGAGTGATTGTAAATACATTATTTACTGATGCATACACATAAAACCGGGTTACGTTTATGCTTTTTCTGCGCAGTGTTTTGGTAAGGTCGTACCCAACTAACACCGTCCTCAATTTCAGGAATGAAGCATTTTCAAGAAATAAATTCTGATCAACACGGTACGGAATTACCGTGCTCCATGGATTATACAAAGGGTACTTGCTGTAATCTCCGCGTTTTTCCCAATAAGTAATCTCTTTAACAGAGTTAACATCGCTATTGCCTTCCCTGTTAATAAAATCAAACCGGTTGGCCATTTCCTGGTTAATCAGGTTTCTGCCCAGGTTGAAATAAAAATTGAGGTTTAAGCTCCAGTTACCGTATCTGAAATTATTATCAAAACCACCCGATATTTTGGGCAACGAATGGCCTGTTAATATTTTGTCGTTGTTATCAATAGCATTATCGCCATTCAAATCGCGCCATTTAGGATCGCCGGCCTGCAATGGGATGCCGTTATACTTAGTGGGTTGTCCGTTAACCACCGGTACCTGGTCATTTGACGTATAAATACCATCGTTCACTAAAAGCCAGTATTGATCAACCGGCTGGCCCACCTTTAAAAGCTTGTCACCAATTATAATTTCATTTAAGCCCCTTGGAAGCGCTTTTAATTTATTGGTATTGTGGTTAAGGTTTAAAGATGATGACCAGCCAAAGTTTTTATGATTGATTATATTGGCTGCTATCGAAACATCTATACCGCTGTTATTTACAGCCATCCCACTTTCTATAGATTGCTTATAACCGTATTCGGCAAAGGCAGGTATACCAATAAGCTGATTCTTTTCTTCTTTATTGTACCAATCAACAGATAAGTGTAAACGGTTGTTAAGTAAACCGGCATCTACGCCAAGATTAAGCTGATCTGAATACGACCATGGGATGCCGTAGCCAATCCACCCGGTTGAGTATGGCCTGGTTAATACACCAAATGCATTGTAACCAGGTACAGTTAAGTTGCCGGTATAGCCTACCGATGCCGTATACTGCGGGCCCTGTGCATAATTATCATATGCATTCAATCGCCCTAACCGACCTGCGCTAACACGCAATAAAAGGTCATTGACAGCGCTGTTATCCTTCAGCATTTCTTTTTTAATATTCCATGCGGCAGAAACTACAGGCGAATAAAACCAACGGCTTGTTGGCTGAGCATTTGAAGAACCATCAGCGCGTAACGTAACTGATAACAGGTACTTTTCTTTTAGTGTGTAATCTACTTTGCCATAAAACGATACCAGGTTGTCCCTGGTTTTATCCAAAAAGCGGTAGGTTAATTCACGTGGAAAAGCAACGGGAGTTAAATAATTAGGATCGTTGGGATCGGAGTTTAACAGGTTTATTTTGATAAAATCGTTTACACCTTTATATGCATATGCATTGCTGTATTTATAAATGTTCCATTGGGTTGATTGCCCTACCTCCAGTTGAAAATCATTTACTTTGTTTAGGTTAAAAGAATATGTTGCTTTATTATCCAACATTAATCTTTGGTTAAAGCCAAAGTAGTTTGATGCATAGCTATTACCCTGTAAAAGTGTACGGGCATAAAACACATCACGATAACCTTCATTATAATCTACACCAAAAGTGGTACTGAAATTGAATTTTCCAAATTCAACGCCAATCCTTGCGTACCCGTCAATAATATTGGTTTTGTTATTGTCAAAGCCTTTTTGGTACTCTTTAAGATAGTTGGCATAATAATCTTTATTGGGAGGTAAGGGCGCGCTCAGGTCCGGGAAGTAATTGATCTGCGCAAACCTGTCGCGTAAATTTTTATTACGGGTACGGTCCAACCTGTTAGCATTTACCATGGTTGAAAACAACAGCCACTTTACGGGTTTCATATTGATGTTAAACATGGCGCTATACCGATTTAGCGCTGTTCCGTCAGCAACCCCTTCATTTTTCATATCGCCTAAAGAAAAGCGAAAATTCGCCCGGTTTGTACCTCCCGAAATGCCGAAGTTGATACCATAAACTAAAGCGTTGCGGTAGTAAAGATCGCTCCAGTCGGCTTTTCCGCTATATACATTGTTAAGCGAATCGCTTAAATAAATAGGGTAATTTTCATCATCAGAATATCGGCCGTTGGTAGTATACTGGTCGTAAAACCTTTGTCTGAAAGCGTTTTCGTACTTACCGTTTATGGTTGTTACCTGCGGCCGTTGCGCCAATCCGATATACGAATCGAAAGTGATGCTTCTTGAGGCGCCAGGCGTTTTTGAAGATAAAACAATTACTCCGTTTACAGCCCTTGGGCCATAAACCGCAGTAGCCGCCAAATCCTTCAGTACTTCTATCGACGCAATATTGTTCATATCAATACCGGCAAATATGTTAGTAGCAGGGCCGGGCCTGTTAAACTCATATTGCTGAATATCAAATGCAAACGGGTGTTCGGTTATTATCGGAATACCATCAAGTACCACAAGCGGCTGTGATTGATAAACTTCCCTTTGCGACAACAAGGGCATTGGCGCGCCCCTGATAAACATGTTTTGTACAGAACCGGGCTCGCCCGAAGGCTCCTGAACATATAGCCCGGCGAATTTCCCTTTTAAAAGTTGTTGTAATGAAACTGCCGGAAATAAGGATAATTCAAAAGGTTTTTTAGTAACGCTATCGGCAAAAACGTTATAAATAGTACGCTTTTTTATAAAGTTGGTACTATCCTTTAACAACGAGTCCTTTACAGTTGTATCGCGACGAACTGTGGTGTCATTGTTAAACACAATATAGTTGATTTTGCTTCTCTCTCCCCTATTATCTTTAGCTAAGCAAGTAAGTGCATTTGTAGTAATTGCTGAAAAAACTACAAAGCACAGCCATAAGTATCGCATAATTAATGGATAATTTGATTAATGGATATAAAAATTGATTTTGTAAAGGATTACACCTTCACGAAGACAGTATGCTGCTTAAGCATCTGAGGCATTTGCCAGGAAGAGTGATGTTGAGTAAGGTTTGTGAGCATAGATTTTAGTTTAAGTATTTACTGAGTTAATTGCAGGCAGGCAGGAATAAATATCCAGGACTAACTCCTAACATTTTAGATTACTACAAATTGTTTTGGGACTGATCGCCGGTAGCCGGCAGCAATAATTGACCATAGCCACCATGGCCATAATAGCATTTTGTTTTGTATTCATAATTTGGTAAATGTTAGTTAAATACAGGCCGTTAATTTTTAATTACTTTAAGCCGGTATTGTATTATTATAATTGTGAAATAAAAATAGGAAAAAAATGAAGTAACTTTTCGCTACAGTTCAAATTGATACGATTTGACGAAATGTTGATACGATTTGTTGCAGGTTGATTAATTCACAGGACAATATTGCAAAACCATTTAGCGTTTTGTTTTAAAACAATAAGCATAAGCCCTACAATACCCTATTTATAAGTTGGTTATACTTAGTAAAAGCTACTTCCATTTGCTATTATACTTATATAACGTTATAGCAATACAGATTTTTGCGTAAAAATTAATTCTACACTATTCGGTAATTGATACAGACTGGCATCTTAAGCGATGAAACCAACTATATTGGAAAACGAATTTTTGAAAGTAGAAGAAAAAATAAAGGGTATGCTGATAAAAATGCAAACATGAAGGTATTTAATCCCATAATGACTGCCATAGATAAGTGAAACAGAACTCCTAAGCCCAACCATATAAAACATACGGGCTGTGGGAACAAAAATAACATTGGGAAAGTGCACTCCCAAATTATGATCAGCCAGCATAAAAATAATGCGGTCGGTTTATATTTTAAAACAAACTGCATTTCGGGTTTGCCATATATAACCGTCGCTATTACTTTGTTAACCGCGCTGCCATTCCTCCAGGTACCTGATTTTAGTTTATATATACCCGATATGAAATAAGATAGCGTAAGTTGCGCTACAATAAAACCCGGCCCAACCCATCGTAAAATTGATGTTTTGTCAATAACATAGTACGATGCCAAGCCTAACAATGCTATCAATATAACCTCATCCGCCCCATCCCGCCCATGTGTGTGTCTTAAGTTGAGTAAACATGATATAAAAAAAAGCATAAAAAGGCAGCCGCTTATTAATAAACGGTTTTCGCTAATAATCATAACCAATACTGCAAGTAACAACCGTAAAATAATTATCGATGTAAATTTGTTGCCGTCGAAAATGTAATTTAAAATCCTGGCGCGCCATCCCGAGTATAACCATCCTTCGCCTGCGCCAGAAATTTCCCACGAAAAAAACGTATCTCTACTAAACCGCCGTTTGTAAATCAGATACAAATATTCTACACTCATGAATACTATGGTAAAGGCGACGCAGATTGTGGTCAACATAACTGCGCCGCCTTCAGTAATACCAATAAGTTTATCAAAGCCTATAAACATTACGATAACTGATGTGTGTTTGAAATGAAAACATGGGAAAGCTTGTCCGATTGCGATGGTACCTTCCTGGCAATGGTAAATTGAACAAGTTCCCCCAACTCTCTCCCGCACAAATTATTTACATGGTTTAATATCAGTAAATAAGGCACTCCGAACAACATTTCTTCCCCAGATTCGCCAGGTTGTGTCAAGATCAACTGGCAAAGATCAAAAAAAGCTTTTCTGTGCCGCCTGTTCGGGTTCCATATAAAACTGTACCAGGCTCTTTTTTTGCCAAATTCAGCTAATCGCCAGGGAGATTGAAAGTCGTCTGAAAACACCCTGAAAAAAAGGTAAAAATCTGTGCCATTAGGTTCGGGGGCAAAAAACGTCCATGTTGGAACGAGTGTAAGCTTGTCTGTCCTATCTATCCATTTTTGGGCAAAAGGTAAATATTTCATTATAGATATAATAAAATACAAGGCTAAAACAAACCCTAATAAAATACCCGGAATTTCATTCATCACAAAGGATTAACTTTTTGCTGTACGTGATATAATTTCCTGACGAGCAGCAACAAGTTCTTTAACGGTTGGATTTGCGCTTTTAAATGTAGCAGCCGGTATCTCGGTTGTTGTTTGTTCCTGATACCATTTAAGACAGCGACGTCCTATAATAGTAGCAACACCGGCAACCAAGATACCAGGTGTTATGCCAACAGTTACTATTGCAGGAGTCGCGAATACAATATCATCACCGCCTACTTTTCCAAACTTCATGGACGACCTATCCAT
The DNA here is from genome assembly GCF_056401935.1 of Mucilaginibacter sp. P4_D1. Taxonomy (NCBI): domain Bacteria; kingdom Pseudomonadati; phylum Bacteroidota; class Sphingobacteriia; order Sphingobacteriales; family Sphingobacteriaceae; genus Mucilaginibacter; species Mucilaginibacter sp. P4_D1. The sequence continues at coordinate 47,229 of NZ_JBFUIJ010000040.1, forward strand.
TGGGATGTCAACAGCCTGCTTTTCTAATTCAGATAATTGTGGCTGATGGAGAACAACCATAACTTTTGGTTCAACTTTTAACTCATCATTTGAGTAAACAGTGTACTTAAAATTATCCGCGTCAAATTGCCCCCCTGAAAAAGCAAAAAGCACCTTGGTAAACGCTACACCTTTAACAGTAAATAAATTTATCGCAATTGTTTTGGTTCCGTAGTTCAGGTCGACAATAAAAGGAGCAGTTTGTAAAGCAGCTAATGCTTGATCATCAGACAGCTTAGTTAGCTTATTAACTTCCAATTTGTTTTCATAAGCCAAATCGTTTATCTTTTCAGTATCTGTTGAAGCAACGGCTTGTTCTAACTGGTCATAAAAAGCTGAATCGCCATTGGCTACAATTACTACCCCGCTACCGGGTAATAATAGTTCTGTAGACGGGCCACTTAGCGTATAAACTTTAGCGGTCCTTGTAGTTTCTAATTTGTTTTCGCGGCTTAAAGCAGCATTTGAGTTTAATTCCATTGGTAAAATGTTTTGTGAATAACTAATTTCTTTTAAGGCAAATAAAAAGAAGAAACACAAAAAAAACTTTCGAATTCATTGCAAATTCTTTCGAATTTGTTCCCTATTTACCCAATAAGAAATTTATTAAACATCTATAGATAACTTTTACAGATCAGACCACCACAGTGTTACCTGGCGTAAAACCAAAATGGCGAGAGAAGGCGGCCGAAAAACTGGCAGGRCTGCCAAAGCCAACCAATAAGCCAGATTGGATAGGGTTGCTCTACATTGTTCTTACGGCTCATGCGTGTATTGCAAGCTAACAATGCGGATCAGTTAGCCGGGGGAACTGCCCAATAAGGTAGTGGTAATGAAGTAACCGGTCAGGCCTTCATTAAAGGTGGTTAAGGTTATCTAAGAGTAATTAAGTACCCGAAGCGACTTAATTTCATCCACACTTCCGATGAAATCAAAAAATAAAATTTTGGGTAACATCTGAGTAACAAAAGTCGGAAAAACAAGGGCAATTATCTAAGGACTGGGACAAGAAGAATCAACATAACTTATTAATAATGAGCAGTTTATCTTTGTAGGTTTATGGAATTTAAGGGCGTTTGACAGGCCTATTTCCCGATACAGGAATTACCAATCAGTTGATTATCATAAAGTTACAGAGTTTGAGTAACAAATGAGTAACAGATACATAATATAGTAAAAAATGTTAATAACTCACAATTTTTATTTACAAATCTTGAATGACAGTATCAACAGAGTTTTTCATCCAATATGTCTTCCAATTAATGAAGCTTTTGTTGTCAGATCTATGATTATTTTGCTCCTTTTACTAAGTAATTAATTTTAACTACAGTATATCCGAAAGGCTCCCGTGTAATTCTTGAAAAAGGTGAGCAGATTTCCATGCACTCCTGTTTCCAACTACATATAGCACCTCTTTTGATCGCGTTACTGCGACATTCAATAAATTAGGCTTTTTGCCAGCCCAATTCCGAGCGCCACTTTGTGCAGGAAGTGGTGCTCCCAGAACAAATATCACCGCTTCCGCTTCTCTGCCCTGTACTGTGTGTACAGTGCCTACGCGCTCCGATGGCCAACTTTCCGGGTTATCGACCCAGTTATGCAGGATACCGGTACGACGAAGCAGCATACGTAAATTATCCGCGACTATTACAAAAGGACTTACAATATAGAGATCGGGCTTTATACCCGAGCTTTTCAATTGTTGCAGCATCCCTATCACCCAATCGCCTTCCTGAGCACACCATTTGTCTTGTGCTTGACCTGCAATATCAAACCAACGGGAAGGGCCGAACAAATCTCGTATTGATGAAGATAAAGGGCGCTTTGCCTGAACCATCTGCCCACCATAACCGATCTTGTTTGAAATCGAAAACATCGGATCGGCACAACGCCGATGTACTAATAAAGGCACTCCGACCGTGCGGACGGCTCCAGGAGCTACGAAATCAGCGACAAAAGCAGACGTTTGATCTCCTAATGTCTGTACTGAACCCTCCGGCGCGTTATAACGATCTGCTTCTACCAAAAATTCACCGCAAATGCTTCGTGTTAGACTATCTGGTAAACTCACAACAGGCTCAATCTGAACCGGATCGCCTACAATGATCGCTCGGTTAGTACGCATCAGGGCGCCAATGGCCGCTTGTGGCAAAGCTTGCCCGGCTTCATCCACCAAAAGATAGCCTAAAGATTCTGGAGGCAGTTCTTTCATCATCCTGCCAACTGATGCAAATGTTGTAGAAATACATGGGATAACCAGAAACAAAGAGGCCCACATGTCCGGTAATAAAACTTGCTTTTTCTTATCAGAAAAGTCTTTCCCTGATAATGCCATCATTAGAACGCCGAGGTTATGCCGGAAATACTGTGCCGAGGCATCAATGAATGCTTTATGGCATTGAATGTTTGTTTACAATGCACACATTTTCTTTGGATCGTGAAATTTGAACTCATGTATTTTAAATTTCCACAATCTAATTATCCACATTAACACTCGCTCCAAGAAAATCAACGCAACGATATCGGTTGTTACTTCTCCCTAAATTGTAGTGTTTTGTGGCATTTAGTATCGTTTAGTGCTATTTAGTTACCGATAGTTACAACGATTTTAAGTAGCCTAAAAATGAGGAACAAAAGATAATTTGGGAACCAAAAAAGCAACAAAATTACTTTCAAATAGTAACAAAAAGCATAAATATACCGATAGGTTTTATTTATAAACGCCTGATAACATGGTATTTAAGAAATTAAAATGAAGAATTTTACTTTCTGTTTTTATTTCATAACTGATTGACAATCAATTAGTTATGCCGACTACTTGCCGATACAAAACTTACTAAATATATTCTCCAGCAAATCATCCGTAGTGACCACACCGGTAATCTCGCCTAAATAATGTAATGCCTGTTTAATATCCATCGACAAAAAATCGGAGGTGATGCTGCCATCGATCCCGCCAAGTACGCGCACAAGGGCCTCCTCAGTTTTTTGAAGCGCTTCCAGATGGCGGATGTTGGTTACCATGGTTTCGTCGCCACTCAGCTGGTCTTTAATTGATGAAGAATAGATGCGTTGTTTCAGTTCGTCAATATGTTGTTTCTCTTTAGCAGATATGATGGTCAGTTTATCGGCATGTGGCAAAGCCGCTATCAGGGCTTCGGTAAGCAAATCGGCTTTATTGGCTACCAGCAGCATGGAAATTCCTGGCTTTTGCAGGCTTCCAATGTCGCTGTTCAATTCTTCGGTAGTAATTTCGGCAGCATCAAACACATAAACCAACAGGGCCGACTGGCTTATTTTCTCCATCGTGCGCTGCACCCCTATCTGCTCAATAGCATCAGTTGCCTCGCGGATGCCTGCGGTATCTATCAGCCGGAAATTGATGCCCTGGATGTTCAGTACCTCTTCAATAGTATCGCGGGTGGTACCCGGGATATGACTCACGATGGCCCTTTCCTCGTTCAGGAGGGCATTCAATAGCGTGGACTTACCCGCGTTGGGCCGTCCGGCTATAACCGTGTTAACGCCGTTCTTGATGGCATTGCCCAGTTCGAACGACTGGATTAACCTGCCTACTATTTTGGTGATCTCATGGATGAGGTTTTTCAGCTGGTCGCGGTTGGCAAACTCTACATCCTCTTCGGCAAAATCAAGTTCCAGTTCAATTAGTGATGCAAAATTTACCAGTTGCTCGCGCAGGGCCTGTAGCTGGGTACTAAAGCCACCACGCAATTGCTGTAAAGCTACCTGTTGTGATGCTTTGGAATTGGAGGCTATCAAATCGGCAACGGCTTCGGCCTGCGATAAATCGAGCTGCCCGTTCAGGAAAGCCCTGAGGGTAAACTCGCMTGGCTTGGCTGACCGTGCTCCTTTTTTAATGAATAGCTTTATGATGGATTCAATGATATAGCCCGAGGCATGGCAACTGATCTCGACAACATTCTCACGCGTATATGATCGCGGGGCCACAAATAGCGAAGCCAAAACTTCATCTAGCACCAAATCGCCGTCAACAATATGGCCGAAGTGGATGGTATGTGAGGCCTGTTTGGTTAAATCTTTACCCTTCCACACACTGTTGGCAATAGCTATGGCATTCAGCCCCGAAAGGCGGATAACCGCGATAGCGCCAATCCCGTTTGGGGTGGCAAGGGCAACGATGGTATCTTCGGAGTTGTGAGTTATGAGTTGTGAGTTGTGAGTGTCCATAGTTTTATCTGAACCGGAATTTGTAGAATTAAGGAATTGACAGAATTTTAAAATTTGCGCAATTCTAAAAATTCGATGAATTCCGGTTCGGACACAAAAGTAAAACAAAATCCCTTGAACTATGAACCAAAGGCCATGAACTACTTTTCAATGACTTAATGACGCGCAGCAAATAACCCAATGACTAAAAACCTTAACTTCGCGTAATTATGGTAACATTTTTTGAAGCTTCGCTCGATACTATTTCGGTACATCATGTTGGTAATCCTTTGCAGGACGAGTTATACGCCTTGTCGGATAGTCCGCTGGAATTGAAGGATGAGATTATTCCTAACCTGCTGATGCAGTATTTTTTAAAACCTTTTGAAAAGGTTAACGAAGTTTATCACCTGACACATAGCAGTGGCGACCTTGCGCTTAACGAGCTGCATAACTTTGCCACCCAGGTGTTTGAGGATCAGGAAAAATTTCACGAAGCATCAGAAAAAATTGCCAAACACCTGTTTAAGGTTACCACCCACCCCAATATTAAAGGCGGCGAGCTGTACGTGGTTTACTTTAACAGCGTACAAATTGAAGGTAACCCACTGGATACCATTGGCATTTTTAAATCGGAAAATAAAGAAACCTACCTGAAAGTTTACCCGGATAAAGGCGGCTTCCAGGTTGATTATGAGCAGGATGCCATTAACATTAACAAGTTGGATAAAGGCGTGCTCATCTTCAATATCGAAAAAGAAAACGGTTATAAAGTGGTGGTGGTTGATAAAACCAACGGCGGCCAGGATGCAGCCGTGTACTGGAAAGACGATTTTTTACAGCTCAAAATCCGTAACGATAGCTTTAACCAAACCAACAATACCTTGGGAATTTACAAAAACTTTGTTACCCAAAAACTCGACGATCAGTTTGAAATGAGCAAGGCCGACAAAATAGACCTGCTTAACCGGTCGATGAAGTACTTTAAAGAAAAGGAAACTTTTGATATGGACGAATTTGGCAACGAGGTAATAGGCAACCCGGAAGCCATTGAATCATTCAAAACCTTCAAAAACCAGTACGAACAGGAATTTGACAGCCCAATTGGCAACAGCTTCGAAATATCGGGCAATGCTGTAAAAAAACAAGCCCGCGACTACAAAAGTGTTTTAAAGCTGGATAAAAATTTCCACATTTATATCCATGGCGATAAACAACTCATCGAAAAAGGCTTTGACGACGATAAAGCTATGAACTTTTATAAGGTTTATTTTAAGGAAGAAGCGTAGGGTTAGTTGATTATGTGAGTGGTTGATTGGGTTAAGTGGTTGACAAGTGATCAACATTTTAAACTTAATCAACCACTCACCTAATCAACTTAATCAACCATTCACTTATTCAACCACTCACCTAATCAACTTAACCAACCACTCATCTAACCTATACCGGCTCCACCCTTTTCAAATGCAAATTACTCACCGGCTTAACTACCAAGGGTATTTTTTCAATCCGGGTTTCGCTGGTATCTAACCCAAAAGCTTTGGCTTCTGACTGGGCCAGTTTTTTAATGGCGAAGTAGCTGTTCAATATAAATCCTTCGCTCACACTAAACAGGTTATTGTAACTCAGGAATTTTTCCATAATTACAAACCTGAAATCGGCAGGGATATTGTATTCTTTAAGCGACGCGTATTTACTGGTAATATCAATTTCCTTACGTTTCACCATATCTTCTACCACGTTGCGGAATAGCACATTAACCCGCGGTTGGATCCTGAACCCTAAGCGGTATTCGATCCGGATAACCTTACCCGGCTCAATATGGTCAACACTGTACTCCATGGTGTAAGGCTCGTCTGTACGCTCAATGTGCACAAACCAATAGATATCGGCACGTTTAGGGCGGCGGCTCATGATAGAGTAAATAATCTTTTCTTCTATCTGTTTGCTGTTATTGGCCTTGGTCAGATAGATTAAATGCGTAGCGTATTTGTTTACGGTAGTATCGGCACTAAGCGCATTTAACAGGGGTAATTTTTCTTTAATATCTACAAAATGAAGGAAACGGTTGTTAATCTTCCTTGCCCTAAACCAGATGTACATGGTAAATATCAACCCTACTTCAAAGCCTACAAAGAACAGTCTTTTTAATATTTTAACTGCGTTGGCTACAAAAAACGAGAACTCAACAGTTAAAAACAAACACAGTATAATGGTTACCAACCAAACAGGCCAATGCTTCACATAACGCATAAAGTAGTACATTAAAATGGTAGTGCTAAGCATGGCAATAGTGATACTAAAGCCATAAGCCGCGGTCATGGCGCTTGATGTTTTAAAGTACAACGATACCAGGATACACCCCACACACAAAATCCAGTTGATGCTGGGTATATAAATCTGCCCGCGAATGTTAGATGGATATTTGATGGTAATGCGCGGCCAGAAGTTCATGCTCACCGCCTCGCTGATCAGGGTAAACGACCCGCTGATTAACGCCTGGCTGGCAATAATAGTAGCCATGGTAGCCAGTGCAATACTCGGGATAAGGAACTGGTGAGGCACTATCTCAAAGAATGGATTTACACCTGTAAAATTCTTGGTTGGCGACTGCGCCAATACCCATGCACCCTGCCCAAGGTAATTAATAACCAGTGTGGTTTTTACAAAAATCCAGCTTACCTGGATGTTTTTGCGGCCGCAATGACCCAAATCGGAGTATAAGGCCTCGGCGCCTGTTGTACACAAAAACACCGCGCCCAGCAACCAGAAACCTTTTGGATGATCCATCAGTAAGCGCGCCCCATAATAAGGGTTTAGGGCTTTAAATATGCTGGGAGAATGGATTACCTGTATTCCGCCTAAAATGCCAAGCATCAAAAACCACATCAACATAATAGGCCCAAAAGCCGAACCAACCACCTTGGTGCCAAATTGCTGAAAAAAGAAAAGCAGTATAATTATTGCTATTACAATGATCAAAATGAGGTTATTACCCGGAATAATAATATCCGAAAAATAAGGTACCAAATTCAATCCTTCAATAGCTGAAGTTACCGATATTGGCGGAGTAATTATACCATCGGCAAGTAATGTGCCTGCCCCTATAATAGCCGGGATAGCCAGCCACTTGCCATAGCGCCTTACCAGGGCATACAACGAGAAGATACCACCTTCGCCCTTATTATCGGCCTGCAGGGTTATTACAATGTATTTAAAGGTGGTTTGCAGGGTAAGCGTCCAAAAAATACAAGAGATGGAGCCTAAAACCAGGGCCGGATTTACTTTCCCGCCTTCGACCAGCAGAGTTTGAAATACATATAGCGGGGAGGTACCGATATCGCCAAAAATGATACCGAGCGTAACAATCATGCCCGCAAATGTGAGGTGCTTAACGTGTGAGTTCATTTAATAAATAAAAAAATTAGGGGATTGAAAAGGTGACAGTACTGTTGCCAGGGATATTTTTTGTAGCCACATTGAATGTTGACCGCCGCAACAAAGAAATACTATCACCATAAACTGTTTTTAATAACGAACCCTCGTATTCAAAACATATGCCTACAGGGCGATTAGAAAAACTAAAAATCTGTATTACAGATAATTGGCTGTAAATTTATGAATTTATAAAAATCGAAAAACCTATCATTTTGATAGGTTTTATCAGAATGATAGCAAGAAATTAAAATCAGTTAATCAATAAAATCGCACTACCTCAACCGTTATATTGTATTTAACTTTGTATTTTTAAAATAAAAAAGCATGAGTAACCTCCATAAAAAGGTGATATTTAAACACCTCCTGAAAACAATCGTTACCATTGGTCTTTTAACAACCATAACAACGGCTTTTGCCCAAACAAATGACACAGATACTTCTGCAACTATTACTGCAGACGTTAAAAGCAAAATTTTAGCCGAATCAAAAGATGGTGGCAGGTTTGATTTTTGGACGCCTATAAAAGGGCATGAATATGATGGCCAAAGGATTCAAACGGGCGCAAGTACAAAAGATAACATTTATGCTACCAACCGGGAAATTGCAGTTATAAAATGGGCATATGCGCTTAGTAAATCAGGCATCAAAAAAAGCGACATCATCGGTTTTTATGAGGAATTGAAAGGCAGAAAGATAAGAAGCGACGAGATAACCTTAATAGATTTTGGCATCAAAAAGGCGGCGAATTAAAATGGGGGCCTAAAACTGCACGCCCCACCGTTCCTCAATGCCCAAACCAAACAGGGCAAAATCATACTTCACCGGATCGAGCGGATCAAATTGTTTAAGGCGTTCTGTTAGTTCAAGGGCAGTTTGCCAGTCGGTTTGTTTCCTGGTGATGAGTAACAGTTTGCGGGAAACCCTGTCTACATGCAGATCGAGCGGGCAAATCAGGTCGGCAGGTTTGATCCGGTTCCAGATTCCGAAATCAACGCCGTTATCGTCTTTACGAACCATCCAGCGTAAAAACATATTCAACCGTTTACAGGTTGATTTCTGCGATGGAGAGGATACGTGTTTTTTGGTGCGATGAGGGTAATCGGGCAGGGAAAAGAAATAACTTCGGAATTGATTGAGATGATCTTCAGCCCCCCAACCCCCTAAAGGGGGAGTTTTTTTGTTAGCCGCCCGTTGTTCCCCCTTTAGGGGGTTAGGGGGCATAAATGCGTCCTCAAGCGAATCAAAATTTTCATAATGATACCTGAAAAAGCTGATGAAGTACAATGTATCGATATCGTTAAAAGTGCGGTGCTTAAAGCTCAGCAGCTTCTTAAGATCTGGTTCTTCGTGGTTGATGATAAAATCATAGGGTGCCCCATCCATCAACGTAATAAGTTCTTTACACTTTTTAATGATGGTAACCCGCTGCCCCCAGGCCAGGGTAGCTGCCCAAAAACCCATGATCTCGATATCCTGTTTTTTGCTGAACAGGTGCGGGATTACTATAGGGTCGTTCTCAATAAACTCCGGGCGGTTGTATTGGGCAACTTTAGCGTCGAGGAAGGATTGAAGATTTTCCATAAATAGTATCAAGTAGCGAGTATCAAGTATCAAGTACAAAATATTAGACCGGAGCCAAAAATCTTGATACTTGATACTAACTACTTGCTACTAAGAAAGCGCTTGTTTCAAATCTTCCAGCAAATCTTCAATATCCTCTACGCCTACGCTTAAACGCAGCAGGTTATCTACCACGCCGGCTTTTTCGCGTTCGGCTTTGGGGATAGATCCATGGGTCATGCTTACGGGGTGGTTAATCAGGGATTCCACACCGCCTAATGACTCTGCAAGGGCAAATACTTTAAATGAAGATGCGATGCGGAAGGTCTCCTGCAGGTCGGCATCTTTCAATACGATAGAGATCATGCCGCCAAAATCGCGCATCTGCTTTTTGGCAACTTCGTGATTTGGATGATCGGTAAAGCCCGGCCAGTAAATTTTCTCTACTTTGGGGTGTATTTTCAGGAACTCGGCTACTAAGCGACCGTTTTCGCAATGCGCCTTCATGCGCAGGTGCAGGGTTTTAATGCCCCTAAGCACCAGGAAACTGTCCATTGGGCCCGGTGTGGCACCACAGGCGTTGTAAATAAACCAAAGTCTTTTGTACAGGTCCTCGTCGTTCGTCATCAGGGCGCCCATTACAACATCACTATGGCCACCAATGTATTTGGTTACGGAGTGCATTACCAGGTCGGCCCCAAGGTCGATAGGGTTTTGCAGGTATGGCGATGCAAAAGTATTATCTACCACAAACAGCAAATTTTTCTCTTTGGTAATTTTGCCTATGGCCTCAATATCTACAATTTGCATGGTTGGGTTGGTAGGTGTTTCTATCCAAACCAGTTTAGTGTATGAGTTGGTGTACTCGGCAACAATTTCGGGATCAGACAGATCCAAAAAATGAAACTTAATGCCGTAGTGAGCATATATTTTGGTAAAAATCCGGTACGAACCACCATACAGGTCATTTCCGGTAATCACCTCGTCGCCGGGCTGTAATAGTTTCATCACGGCGTCAGTCGCGCCCATTCCGCTTGAAAAAGCCAAACCAAACTCGGCATTTTCCAATGCAGCCAAACAGCCCTCAAGCGCTTTACGGGTTGGGTTTGTACCACGCGAGTATTCATATCCCTTATTATCTCCCGGCGATTTTTGCCAATAGGTAGATGTTTGGTATATCGGCGTCATGATAGCACCGGTAGTTGGATCGGGCTCCTGCCCTGCGTGTATTGCTTTAGTTGCGAATTTCATTTTTAGGTGAGTGGTTGATTGGGTTGATTAGGTGAGTGGTTGTGTTTTGGTGAGTGGTTGTCTTTTGGTGAATGGTTGATTGGGTTGATTAAGCGAGTCGTTATCTTTACATAAATCCCTATTAACCAATCGCTTAATCAACTACTCACTCCATCAACCATTCTCCATTCACTAACCCTCCCCTTTTTTGCTCTTTAAATATTGAATATAACCATTTATTAATCTCAGGCAACTATCGTATTCTGCCTGAAATGATTGTAATATATCGTTTGTTATAATATCTTCATCAAGTGCTATCATCAAATGATCGAGTGTTTCAGTTAACGAACCTCTCGCCATAATGCAAAAGCGAATATTATCCTGGTAATGAAACCGACCGTGTCCTTCGGCTAAATTATTTCCTATAGAACGTGAAGAGCGTATGATTTGATCTGTTAACCGATACTTTTCTTCAGCAGGAAAGTTTTTAACAAGTCTGGATATTACATTTCTGATCTTTCTTGCTTGTTTCCATGTCTCAAGATCCGTGAACGAGGCCATTGTCAAGTGATTAGTGAGTGGTTGATTGGGTGAGTAGTTGGCATGAATTTATACAAATATAACCATTCACTTAATCAACCCAATCAACTGCTCTCCAAATATAACCACTCACTTAATCAACCCAATCAACCACTCACCAGCCTAATAAGCCCGTGCAAACAGAACCCTCTGCGTAGAGGGCTTACCTGTCAAAATGCACTTACCTTCTTCCTGCTTATTATCCAAAGGTATGCAACGGATTGTCGCTTTAGTTTCCTCTTTTATCTTTTGCTCGGTCTCCGGGGTTCCGTCCCAGTGGGCGCTTATAAAGCCTGGTTGCTCATCAAGCATGCGTTTAAACTCCTCGTAGGTATCAACCTCGGTTATGTTTTCGGCGCGGAAATCGAAAGCTTTTTTATAGATGTTGTTCTGAATTTCTTCTAACAAAGCTTCAATATGTTGGGCCAAACCTTCCTGGTTAACGGTATTCTTGGTTTTGGTATCGCGGCGGGCCAGTTCAACGGTTCCGTTTGTCATATCGCGGCTTCCAATGGCTACACGCAATGGTACGCCCTTCAACTCGTACTCGGCAAATTTTGCTCCCGGGCGATGGGTATCGCGGTTATCAAATTTCACAGAAATACCTTTGGCCTTTAGTTCTTTCTTTAAAGAATCTACATAAGTCGATATATTGTCCAGCTCTTCCTGGTGCTTGTAAATAGGCACAACCACAACTTGTATAGGCGCCAGTTTTGGCGGCAATACCAGGCCGGCATCGTCGCTGTGGGCCATAATTAAAGCGCCTATCAAGCGCGTTGATACGCCCCATGAGGTTGCCCAAACATGTTCTATCTTATTTTCTTTATTGGTGAACTTTACATCAAAGGCTTTGGCAAAATTCTGCCCCAAAAAGTGCGATGTACCTGCCTGTAAGGCTTTACCATCCTGCATTAAAGCCTCAATACAATAAGTATCTAAAGCCCCTGCAAAACGCTCGTTAGCTGTTTTGCGGCCTTTTACTACCGGCAGTGCCATCCAGTTTTCGGCAAAATCGGCATATACGTTCAGCATTTGCTCGGTTTCGGCTATCGCTTCCTCGGCTGTAGCATGGGCGGTGTGGCCTTCCTGCCATAAAAACTCGCTGGTGCGCAAAAACAAACGGGTACGCATTTCCCAACGCATTACGTTGGCCCATTGGTTAACCAGGATAGGCAAATCGCGGTATGACTGGATCCAGCCTTTATACGTATTCCAGATAATGGTTTCTGATGTTGGGCGAATGATCAGCTCTTCTTCCAGTTTGGCATCCTCATCAACTATAATATTGCCATTACCATCGTTTTTAAGGCGGTAGTGGGTAACAACAGCGCACTCCTTGGCAAAACCATCAACGTGGCTGGCCTCTTTGCTGAAAAAGGATTTGGGTATTAACAGCGGAAAATAGGCATTGCTATGCCCGGTATCTTTAAACATGCCGTCAAGCACGGCCTGTATTTTTTCCCATATAGAATAGCCGTACGGTTTAATGATCATGCAGCCCCTAACCGGCGAATATTCGGCCATGTCAGATTTAATTACTAAGTCGTTAAACCATTGCGAATAATCTTCGTCTTTACTGATAACACCTTTGCTCATATTGATTGGAATAGAATTTTTGACTTTGCAATTATTGTATATTGCGCCCAAATTTATAAATTTAAAACTTATTCGAACCCGAACTTTTACAAACCTGCATATGAAACGGAATATTGCAATAGGAATTTTTCTGATCAGCGCCCTGGCACTGAGTTCCTGCTCCACTCAAAAACTCGCTACCACTGTAAGTAACGACGATGTATACTTTTCGAATGCGAAAGCAGGAGATGAGCCTATTTATGCCGTGCAGCCTGTTTACAACCAAACTGACGCTGATAACCAACAGGTGCAGCAGGAAGATGACGACGATTATTTTTACTATGATGATTATTCGTCGCGTATAAACCGTTTCAGTTATTACTCTCCGTTTAGTTATTATGATAATTTATATTACGGCTACAGCAACCCCTATTACAATGGTGGTTTTAGCTTAGGCTTTAATTATGGCCCTTATGGTTATGGCTACTCGCCTTATGCTTACGGCGGATGGGGCGTTGGCTATGGTTACGGCTATGGCAGTAGCTGGGGCCTTGGTTTAGGATATGGCTACCCCTACGGTTATGGTTACGGCGGTTTCGGTGGCGGTTATGGATACGGTGGCCTTTATGGCGGCGGTTATGGATACGGCGGCGGTTATGGCCGTGGTGGATATGYTTCATCGGGTACGCCG